>CAXTBN010000060.1:0-16903 GCA_964242895.1 uncultured Caulobacteraceae bacterium | reverse complement strand
CGCCGCCCCATCGCGGGAGCCGCGGGCGCCCTCGCGCTCGGCGTGGCGGCGCACATGACGCTCGCGGGCGCGGTGCTGCCCCGGCTCGACGCCCTGTGGGTGTCGCAGCGGGCGGCGCGCGCGCTGGCGGGGGCGGGGCTCGATCCCCGGGGCGGACTGACGCCCGGGCCCGTGGCGGTCGCCGGCTACGCCGAGCCGTCGCTGGTGTTCCTGCTCGGCACGGCGACGGAGCTGGCGGACCCGGTCGCCGTCGCCCACGCCGTGGAGGAGGGCCGGCCGGCGTGGGTGGAGGGGCGCGTCGAGCCGGCGTTCCGCGCCGCGCTGGCGGCCCGCGGCCGGCCCGCGCGCGCCGTGGCGCGGGTGGCGGGATACGACTACTCGGACGGCCGCCGCGTCGTCCTCACCCTGTGGCGCGCAGACCCTCCAGCCGTCCCGGGAGCCGCCCCATGACCCCGTCCCGCGTCGAGATCGTCGAGGTCGGCCCGCGCGACGGGCTGCAGAACGAGGCGGTCGTGCTGCCCGTCTCCGAGCGGCTGGCGTTCATCGCGCGGCTGGAGGCGGCGGGCGTGCGGCGGATCGAGGCGGTGAGCTTCGTCAACCCGGCGCGCGTGCCGCAGATGGCGGGGGCCGAGGAGATCATGGCCGCCCTGCCGCCCACGCCCGGCCGCTCGCGCATCGGGCTCGTGCTGAACCTGCGCGGCTGGGAGCGGTGCGTGGCGGCGGGCTGCGACGAGGCCAACGTGGTGGTCTGCGCCACCGACACCTTCGGCGCGCGGAACCAGGGCGCCGACACGGCCGAGCAGGTCGCCGCCATGCACGCCGTCGCCGCCCGCGCGCGCCACGAGGGCCCGCCCGTGTCGGCGGTCATCTCCGTCGCATTCGGCTGCCCGTTCGAGGGCGAGGTGCCGCTCGACCGGGTGGTGGGAATCGCCCGCGAGATGGCCTCCGCCGGCGTCGCGGAGATCGCGCTGGCGGACACGATCGGCGTGGCCGACCCGTGGACGGTTCGCCGCCGGGTCGAGGCCGTGCGCGACGCCTGCCCCGACGCGCGCCTGCGCCTGCACTTCCACGACACCCGCCGGTCGGCCCTCGCCAACGCCTACGCGGCCGTGGAGGCCGGGGCGCAGGTGCTGGACGCCTCGTGCGGCGGCATCGGGGGCTGCCCGTTCGCGCCGGGCGCGACGGGCAACGTGGCCACCGAAGACCTCGTCTACATGCTGGAGCGCGCCGGGATCGAGACGGGACTGGACCTCGCCGCCCTGATCGACACGGCGCACTGGATCGGCGACCGGCTCGGCAAGCCCACGCCCGGCGCCGTGCAGCGCGTGGGCGGCTTCCCGACGCCGGTCGCCTGAGGCCCTAGCGGTAGCTGCGGCGCGCGGCCATGCGCTCGCGCTTCTTCTGCACGGCGAGGTGGTGGCCCACGGCGCAGCCGGCGGCCGCGCCGAGGATCGGATGATGGCCGGCGAAGTGGCCGCCGACGCCGCCCACCACGGCCCCGCCCAGGCAGCCGGCCTGCGCCGCGCCGGTGGTGACGGAGGTCGCGGCCATGACGGCGGCGGCGAGCAGGGCGAGGCGCTTCATGTGAAAGTCTCCAGAGGAGGGGATCGGCTCCCCGCGGGCGGAACGTGGGGCGCGTCGCAGGGCGGCGCCAGTGAACTTCGCGTCACCTCAGCCAGCCCCGGCCCCGCGCGCGCCGCAGCAGCGGCCGCAGCACCGAGACGCCGATGATGGCCGGCGTCAGCGCCACGGCCAGCACGCGCCGCTGCGCCGTGTCCGCGCGCTTGCGGAAGTAGCGGGCGAGGCCGACGCCCTTGTGGAACTCCACGCGGACGGGATGCGTGCGGCTGGTGGAGCCCAGGTGGGTCACTTCCGCCCGCGGCTGGAACAGCACCTCGCCGCCCGCCTGGCGCACCCGCCAGCACAGGTCGACATCCTCCACGTGGAGAAAGAACCCGGTGTCGAAGCCGCCCAGGCGCGCGAACTCGGCGGCGCGCATGGCGAAGCAGGCGCCCGAGACCGTGGGCGTCGGAATCGGCCGGTCGGGCAGGGCGTCCGCTTCGTGATGCACCTCGAAGCGGCGGAAGCCGGGCAGGGCGGCGAGGCGCGTCAGGCTCAGGAGCGTGGTGACGGGCGTCACCTCGCCGCGCCGCGCGCCGCGCTGCTCGCGCCCGTCCTGATCCAGCACGCGCGCGCCCACGAGCCTCGGCAGGGTCGAGTCCTCCAGGGTGTCGCGCAGGGCCGGCAGGCAGCCGGGCCGGAGGAAGGCGTCGGGGTTCAGGAACACGAGCACGCGGCCGTGGGCGGCCTCCGCGCCCATGTTGGCGCCGCGGGCGAAGCCCACGTTCTCCTGTCCGCGCAGCAGGGTCACGCGAGCGTCGCGGGCGGCGGCCGAGTCCAGCCACGCCGTCTCCTCGGGCGTGGAGCCGTTGTCCACCAGCACGAACTCGTCGACGTGCGGGTCGGCCAGCACGCGCGCGAGGCTCTGCTCCAGGGCCGGCCCGGTGCGGTAGACCACCATGATCACGCTGACCTCGGGCGACGGTCCACCCGGGCGGGTCGCACCGGCGAGGTCGACCGGGCGGACGGCGGCGATCACTCCGCGGCCAGCGACAGCGGCTCCCCGGCGGCGCGGGCGAGGTCGGGGGCGAGCGCCTCCGCCCGCAGCATGGCCGCCGCCTCGTCCAGGGCGATGATCTGCTGGCGATCGGAGCCGAGCCGGCGAAGCGCCAGCTTGCGCTCCTCCGCCTCGCGCCGGCCCACCACCGCGAGCACGGGCACCTTGGCCAGGGAGTGCTCGCGCACCTTGTAGTTGATCTTCTCGTTGCGGACGTCGAGCTCCACGCGCAGGCCCTGCGCCTCCAGTTCGCGCACGACCTCGCGGGCGTAGCCGTCGGCGTCGTGGGTGATCGTTGCCACCACCACCTGGACGGGCGCGAGCCACAGCGGGAACGCTCCCGCGTAGTTCTCGATCAGGATGCCGATGAAGCGCTCGAACGAGCCGAGGATGGCCCGGTGCAGCATCACCGGCCGCTGCTTGGAGCCGTCCTCCGCCACGTACTCGGCGCCCAGCCGCTCGGGCAGCACGTAGTCGAGCTGCAGCGTGCCGCAGGTCCACTCGCGGCCGATCGCGTCCTTGACGATGAAATCGAGCTTGGGCGCGTAGAAGGCGCCGTCGCCCTCGGCGATCTGCGGCTCCACCCCGGCCAGGCGCGCAGCCTCGCCCAGCATGGCCTCCGACTTGTCCCAGAACGCATCGCTGCCCGCGCGCAGCTCCGGCCGGGTGGCGAGGTCGACGCGGTGCGTGTCGAGCCCCAGGTCGCCGTGAATGGAGCGCGTCAGCTCCACGAAGCGCGCCGTCTCCTCCACGATCTGGTCCTCGCGGCAGAAGATGTGCGCGTCGTCCTGGGTGAAGCCGCGCACCCGCATCAGGCCGTGCAACGCGCCGGAGGGCTCGTAGCGGTGGCAGGCGCCGAACTCGGCCATGCGGAGCGGCAGGTCGCGGTAGCTCTTCTGCCCCCAGTTGAAGATCTGCACGTGGCCGGGGCAGTTCATCGGCTTCAGGGAGAGCTCCTCGCCCTCCACCGTCTCGCAGACGAACATGTTGGGCCGGTACTTCTCCCAGTGGCCCGAGGCCTCCCAGAAGGCGCGGTCGAGCACTTGCGGCGTCTTCACCTCGCGGTAGCCAGCCTCGTCGAGCCGACGACGCATGTAGGCCTCCAGCGTGCGCCAGAGCCGCCAGCCCTTGGTGTGCCAGAACACCATGCCCCGGCCCTCCTCCTGCATGTGGAAGAGGTCCATGGCCTTGCCGATCTTGCGGTGGTCGCGCCGCTCGGCCTCCTCCACGCGGTGCAGGTAGGCCTTGAGGTCGTCCTCGGTCGCCCAGGCGGTGCCGTAGATGCGCTGCAGCTGGGCGTTGTTGTGATCGCCGCGCCAGTAGGCGCCGGCGAGCTTGGTCAGCTTGAACGCCTTGCCCACGAAGCGCGTGGAGGGGAGGTGCGGCCCGCGGCACAGGTCCTTCCACGCGCCCTGGTGGTAGACCGTGATGGTCTGGTCCTCGGGCAGGTCGCGGATGATCTCGGCTTTGTAGTGCTCGCCCATGCGCTCGAACTCGGCGATGGCGGCGTCGCGGGGCATGACCTCGCGGGTGATGCGCTCACCCCGCTGCACGATCTCGTGCATCTTGGCCTCGATGCGCGGCAGGTCGTCGAGGCTGAAGGGCGTGTCGCGAGCGAAGTCGTAGTAGAACCCGTCCTCGATCGCGGGGCCGATGGTCACCTGCGTGCCGGGGAACAGCTCCTGCACCGCCTCGGCCATGACGTGGCTGGCGTCGTGGCGGATCACCTCCAGCACGGCCGGGTCGTCGCGCATCAGGAACTCCAGCCGCGCGTGGTCCTCCAGCGGGCGGTCGTAGTCGAAGAAGGCGCCGTCGACCTTGGCGATCACGGCCTTCTTGGCGAGCGACGGCGACAGGCTCTGGGCCACGTCGCGCGGCGTGGTCCCGGGCGCGTAGTCCCGCTTCGCGCCGTCGGGGAAGGTGATCTGGATCGTCATGCGTCACACGTGAACTCGGCCGCCCGTTCCTTCAAGACGAGGGCGGCGGCACGGGGTCATACCCCGAGGCGCCCCCCGGTCGGCAACGACAGAAGCGCCGCACCGCCAGTGCGCCGCCCCGCCACGGACCGTGCGCGATCAGCGCCTCCGCCGCGTACTCGCTGCAGGAGGGGGCGAAGCGGCAGGCGGGGCCGAGCACGGGCGAGAGCGTCGCCTTATAGACGCGCAAGCCTGCGCGGACGGCTTGCGCGTACACGGGGTCAAGCCGCCGGCGCGACCGCACGACGCTCGTGCGCCTCGCGCGCGGCGGCGGCGGCGGCCTCGAACGCCAGCATCGTCGAGGCGTGACGGGCGGGGTACTCGCGCACGGGCGCGAGCGCGGCCAGGGTGGCGAAGCGGCCGTCCGGCGGCGGCGCGCCCTCCTTGAGCATGGCGCGCAACGCGTCGCGCGCGGCCTCCAACTCCTCCACGCGCGCGCCGATTACGGCGTCGCCGAGCACGGCGGCCGACGCCTGGCCCAGCGCGCAGGCCTGCACCTCCTGCGCGAAGTCGGTCACAGCGCCATCGGCGACGTTCACCTCGACCGCCACGCGCGATCCGCACAGCTTGGCGGTGCGTTCGGCGCGCGCATCCGGCGCGGCGAGGCGGCCCAGGCGTGGGAGGTCGGCGGCGAGTTGCAGCAGGCGCGCGCTGTAGAGGTCGTCGATCACGCCGAGACGCGCGCGGCCGGCTCACGCCGCTCGGCCCAGACCGCCTCGGCGCGCGCCTTCATCGCCTCGCCCATGGCGGCGAAGCCCGCGCGCAGCCGCGCCTTGCCGCGCCGCGTGGCGTAGCGGGCGAGCGCCCCGTCCACCATCACGCCGTTGGAGAAGATGCAGCCCTCCTCCGTCAGCTTCTCGATCTCGAGGTAGCGTGTCGCGGAGCGCAGGAAGCCCGTCTCGCGCCAGTGGATCTGGCTGTTGGGCACCCAGTCGATCACCTGCGCCTCGATCAGGCGCGGGGCCTCGCCCGCCAGCCTCTGCTCGAGCGTGAGCTTGGCGTCGATCAGCAGCCGCCCCTCCGCCCGGGCGTAGAGCGGGTTCCAGGCGGTCCAGCCGGGCAGGTCGGCGAGGACCTCCCAGATCACCTCGGGCGGCGCGGCGACGCCGATGCGATGTTCCACACGATAGGCCATGGCGCCCGATGTAGAGAGCGGGGCGGCGCTCCGCCACGGCGCGGCGAGCAGGGCCGCGACGATCCGCTCGACGCCTTGACCGACGAACAAGTTCGGCGGACCTTGCGGAGAGGCGGCGGCTCCCGCAATGTCGCGCAGTCGACATTCCATGATCAAATCCCAGCTCATCGCCAAACTCGCGGCTGAGAATCCGCACCTTTCGCGTGGCGAGGCCGAGCGCGTGGTCGCGCGCGTGCTCGACTGCATCACCGAGGCGCTCGCGGGCGGCCGGCGGGTGGAGCTGCGCGGCTTCGGCGCCTTCTCGGTGCGCGCGCGGCCGGCGCGGGCCGGGCGTAATCCCCGCACGGGCGAAGAGGTGTCGGTGCCCGGCAAGGCGGCCCCGTTCTTCCGCAGCGGCAAGGAGATGCGCGAGCGTCTCAACGTCGTCGACGAGGAGACCGGCGGCGAGGAGGCCGAGGCCGGTCAGCCCGTCGCGGCCAGCATCTCCGCCGAGGTGGGCGCCTCGTCCGCCTTGCGCCGCCGCGCGCCCTTGAACTCGCCCGAGTTGAACCTGCGGCGGTCGGGTCCGACGTAGACCTTCGCCTCGATCCACAGGCGCGGGTTCAGGATCACGTTCTCCACACGGCGGTGGAGGTCCCGGGCGGCGTAGGGCTTGCGCAGGAATTCGTGCGCGCCGGAGTCGCGCGCGGACTTGATGCTCTCCACCGTCGCCTCGCCGCTGACCACGATCACCGGGACCTGGCGCGCGGGCAGGGTGGAGCGGCGCAGGCGCGCGGTGAGGTCGGCCCCGTCGAAGCCCGCGCCCGA
This sequence comes from uncultured Caulobacteraceae bacterium, assembly GCA_964242895.1. Taxonomy (GTDB): domain Bacteria; phylum Pseudomonadota; class Alphaproteobacteria; order Caulobacterales; family Caulobacteraceae; genus JASLDZ01. The sequence continues at coordinate 10,368 of CAXTBN010000060.1, read as the reverse complement.
CATCTCGGTGAAGATCAGCTGGGGATCGACGTGGGCGATCAGCTCCAGGCCGCCCGCCGTGTCGGGCGCGTAGACGATCTGTCGCGCGCCGACGTCCTTCAGGAGCTCGCCCACCAGCTTGGCGGCTGCGGGCTGCGGGTCGAACACGATCACGCGGGCGAGCTCGGGACCGAGCCGCGCCAGGATCTTGGGGTCGAGATTGAACACGGGGTCGGCGCGGCTCCGGGGCGCGCCCACGTGACCCGCCCCGCGTAAAGAAGCCGTTGCGCCCGCGACGGCTTAGTCGTCGCCGCCGCCCGATCCCGTCCCCTCGTCACCCCGGCCGGAGCCGCCGCGCCGGCCGCTCTGCGCCTCGTCCTTCTGCTCGCGCCAGTAGTCGGCGCCCTCGCGCGGCTTGAAGAAGGTGCGCGGCGCGCCGTCCTTGCGCGCCACCGCGAACATGTTGCCCTTGGCGTCGTAGAGCAGCCGGTCGCCGTTGCGCACGCGCGTGACCACCTCGGCGCCCTGCGGCGGGTCGTCGACAAAGGCGTGCACCTTGGTCAGGCAGTCGTCGAGCGACTTGGAGCCGATGTCGCCGCCGTGCTTGTCGCACTGGTACTCGGCGTTCTCCTTGGCCGTGTGGCGGCGGTTGTCGGCCCACATGGGCTTGCCGTGGAACAGCGGCGTCTCCTCGCGCGGGCGGTCCTCGCCGCCGCCGGACGCACCGTAGGAGCGGCCGCCGCCGTAGCCGCCGCCCGAACCGCCCTCGTCGCGGCTGTCGCCCGAGCGCGCACCGCCGGCCTCGGACGACGAACCGCGCGACGCGTAGGACGAGCGGCCGCCGCCCTCGTCCCGCTGCGCTCGCGACGGCGCCGAGGCGCCCCGATCACATCCCGACAGCGCGCCCGCGAGCGCCACCGCGCCGGCGCAGCCCAGCGCCAGCCATCCCGCCTTGCCCATGCCCATGCTCCCTGCAGCTCCCGAAGAGAACATAACGCGAAACTTGGCCCCGGAGTCCAGCCCCGTGCTAAGCGCGGCGCATGACGACCGAGACGGGCGCGGGCGGGCGGGTGCTCCTGATCGTGGGCGGCGGGATCGCGGCCTACAAGGCGCTGGAGCTCGCGCGCCTGTTCGCCCGCGGCGGCGTGGCCGTCCGGGCGGTGCTGACGCGCGCGGGCGCGGAGTTCGTGACGCCGCTGTCGCTGTCGGCGCTCACGGGCGACAAGGTCTACGCCGACCTGTGGTCGCTGACCGACGAGGCCGAGATGGGTCACATCGAGCTCAGCCGCTCCGCCGACCTCGTGGTGGTCGCGCCCGCCACGGCCGACCTTATGGCCAAGGCGGCGCACGGCCTGGCCGACGACCTCGCCTCCACCACGCTCCTGGCCACCGACAAGCCCGTGCTGATGGCGCCGGCCATGAACGTCCGCATGTGGCTGCATCCGGCTACGCGCCGCAACGCCGAGCGGCTGGCGGCCGACGGGGTCGCCTTCGTCGGCCCCGACGAGGGGAGCATGGCCTGCGGCGAGTGGGGGCCGGGGCGCATGGCCGAGCCGGAGGCCATCCTCCAAGCCGCGCTCGCGCGCCTGCGGCAGCCCGAGGGGAGCGTCATCCCCATGCCGCCGCCGACCTCCCTGCCCCGCGCCATGCCCGGCGACGGCGATGCGCGGCTCGACGGCCGGCGCGTGCTGGTCACCGCCGGGCCCACGCAGGAGCCGATCGACCCCGTGCGCTTCCTGTCCAACCGCTCGAGCGGCCGGCAGGGCTATGCGGTGGCCCAGGCGCTGGCGGCGCTCGGGGCCGAGGTGACGCTGGTGTCCGGTCCGGTGGCGCTGGACGCGCCCGCCGGCGTCCACCGCGTGTGGGTGGAGACGGCGGACGAGATGGCGGCCGCCTGCGACGCCGCCCTGCCCGTCGATGCGGCCGTGATGGTGGCGGCGGTCAGCGACTGGCGCCCGCGCGAGGCCTTCCGTCACAAGCTCAAGAAGACGGGCGAGGCGCCTCCGCCCTTGGAGCTGGCCGAGACACCGGACGTGCTGGCCCGAGTCGCCGCCGCAGGCCCGCGCCGGCCGCGGCTGGTGGTGGGCTTCGCGGCCGAGACGCAGACGCTGGAGGGCAACGCGCAGCGCAAGCTGGCCCGCAAGGGCTGCGACTGGATCGTGGCCAACCTCGTGACCGGCGATGTGATGGGCGGGCCGGAGAACGCGGTCTCCCTGCTCACCCGCGAGGGTGTGGAGCGCTGGCCGCGCCTGCCCAAGGCGGAGGTCGGCCGCAGGCTCGCCGCCCGCATCGCCGAGGCCATAGCCGACCCGCCCGCCGCCGCCCGCCCGGGCGCTTCGGCGTGAGCACGCCGCCTATCCGCGTGCGCCTGCTGCGCCTGCCGCACGGCGAGGGACTCGAGCCGCCCGCCTACGCCAGCGACGGCGCGGCCGGGCTCGACCTGCGCGCCGCCACGCCCGCGGACGCGCCGCTGACGCTCGCGCCCGGAGCCCGCGCGCTCGTCCCCACCGGCTTCGCGATCGCCTTGCCGCCCGACCACGAGGCGCAGGTGCGGCCGCGCTCGGGGCTGGCGTTGAAGAGCGGCGTCACCTGCCTCAACAGCCCGGGCACCATCGATGGCGACTACCGCGGCGAGGTGGGCGTGATCCTGGTCAACCACGGCGCGGAGCCCTTCACCGTGCGGCGTGGCGAGCGGATCGCGCAGCTGGTGGTCGCGCCCGTCAGCCGCGCCGTGTGGGACCACGTGGAGACGCTGGACGAGACCGTCCGCGGCGCCGGAGGCTTCGGCTCCACCGGCCGGGGCTGACGGCCTCAGAACCAGCCCGCCTCGCGCAGGGCCGGGGCGTAGCTGCGGCTGACGGGGACCTCCGCGCCGCTCTTCAGCACCAGCACGGCGCGGCCGTCGCCACGGCGGGCGTCGGCGACGGCGTCGCGGGCCACCCACCAGGAGCGGTGTGTGCGCGCGCCCTCGACGCCGTCGAGCTCCTCCAGGGCGTCGGCCATGCGCATCAGCACGAGGTCGGAGCCGCGGTCGGTGTGGACGCGCAGGTAATGGTCCTCCGCCTGCACCGCGTGGATGTCCGCCGCGCGAAGGCGAAGCGGCAGGCGCTCGCGGAAACGGGCCGCCGCGGGAACGCTCGCGGCCGGAGCCGACGGTGCGGCGGCCAGGGCGGTCGCCGCGGCGCGCGCCTCGCGCGCCCGCAGCGTCAGCACGTTCAGCACCGTCATGGCCGACGACACCACGAACACGGGACCTGCGAAGCTCGCCAGCTCCCCCCAGCCCCAGCCTCCGCCGAACAGCAGCCGGGTCGCCACGAACACCACGGGCGTCATGACCGCGGTCAGGACCAGCGCGAGCACGACCAGGCGCCAGGGGGGGCCGCCTTTCGGCCGACGCATCATCCACTGCTGCCCTCCGACGCTGAGCGCCGAGCCGAACAGGAGCAGCCCCAGCCAGTAGGCCAGCCGCTCCCACAGGGGCGCGAACTCCAGCCCGAAGGCGCCCGACAAGGTCAGGAACAGCGCCACGCCTAGGGACACGACGGCCAGGCGCGCCATGCCCGCCGTCCACGAAGCGCGAACGGCGCCGTCCTGCGGCTCGCGAACGGGCGGTGGGCGGTCACGCATCGGGGCGGGCGCGGTCTGCGTCACGAGGGTAGCGCTGGCTCCACCGGGACGGCCGAGCCGCCGCCCCTCCGCTCTCTCCGGAAACGCCGACCATGTCGCAAGCCGCCCTGCCCACCAACCCCGCCGCCCGCTTCCGCCTGCCGCGCCCGCCCGCCCGACGCATCGTGCGGATCGCCGCGGGCGTGCTGGTCCCGCCCGCGATCGTGGCGCTCGCGGCCGGGCCGCGGGCGCGGAGCTACTGGGGCGAGCAGCTCGCCCATCTGCATGTGCACGCCCCGCGCTTGGCGCTGCTGGCGCAGGTGTGGCGCACGCACCCGATCGTGATCCTGCACATGGCGTGCGCGTTCGCGGCGCTCGGGATCGGCACGGCGCTGCTGATCGGCGTGAAGGGCACCGCCGCCCACCGCACGCTGGGGTACGCCTGGAGCGGCTGCATGCTGGTCACCGCCGTGAGCTCCTTCTGGATCCAGGGCGGCGGCCACCTCAGCTTCATCCACTTCCTGTCGGGCTGGACCACCGTCGCCGTGCCCCTGGGGCTCGCCTTCATCCGCAGGAAGCAGGTGCGCCGGCACGCGCGGATGATGACGTCGGTGTTCGTCGGCGGCCTGCTCATCGCAGGCGCGCTCACCTTCCTGCCAGGCCGGCTGATGTTCACGCTGTTCTTCGGCTGAGGCCGGCGCGGTTGCCGGGGCGGAGGTCTCGCCGCTAGAAGGCGCGCGACCTCTCCCGCCCTCCCGGACCCGCCGCCCCATGAACATACACGAGCACCAGGCCAAGGCCGTCCTGAAGGGCTTCGGCGTCCCCGTCTCGCGCGGCGAGGCGGTGACCACGGCCGCCGACGCGCGCAAGGCGGCGGAGACCCTGGGCTCCAAGCTCTACGTGGTGAAGAGCCAGATCCACGCCGGCGGCCGCGGCAAGGGCAAGTTCGAGGGCCTCGGCCCCGAAGCCAAGGGCGGCGTGCGCCTCGCCAAGAGCGCCGACGAGGTGGAGACCAACGCCCAGGAGATGCTCGGCCGCGTGCTGGTCACCCACCAGACCGGTCCCAAGGGCAAGCAGGTCAACCGCCTCTACATCGAGGAGGCGTCCGACATCGCCCGCGAGCTCTACCTGTCGCTGCTGGTCGACCGCGAGACCAGCCGCGTGGCCGTGGTCGCCTCCACCGAGGGCGGCATGGACATCGAGGACGTGGCCCACTCCACGCCCGAGCGCATCATCACCATCCAGATCGACCCGGCCACGGGCGTCATGCCCCACCACGGCCGGGCGCTGGCCGCGGCGTTGAAGCTGGAGGGCGGGCTCGCCAAGGAGGGCGCCAAGCTCCTCGGCCAGCTCTACGCGGCCTTCGTCGCCACCGACATGAGCATGCTGGAGGTGAATCCGCTGATCGTCACCGACGAGCCCGACGGCGGCCACCTGCGCGTGCTCGACGCCAAGGTCTCGTTCGACGGCAACGCCCTGTACCGCCACCCCGAGATCGTGGAGCTCCGCGACGTCACGGAAGAGGACGACAAGGAGATCGAGGCGAGCAAGTACGGCCTGGCCTACATCTCGCTGGACGGCGAGATCGGCTGCATGGTCAACGGTGCCGGCCTGGCCATGGCCACCATGGACATCATCAAGCTGTACGGCGCGGAGCCCGCCAACTTCCTCGACGTGGGCGGCGGGGCCAACAAGGAGAAGGTGACCGCCGCCTTCAAGATCATCACCGCCGACCCGAACGTGAAGGGCATCCTGGTCAACATCTTCGGCGGCATCATGCGCTGCGACATCATCGCGGAGGGCGTGATCGCCGCGGTGAAGGAGACCGGCCTGCAGGTGCCGCTGGTGGTCCGTCTCGAAGGCACCAACGTCGACAAGGGCAAGGCCATCCTGAACGAGAGCGGCCTGAACGTGATCGCGGCCAACGACCTCGCCGACGCGGCGGACAAGATTGTCAAGGCGGTGCGCGCCGCCTGACCCGACGTCGCAGGAGGGCCCTGAACAGGGTTCCCTCCGCGGACCCCCTGCGCTAGGACCGCGCCCGACCGCGCCGGCCCCAAGCGCCCGGGCGCGAACGCACGTCTCCCGGAGCCTCATGTCCGTCCTCGTCGACCGTTCGACCCGCGTCATCTGCCAGGGCATCACCGGCAGCCAGGGCACCTTCCACACCGAGCAGGCGATCGCCTACGGGACGAAGATGACCGCCGGCGTCACGCCCGGTAAGGGCGGCCAGACCGCCGTGGGCCTGCCCGTCTACGACACGGTGCTCGAGGCCAAGCAGAAGGCCGGCGCCGACGCCAGCGTCATCTACGTGCCGCCGCCCTTCGCCGCGGACTCCATCCTGGAAGCCATCGACGCCGAGATCCCGCTGATCGTGTGCATCACCGAGGGCATCCCGGTGGAGGACATGGTCAAGGTGAAGCGCTCGCTCGCCGGATCGAAGTCGCGGCTGATCGGGCCGAACTGCCCGGGCGTGCTCACCCCCGACCAGTGCAAGATCGGCATCATGCCGGGCAACATCTTCAAGGCCGGCAGCGTCGGCGTGGTCTCGCGCTCGGGCACGCTGACCTACGAGGCTGTGTTCCAGACCACCAACGCCGGCCTCGGCCAGACCACGGCCGTGGGCATCGGCGGCGACCCGGTGAAGGGCACCGAGTTCATCGACGTGCTGGAGATGTTCCTCGCCGACGAGGCCACCAAGTCGATCATCATGATCGGCGAGATCGGCGGCTCCGCCGAGGAGGACGCGGCGCAGTTCATCGCCGACGAGCGCAGGCGCGGCCGCTCGAAGCCCATGGCGGGCTTCATTGCGGGCCGCACGGCGCCTCCCGGACGCACCATGGGCCACGCAGGCGCCATCGTCTCGGGCGGCAAGGGCGACGCGGACTCCAAGATCGCGGCGATGGAGGGCGCGGGCATCCGGGTCTCGCCGTCCCCGGCCGAGCTCGGGCAGACGCTGCTCAGCGTCCTGAACGGCTGACAAGCGCACAAAATCAACCAAGTCTGACTATATGTGAGGGCCTCGCCGCCCACCGAGACGGCGCAAGCGCCCGAAAAGGTGAGTGGACGGCGATGGCGGACGACGCGGGACGGATCAACCCCCTCCTCTCGGAGACGACCTTCCTCTACGGCGGCAACGCCGACTACGTGGAGCAGCTCTACGCGCGCTACGCAGCCGACCCGGCGTCGGTGCCGCAGAGCTGGCGGACCTACTTCGACGGCTTCGGCGAGCGCTCGGCCGACATCGCCGCCGGCGGTCAGGAGCCGGGCTGGGCCCGCGGTCCCACCCCCGCGCCGCGCCCCGACTGGATGGGCGCGCTCGACGGGCAGTGGCCGGCGGCCGCGCCCGCAGCGTCCACCAAGGTGGCCAAGGCGGTCGAGGCCAAAGTCGGGGCCGCGCTCGTGGACAAGGCGCCCGGCGCCTCGGCCGAGGCGGTGCGCGCCGCCACGCTCGATTCCGTCCGCGCCATCATGATGATCCGCGCCTATCGCATCCGCGGGCACCTGGCGGCCAACCTCGACCCGCTGGGCTTCGAGCGCACCATCCCGACGCACGACGAGCTGGACCCAGCCACCTACGGTTTCGCCGAGAGCGACTACGACCGTCCGATCTTCCTCGACTACGTGCTGGGGCTGGAGACCGGCACGGTCCGCGAGATCCTGGCGATCCTCAAGCGCACCTACTGCGGCACGCTGGGCGTGCAGTACATGCACATCTCCAATCCGCAGGAGAAGGCCTGGGTCCAGGAGCGGATCGAGGGCCACGACAAGGAGATCACCTTCACCGCCGAGGGAAAGGTCGCCATCCTCAAGAAGCTGATCGAGGGCGAGGGCTTCGAGCGCTTCCTGCACAAGCGCTTCCCGGGCACCAAGCGCTTCGGCCTGGACGGGGCCGAGGCCATGGTCCCGGCGCTGGAGCAGATCATCAAGCGCGGCGGCGCGCTGGGCGTGGACGAGATCGTGGTCGGCATGCCCCACCGTGGCCGCCTGAACGTGCTCGCCGCGGTGATGGGCAAGCCCTACCGGATCATCTTCCACGAATTCCAGGGCGGCTCGTCGGTGCCCTCCGACATCGAGGGCTCGGGCGACGTCAAGTACCACCTGGGCGCCTCGTCGGACCGCGAGTTCGACGGCAACTCGGTGCACCTGTCGCTGACCGCCAACCCCAGCCACCTCGAGATCGTCAACCCGGTGGTGATCGGCAAGGCGCGCGCCAAGCAGACCTTCGACAAGCGCGAGCAGCCCGGCTGCACCGGCTCCAAGGTCATGCCGCTGATCCTGCACGGCGACGCGGCCTTCGCCGGCCAGGGCGTGGTGGCCGAGTGCTTCATGCTGTCGGGCATCGAGGGCTACGAGACGCACGGCACCGTGCACTTCATCGTCAACAACCAGATCGGCTTCACCACCGCGCCGCGCTTCAGCCGCTCCTCGCCCTATCCGTCCGACACCGCGCTGATGGTCGAGGCGCCGATCCTGCACGTGAACGGCGACGATCCAGAGGCCGTGACCTACGCCGCCAAGATCGCGTCCGAGTACCGCCAGGAGTTCGGCAAGGACGTGGTGATCGACATGTGGTGCTATCGCCGCTTCGGCCACAACGAGGGCGACGACCCGACGTTCACGCAGCCGGTCATGTACGCCAAGATCAAGGGCCAGCGCTCGACCCGCGAGATCTACACCGACCGGCTGGTCGCCGAGGGCGTGGTCACGGGCGATCAGGTCGATGGCTGGATCCGCGAGTTCGAGCGCTTCCTCTCCGACGAGTTCGAGGCCGGCAAGACCTACACGCCCAACAAGGCCGACTGGCTCGACGGCAAGTGGAGCGGGCTGCAGCCGCAGGGCGAGGTCGCCGAGACCTGCGCGCCGCTGCAGAAGCTGCGCGACCTCGGCCTGAAGATGACCTCGATCCCCGAGGGGCTCGACGCGCACAAGACGCTGCGCCGCGTGATCGAGGGCCGTCGCGAGTCGATCGAGAGCGGTGCGGGCGTCGACTGGTCCACGGCCGAGCACCTCGCCTTCGCCACCCTGCTGGACGAGGGCACGCCCGTGCGCCTGTCGGGCCAGGACAGCGTGCGCGGCACCTTCAGCCAGCGCCACTCCGCCATCGTGGACCAGACCACCGAGGCCAAGTTCCTGCCGCTGGACCACCTGCGTCCCGGCCAGGCGCACTTCGAGGCCATCGACTCGGCCCTGTCGGAGGAGGCGGTGCTGGGCTTCGAGTACGGCTACAGCCTCGCCGACCCGGACACCCTGGTGCTGTGGGAGGCGCAGTTCGGCGACTTCGCCAACGGCGCCCAGGTGGTGGTCGACCAGTTCATCTCGTCCGGCGAGCGCAAGTGGCTGCGCATGAGCGGCCTCGTGATGCTTCTGCCGCACGGCTACGAGGGCCAGGGGCCGGAGCACAGCTCGGCGCGCCTGGAGCGCTACCTGCAGATGTGCGCCGAGGACAACATGCAGGTGGTCAACTGCACCACCCCGGCCAACTACTTCCACGCGCTGCGCCGGCAGACCAAGCGCAGCTACCGCAAGCCGCTGGTTGTGATGACGCCCAAGTCGCTGCTGCGCCACAAGAAGGCGGTCTCGACGCTGGCCGACATGGCCGAGGGCTCCGCCTTCCACCGCGTGCTGTGGGACGACGCGCAGGAGGGCAACGGCAAGACATCCGTCACGCTGAAGCTCGACGCGCAGATCAAGCGCGTCATCGTCTGCTCCGGCAAGGTCTACTACGACCTCCTGGAGCGGCGCGAGAAGACGGGCCGCGACGACGTCTACATCCTGCGCCTGGAGCAGTTCTATCCGTGGCCGATGCAGTCACTGCGCAAGGAGCTGGCGCGCTTCCCCTCGGCCGAGCTGGTGTGGGTGCAGGAGGAGCCGAAGAACATGGGCGGCTGGAGCTTCGTCGACCCGTGGATGGAGCTGACGCTCGAACGCACCGACGCCGCCGCCAAGCGCGCGCGCTACGTCGGCCGCCCCGCCTCGGCTTCCACCGCCGCCGGCATCGGCAGCCGCCACGCCCGCGAGCTCGACGCCTTCCTCACCGAAGCCTTCGCCTGACCCCGCCGCACGACCTGCACGACCCGCACGCTCAAGGACTCCGCCGACCCATGCCTGCCGCCGCCGACACCGCCGAGAAGACCGTCGAGGTCACCGTGCCCACCATGGGCGAGAGCGTGACGGAGGGCACCGTCGCCAAGTGGTCCAAGAAGGTCGGCGACGCGGTGAAGCGCGACGAGGTGCTGGTCGAGATCGAGACCGACAAGGTGGCCGTCGAGGTCTCCTCGCCCGCCGACGGCGTGCTGAGCGAGATCGGGGCCGAGGAAGGCGCCACCGTGGTCCCCAACCAGGTGATCGCGCGCATCGGCGGCGGCTCGGGCGCGTCGCCGAACGCGGACCGCCTCGTGCAGCAGCCGTCGGGGGCGGGCGAGCAGACCCCCGCCAACGAGCCGCCCGCCGCGCAGAAGGGACCGGAGCCGGCCGGCTCCGCCATGCCGCTGTCGCCCGCCGTGCAGCGGATCGTCAGCCAGACGGGCATCGACCCGTCGCAGATCGCGGGCTCCGGCAAGGACGGCCGCGTAACCAAGGGTGACGCCCTCACCGCCTCCTCGTCAGCTACGGCGGCCAAGGCTCCGCCCGTCCCGTCGACGCGCCCGGCCACTCCCGCACAGGTCGCAGCGCCGCAGGCCTCCCCGTCGCAGCCCGCGCCCGCCCCCGCGGCGCCGCGCCAGGATCAGCCGCGCGAGGAGCGCGTGCGGATGACGCGCCTGCGCCAGACCATCGCGCGAC
>CAXTBN010000059.1:11428-17107 GCA_964242895.1 uncultured Caulobacteraceae bacterium | reverse complement strand
GGCGGCGGGCCGCCGGGTCGAGCACGCGCCCCCCGGCGACGGTGGCCGCGGGGGAGGGGAGACGCAGCACGAAGCGCGCCCGCGCCGGCGCCGCGACCGGCTCCGCGGCGTGCAGCTGGGCGACGGCGGAGCCGCCGGCCGGAACGACGTCGCCCTCCAGCAGGCGCAGGCGCACGGCCGTCTCCGCGGCGCCGCAGAGGAGCTGCAGGCGCGCGCCGCTCCGCAGCTCCGGCGCGTCGGGCGGGACGGAGATGCGCACCGTCAGCCAGGCGGACGGCGACAGGGCGCCGGGCGAGGCCAGCGCCGTCCCGCGCGCCACCTCGCCCAACTCCACGCCGCGCAGGTTCACCGCCGCGCGCGCGCCGGGCCCCGCGGCCTCCACCGGCCGGCCGTGCACCTGCAACCCCCGCACGCGCACCCGGCGGCCGGACGGCAGGAGCTCCAGCTCGTCGCCGCGCGCCAGCCGACCGCGTCGCAGCGTGCCGGTGACCACCACGCCGTGGCCGCTCACGTGGAAGGCGCGGTCCACCGGCAGCCACGCCCAGCCGTCGTCCGCCGGCGGCTCGGACGCCTCCACCGCCCGCTCGAGCGCGGCGCGCAGGACGTCGAGCCCCTCATCGGCGGGCGCGCAGACGGGGACGGGCGGCTCCGCCTCCAGTCCCGCGCGCGCGAGCAGGGCGGCCGCCTCGGCGGCGGCGCGGTCGGGGTCGGCGCGGTCGGCCTTGGTGACGGCCACGGCGACGCGGCGCACGCCGAGCAGGGCGGCGATGTCCACGTGCTCGCGCGTCTGCGGCTTCACGCCCTCGTCGGCCGCCACCACCAGCAGCGCCGCGCCCATGCCCGTCGCGCCGCTCACCATGGTGCGCACGAAGCGCTCGTGGCCGGGCATGTCGATCAGGTCGACTTCGCGGCCGGAGCGCAGCTCCAGGTGCGCGAAGCCGAGCGCGATGGAGACGCCGCGCCGCTTCTCCTCGGGCAGCCGGTCGGTGTCGACGCCCGTGAGCGCGCGCACCAGCGCCGTCTTGCCGTGGTCGACGTGGCCGATCACGCCGACGGGCGTGCGGCTCACGCGCTCCCCGCGTCGCCGCCCGCCGCCCGCACGGCCGCGGAGAGGGCCGGAAGCTCGTCCTCAGACACGGTGAGCAGGTCCAGCACCACGCGCCCGTGCGCCACGCGCGCCACCACCGGCGGGTCGCCCGCACGCAGGCGGGCGGCCAGGGTGTCCGCACCATCGGCGGCGGCCAGCGTCACCACGCGGCTCTCCACGGCCTCGCCGGGCAGGGCACCGCCTCCGGCGTAGGCGGTGGAGGCTTCGACCGCCGCGTCCAGGCTCGGCGGAAGGAGGGCGAGCAGGCGCTCCGCGCGGGCCTGCAGCTCGGCGGGCGTCTGGGCGAGCATGCGCAGGACGGGGACCTCGCGCGCAGCGCCCGCGGGATCGCGGTGCAGGCGCAGCGTCGCCTCCAGCGCCGCGAGCGTGAGCTTGTCGCAGCGCACGGCGCGCGCGAGCGGGTGACGGCGGAGCGGGGCCACGGCCACCTCCGTCCCGACCAGCAGCCCCGCCTGCGGGCCGCCCATGAGCTTGTCGCCGCTGAAGGCGACCAGGTCGCACCCCGCCTCCAGCGAGGCGCGCACCGTGGGCTCGTGCCGGCGGCCGAAGGCGGCGGGGTCGGTCAGTGCGCCCGAGCCCAGGTCGTGCATCAGGACGAGGCCGCGCTCCCGCGCCAGGCCGGCCAGCTCGTCGAGGGACGCCTCCTGCGTGAAGCCGGTCACGCGGTAGTTGCTGGGGTGCACCTTGAGCAGCACGCGCGTGCGCTCGGTCACGGCGGCGGCGTAGTCGGCGATGCGCGTGCGGTTGGTGCTTCCGACCTCCACCAGCCTGGCTCCGCCCTGAGCGATCACCTCCGGTATGCGGAAACCGCCGCCGATCTCGACCAGCTCGCCGCGGGAGACGATCACCTCGCCGCCCCCGCCCGCGTGCGCGCTCAGGGCCAGCAGCACGGCGGCCGCCGCGTTGTTGACGGCGAAGGCGGCCGGCGCGCCCGTCAGCTCGCGCAGCAGCGGCTCCACGCCCGCGGTGCGCCGGCCTCGCGCGCCGGCGTCGAGGTCGAACTCCAGGTTGGAGTAGCCCCGCGCGACGGCGACCACCGCCTCAACGGCCGCCGCGGGCAGGGGAGCGCGGCCCAGGTTGGTGTGCAGCACGATCCCGGTGGCGTTGATCACCGGCCGCAGCGCCGGCCGTGCGGCGCGCAGCTCGGCGGCCGCGGCGGACAGGAGCTCGCCCGGCGAGGCGGCCGCCGCACCGCGCCCGATCGCCTCGCGCGCGCCGTCCAACGCGCGGCGCAGCGCGGCCACCAGCGCGGCGTGCCCGTGCGCCACCACCAGCTGCGTCGCGGCCGCGCCCTCCAGCAGCCGCTGCAGCTGGGGCAGGTCGCGATACGCGCGGCGGTCGGGTCGGGCGTCCACGGGATGCGTTATAGCCGCACCCGCGGCCTCGCGCGCCGCCCTTCCGGAGCCGCAGAGACCTTGACCGACGTTCCCCGCCTGACCTCCCTCGCCCACGGCGGCGGCTGCGGCTGCAAGATCGCGCCCGCCGTGCTGCAGGACATCCTGCGCCGCACCCCGGCCGCGGCCGCCTTCCCCGACCTCCTGGTCGGGACGGAGACGGGCGACGACGCGGCCGTGTGGCGGCTCAACGCCGAGCAGGCGCTGGTGGCGACCACCGACTTCTTCATGCCCGTGGTCGACGATCCCTTCGACTTCGGGCGCATCGCCGCCACCAACGCCCTCTCCGACGTGTACGCCATGGGCGGGACGCCGATCTTCGCGCTCGCGATCGTGGGCATGCCGGTCAACGTGCTGCCGGTGGAGACCATCGCGCGCGTGCTGGAGGGCGGAGCCGCCGTCTGCGCCGCGGCCGGGATCCCGGTCGCCGGCGGGCACTCGATCGACAGCGTGGAGCCGATCTACGGGCTCGTGGCCCTGGGCCTCGTCCATCCCGACCGGGTGCTCACCAACCGCGGCGCGCGCGAGGGCGACGCGCTGATCCTGACCAAGCCGCTGGGCGTCGGCGTGCTCTCGGCGGCGTTCAAGGCGGAGCGGCTGGACGCGGACGGCTACCGCACGCTGGTCGACACCACCACGCGGCTCAACACCGTCGGGTGCGAGCTGGCGGGCGTGGCGGGCGTGCACGCGGTGACCGACGTCACCGGCTTCGGCCTGATCGGCCACGCCCTGGAGCTCGCGGAGGGCGCAGGCCTCACGGTGGAGCTCGATGCGGCCGCGGCGCCGCTCCTGCCCGGCGCCGCCGAGCTGGCGCAGGCCGGGGTGCGCACGGGCGCCTCTGGCCGCAACCGCGCCAGCTTCGCCGGCCGGGTCGCGGGCGGCGGAGAGCTGCCCGAATGGCTGGACGACCTCCTGTACGATCCGCAGACCAGCGGCGGCCTGCTGATTGCCGTCGCTCCGGGCGAGGCGGACGCCGTGCTCGCCCGCGTGCGCGCGGCGGGCTTCGCGGAGGCCGCGCGCGTGGGGGAGGTCCGGCCGCGGGCCGCGACGCCGGTCGTGCTGCGGAGCCGCTGAGCCCGGCTCAGTCGCCGCGCTTGCGGAGCGGGCGGACGAGGCCGGGGCCGCGCTCGACGAAGCCGCACGCCAGCGCAAAGGCGTGGACGCCGTCGTCGGCCGCCGCCAGGGCGAGCTCGACGCCGCCCGCCTGCCGAGCGGCCTGCGCGGCGGCCTTGAGCAGCAGCCGGCCGACACCGCGGCGGCGGTCGTCCGGAGCGACGAGCAGCAGGTCGAGCGAAGCGGTCGGCGCGTCGGCGTCCAGCGCGGGGCGGTGCGTCACCACCGTGACGCCGGCGGGCGGACCCCATTCGACCGCCACCAGCACCGTCGCGCCCGCCGCGTGCAGCCGCTCCAGCCGGCGCGCGAGGTCGCCCGACGTGGCGGGCCGCCCAGCCGCCGCGGACAAGGCGGCGAGGCCCGGTGCGTCGCCCGCGTCCGCCCCGCGGATCTCCATCCCGTACCGACCCGCCACGCCGCCCCGCCTCCGCCCCGCCGCGGACGCAACGCCCGGACGCCCTACGGGCGCCGCGGTCTTCCGTTAGGCGACCCGGATGCCGACACTCCGGGACGTCCGCCTGCGCCCGCGCTTGCACCACGTCGCCGTCCTCGTCCTCGCCATCGCGGCGCTCGCCGGCCGCGCCGCGGCGTGGCTGCCGGACGGGCACATGGCCACGGGCGCCCTCGCCTACGACGCGCTGGAGCGGCGCGACCCGGCCGCCGCCGCCGTCGTGATCCGGCTGATGGCGACGCATCCCGACCGCGTGCGCTTCGACCGGACGCTCGGCGACCTCGCCGGCCCCGCGCGCGACCGGCGCACCTTCGAGCTGATGGCCCGCTGGTCCGACGACGTGCGCCGCACGTCCTACGACCGCGACAGCTGGCACTACAGCCAGAAGGTGGTCTCCCCCATGCGCTGGGTCCTGCCGCCGGCGTTCGGGGGTGCGGAGCGCGCCTTCCGCCGCCAGCTGGCGATCGCGCGCGACCGCCGCGCCGCGCCGGGCGACCGGGCGGTGGCGCTGTGCTGGGTGTTCCACATCGTCGGCGACATGCACCAGCCGCTGCACGCGGCCCTGTGGATGGACGGCCGCTTCCCCCTCACCGACAGCGGCGGCAACGCCGCCTGGGTGCGCACCGCGCCCGACGCGCGGCCGCAGAAGCTGCACTGGTTCTGGGACTCGGCGGCGGGCGCGGCGGGGCTCGGCCGCGGCAGCCCGGCGGCGCTGGAGGCGGAGCTCGCCGCCGCGCATCCCGACGACGGGGCCGAGCCGCCGCCCCGCGACGCCTGGCGCGCCTTCCAGGGCTGGGTGGCCGAGAGCCGGGAACTCGCGGCGGCGACCGTCTACCGGCGCGGGGCCTTCCCGCTCGGGACGCGGCCGGAGACCGCGCCCGTGCTCCCGGCGGGCTACGCGGAGGCGGCCCGTCCGGCGGCGGAGGCGCGGCTGGCGCTGGCGGGGCGGCGCATCGGCCTGTTGCTCGTCGGCCTGCGCTGAGTGGACAGGCCGCCGGCGGTGCGCTTGGAGACGCCCGGCGCGACGCTCCCGCGCCGGACGGGACGCGCGACGTGACGGCCGAGGTCGAACCCTTCCACGCCATCGCCATCAGCCGGCTGGCGCACGCCATGAAGGCCGAGGGCCGCTCGGTGATCCACATGGAGTTCGGCCAGCCCTCCACCGGCGCGCCGCGCGCCGCGATCGCCGAGGCGCATCGCGTGCTCGACCGCGAGGCCATGGGCTACTGGGAGAGCGCGCCGCTGCGCGAGCGGATCGCGCGGAGCTACCGCGACGACCACGGCGTGGAGGTCGATCCGGACCGGGTGATCCTGACCTGCGGCGCCTCGCCCGCGCTGGTGGTGGCGCTGACCAGCGGCTTCGCGCCCGGTGCGCGGATCGCCATGGCGCGGCCGGGCTACGTGGCCTACCGCAACGTGGTGCGCGCCCTGCACTTGGAGGCGGTGGAGATCGGCTGCGGGCCGGCCGAGCGCTACCAGCTCACGGCCGCGGCGCTGGAGGCGCTGGATCCGCCGCCCGCCGCTGTGATCGTCGCCAGCCCCGCCAACCCCACGGGCACCGTCATCGATCCGGCCGAGACGGCCGCCATCGCGGCGACCTGCCGCGCGCGGGG
>CAXTBN010000059.1:0-11328 GCA_964242895.1 uncultured Caulobacteraceae bacterium | reverse complement strand
CCGTCATCGATCCGGCCGAGACGGCCGCCATCGCGGCGACCTGCCGCGCGCGGGGGATCCGCATCATCTCCGACGAGATCTACGCCGCCTTGAGCTACGTCGGCCCGGTCCGCTCCATGCTGGCGTCCGCGCCCGACGCGATCGTGATCAACAGCTTTTCGAAGTACCACAGCATGGCGGGCTGGCGGCTGGGCTGGGTGGTGGCGCCCGAGGACCTGCTGCCCCGCGCCCGCGCCTGCGTCGGCAACCTGTTCCTCACCGCACCCTCACTGGCCCAGCACGCCGGCTTGGCGGCGATGGACAGCCGCGAGGAGCTGGACGGGCACATCGTCACCTACCGCCGCAACCGCGCGCTCCTGCTGGAGGCGCTGCCCGAGCTCGGCCTCGACCGCATCGCCCCGCCGGACGGCGCCTTCTACGTCTACGCCGACGTGGGCCGCCTCACGGACGACAGCCTGGCCTTCTGCGGCCGGCTGCTGCGCGACACGGGGGTGGCCACCGCGCCGGGGGTGGATTTCGATCCCGTCGACGGCCGCCGCTTCATGCGCTTCAGCTTCGCGGTCTCCACGCCGGAGGTGGAGGAGGCGCTGGCGCGGCTGCGCCCCTGGTTCGCAGCTCGGAGGCGAACTAACGGCTAGGCGGAAAACCGGCGCGCGTTTCGACGCTCTTGCCGGAACTCAGCTTACGTGACAGCCTTGTAATCTGCAGGCGTCCAGCAGAGGCGCCGCGAGGAGGCGTGTCATGGTTCCGATGGTGACGGTGACGGGCGTGTTCCTGGGCGTGATGGCCCTGGCGGTCCCGGCGGTTCAGTTCGTCGTCGACGTCATCTTCAGGCTCCTCGGAGCCTGACGTGCGTCAGCGGACCCCGCCGCCCAGCGCGCGGTAGAGGGTCACGAGGTTGGTCGCGCGCTGCAGGCGCGCGGCGATCAGCCCCTGCTGCGCCGTGAGCAGGGTGCGCTGGGCGTCGAGCGTGGTCAGGAACGGGTCGATCCCCGTCCGGTAGCGGGCCTGCGACAGCTTCAGCGACACGGAGGCCGCCTCCACGAGCCGCTCCTGCGATTCGACCTGAGCCACCGCGGTGCCTCGCTGCGCCAGGGCATCCGCGGTTTCGCGGAAGGCCGTCTGGACGGTCTTCTCGTAGTTGGCGACCGCCGCGTCGCGCTCGGCCTTCACGTACTGCAGATTGCCCTTGTTGCGGCCCCAGTCGAAGATCGGCAGCGACAGGGCGGGCGCGACCGTCCACGTCCCCGCGGCCGTGCTGAACAGGCTGCTGAGGCCCAGGCTCTCCGCGCCGGCGGAGCTGGTCAGGGTCACGGTCGGGAAGAAGGCGGCGCGCGCGGCCCCGATGTCGGCGTTGTAGCCCTTCAGCTGGTGCTCGGCCTGCAACACGTCCGGCCGGTCGAGCAGCACGGCGGAGGCGAGGCCCGTCGGAACGTCGGACAGCGTCGGCGGCAAGGCGTCCTGCGCGGTCGGCAGGAACTCGGGCGGCACGGGAGAGCCGACCAGCAGCGTCAGGGCGTTGGTGTCCTGCGAGTACAGGGTGGTCGCAGCCAGGAGGTCGGTGCGCGCCTGCTCCAGCGCCGTCTGCGCCTGGCGAACGTCCAGCTCGGAGGCGATCCCCCGGTCGAAGCGCGCCTGGGTGATCGCCAGCGTCTGCTGGTCGGCGGCGACGGTCTGCTCGTCCACGTTCGCGCGCTGGAGGTCGGCGGCGTAGGTCGACCAGTCGGTGACCACCTCGCTGATCAGGCTGATGCGGACGGCGCGCTGGTTCTCCTCGGCGGCGAGCACCTGCTCGAACGCCTGCTTGGAGAGGTTGCGCACCCGGCCCCACAGGTCGATCTCGTAGCTGCTGACGCCCAGGGTGGCCGAGTAGATGCTGAAGTCGCCGCTGACGCCGGAGGCGCTCGCCGCGCTCCCGCCGCCCACTCCCGCGCCGGTGCTCGTGCCGCCGCCGGTGGTGGCCGTGCCCGAGCCGACGGTGGAGCCCGTGCCGGCGGTGGTGGTCCCGCCCGTGGCGACGCCGCTCACGCCCGACAGGCCCGACGGGCTGTGCTCGCGCACGTAGCTCAGGTCACCGGTCAGCGTCGGGAAAAGGTCGGCGCGCTGGACGCGGTAGAGGGCGCGCGACTCGCGGATGTCGATCACCGCCGTGCGCAGGTCGCGGTTGTTGTCGAGCGCGAGCGCGATGACGTGCGCCAGCCGCGCGTCGCGCACGAAGTCGCGCCAGGCGAGGTCGGACGCGCGGCCCTCCGCCGTGGGCGGATAGGCTAGGCCCTGCGGGAAGCCGGCGCTCGGCGCGGCGCTGACGGGGCGCGCGTACTTCGGCGCGAGGTCGACGCAGCCGGCCAGGGCGGTCGTGAGCGCCAGCAGGGAGGCGAGGGCGCGCCGCGTCACGGACGCCCTCCCGCGTTGGCGTCGTTCAGCTGGTCGGCGGGCGAGGAGGGCGGGCGACCCCCGAAGGCGCGACGCACCAGCACGAAGAACAGCGGCACGAAGAAGATGGCCAGCACCGTGGCCGTCACCATGCCGCCCACCACGCCGGTGCCGATGTCGTTCTGTCCGCCCGAGCCCGCGCCTGTGGAGATCGCCAGCGGGAACACGCCCGCGATGAAGGCGAGCGAGGTCATCAGGATCGGCCGCAGGCGCAGCTTGGCGCCCTCGATGGCGGCCTCGATAGGCGACTTGCCCTCGCGCTCGGCCCCCTCGGCGAACTCCACGATGAGGATGGCGTTCTTCGCCGCCAGGCCCATGGTCGTAAGCAGGCCCACCTGGAAGTAGACGTCGTTGGAGAGGCCGCGCAGCGTCGCCGCCAGCACCGCGCCGACCACGCCGAGCGGGATCACCAGGATAACCGACACCGGCACCGACCAGCTCTCGTAGAGCGCCGCCAGGCACAGGAACACGACCACGATGGACAGGGCGTAGAGCAGCGGCGCCTGCGATCCCGAGAGCCGCTCCTCGTAGGACAGTCCCGTCCACTCGAAGCCGAATCCTGCGGGCAGCTTCTTCGTCAGCGCCTCCATCTTGTCGAGCGCCGCGCCGGAGGAGACGCCGGGAGCCGCCTGGCCCTGGATTTCGGAGGAGGGCAGGCCGTTGTAGCGCTCCAGCCTCGCCGGTCCGAAGATCCAGCGCGTGGTGGCGAAGGCGGAGAAGGGGGCCATGGTGCCGCTCGCGCCGCGCACGAACCAGCTGTTCAGGTCGTCCGGCTTGGTGCGGTAGGGCGCGTCGCCCTGCACGTAGACGCGCTTCACCCGGCCGCGGTCGATGAAGTCGTTGACGTACGCGCCACCCCAGGCGGTCGACAGGGTGTCGTTCACGTCGGCGAGGTTGAGGCCGAGGGCGCCGGCGCGGGCGGTGTCGACGTCCACCTTCAGCTGGGGCACGTCGGGCAGGCCGTTGGGGCGCACGCCCACGAGGGTGTGGTCCTGCGAGGCCATGCCGAGGAGCTGGTCGCGCGCGGCGTTCAGCGCCTCGTGACCCCGGCCCGCGCGGTCCTCCAGTTCGAAGTCGAAGCCCGTGGCGTTGCCCAGCTCCTGCACGGCGGGCGGAATGACGGTGAAGATCTGCGCGTCGCGGATCTGCGACAGGGCCCCCATGGCCCGCTGGGCGATGGCGGGGGCGTGGTTCTTGGCGCCCTTGCGGTCCTTCCAGTCGGAGAGCGCCGCGAAGGCGAGGCCGGCGTTCTGGCCGGCGCCGGCGAAGGAGAAGCCCTGCACCACGAACAGGCCGTTCACGTTGGACTTCTCGTCGACCAGGAAGTGGCGCTCGACGGCGCGCGCCACCTCGTTGGTGCGCGTGAAGGTGGCCCCGGCGGGCAGCTGGAACAGGGTGATGGCCTCGCCTTGGTCCTCGTCGGGCAGGAAGCCCGTGGGCAGGCGCACGAACAGCAGCGCCAGCACCGCCACAACCGCCAGGTAGGCGAGGCCGAACGGGATCCAGCGCTTCACCACCGTGCGCAGGCCGCGTTCGTAGCCGTGCACGCCCCGGTCGAAGGTGCGGTTGAACCAGCCGAAGAAGCCGCGTCCGCCCTTCTTGTGGGCCGCGCCCTTCTTCGGCGCGCGCAGCAGGGTGGCGCAGAGGGCGGGCGTCAGGATCAGCGCCACCAGCACCGACAGCACCATGGCCGAGACGATGGTCACGGAGAACTGCCGGTAGATCACCCCCGTCGAGCCGCCGAAGAAGGCCATCGGCAGGAACACCGCCGTCAGCACCAGGGCGATGCCGACCAGCGCGCCGGTGATCTCGTCCATCGACTTGCGGGCCGCCTCCCGGGGCGAGAGACCCTCCTCCTCGATGATCCGCTCGACGTTCTCCACGACCACGATGGCGTCGTCGACAAGGAGGCCGATGGCCAGCACCATGGCGAACAGCGTCAGCGTGTTGATGCTGTAGTGGAACAGCGCCAGCACGCCGAAGGTGCCCAGGAGCACGATCGGCACGGCGATGGTCGGGATCAGCGTCGCGCGCCAGTTCTGCAGGAACAGGAACATGACGATGAAGACGAGGATCACCGCCTCGACCAGCGTCTCCACCACGCCCCGGATCGACAGCTTCACGAAGGAGGTCGAGTCGACGGGGAAGGCGACCTTCACGTCCGGCGGCAGGTCGGCGGAGAGCTCGGCCACGCGCGCCTTCACCGCGGTCACGGTCGTCAGCGCGTTGGCGCCCGGCGCCAGCTTGATCACGAAGCCCGCGGCCGGGTGGCCGTTGAAGCGGCTGATGACGTTGTAGTTGTCCTGCCCGAGCTCGGTGTGGCCCACGTCGCGCAGGCGCACGAGCGAGCCGTCGGTGTTGGTCTTCAGCACGATGTCGGCGAACTGGTCGGCCGTCTGCAGCCGCGACTGGGCGCTGACGATGGCGTTGAGCAGCTGCCCCTTGGGCGACGGCGCCGAGCCGAGCTGGCCCGCGGCGATCTGGGCGTTCTGCGCCAGCACGGCCGCCTTCACGTCGCCGGTGGTCAGGTTGTAGCTGTCGAGCTGGAACGGGTTCAGCCAGATGCGGATGGCGTACTGGCTGCCGAACACCTGCGTGTCGCCCACGCCCGTCACCCGGCTGAGCGGGTCCTGCAGCTTGGAGACCAGGAGGTCGGCGAGGTCGGCGTCGCTGTGCGCGCCGTTCTGCGAGTAGAGGCCGACGATCAGCAGGAAGTTCTTGGCCGCCTTGGCCACCACCAGCCCCTGCTGCTGCACCTCCTGCGGCAGGAGAGGGGTGGCCAGCTGCAGCTTGTTCTGCGTCTGCACCTGGGCGATGTCGGGGTTGGCGCTCTGCTCGAAGGTGAGCGTGATCTGCACCTGGCCCGAGCTATCCGAGGTGGACGAGATGTACTCGAGGTGGTCGAGCCCCTTCATCTGCTGCTCGATGACCTGGGTGACGGTGTTCTCCAGCGTCTGCGCGTCTGCGCCGGGGTAGGTGGCCGTGACCGTCACCGCGGGCGGGGCCACCGACGGGTACTGCGCCACGGGCAGGGTCAGGATGGCCAGCGCGCCGGCCAGCATGATCACGATCGCGATCACCCAGGCGAAGATCGGCCGGTCGATGAAGAAGCGGGACACGGCGGGGCTCTAGCCGGTCAGCGCTGGGGCGAGCCGGGCGTGGCCGGCGGCCCGCCGGCTCCCGACACGGCGCCGGAGGACGTGGTTCCCTGCGCCGCCGCGCCGCCGGCGGCGGCTGGGGAGGTGACCGTGGCGGGCGCAGGCTTCACCGGCGCGCCGGGCTTCACCTTCATCAGACCTTCGGTGATCAGGCGATCGCCGGCCTTCAGCCCGTCGGTGACCAGCCACGCGCCGCCGATGGCCTGGCCGGTGGTGAGGATGCGCGCCTCGGCCTTGTCGCCCGCGCCGACCACGTAGGCGACGGCGCGCCCCTTGTCGTCGCGGCTGACGGCGGGCTGCGGCGCGAGGATGCCGTTCGTTTGCACGCCCTCCACGATCACGGCGCGGACGTAGAGGCCCGGCAGCAGCAGGCGGTCGGGGTTGGGGAACACGGCGCGCAGCGTCACCGAGCCGGTGGTCTGGTCGACCGTGACCTCGGAGAAACGCAGCACGCCCTCGCGGGGGTAGGGCGTCCCGTCCTGCAGCATCAGGCGCACGCGCGCGCTGGCCGGCCCGCCGCCGGAGAGCTGGCCGCCCGCCATCGACCGCTTGAGCGCCAGCAGCTGGTCGGCCGACTGCGTCACGTCCACGTAGACGGGGTCGAGCGTCTGAATGGTGGACAGCGCCGTGGCCTGCCCCGCCTGCACCAGCGCGCCGGGCGTCACCAGCGAGCGGCCGATCCGTCCGGAGATGGGCGCGGTGACGCGCGTGTAGCCCAGGTTGATGGCCGCGCTCTCGGCGGCCGCCCGGTCCTGCGCCACCACCGCGAGCGCCTGCTTGTAGGCGGCCTCGGCGTCGTCGTAGTCCTGCTTGGCGACGGCGTTGATCTTGACCAGGTCGGCATAGCGCTCGGCCTTGATCTTCAGCGTGGCGAGGTTCGCCTGCGCGTTCTGCTGCTGCGCCTTGGCCTGGTCGAGCGTGGCGCGGTAGGGGGCGGGGTCGATCTGGTACAGCGCCTGCCCGGCGTGGACGTCCGCGCCCTCCGTGAACAGGCGCGACTGGATGATGCCGTTCACCTGCGGGCGCACGTCGGACGTCAGGTAGGCGTTGGTGCGGCCGGGCAGCTCGGTGGTCAGGGTGACGGCCTGCGGCTGCACGACCACGTAGCCGACCACGGGCGGTCCCATGGGCGGCGGTCCGGCGGGCTTCTTGCCGCAGCCGGCGAGGGCGGACGCCGCGGCGAACGCGAGAAGGCTCGCGCCGATCCGGGCCGATGGACGGAGATGCAAGGGAGGTCCTCTCCTGCGCCCGACGGGCGAGGCCGGTGCGCTCGCGATGGAGACATACCGTACCGTACGGTTACGGCGATGAGCGGCCATGGTCAAGTCAGCCGCGCTGCCCGGCTCCGCAGTTCCTCTACGAGGGCGCGTTGACTTGGCTCCGGGCCGCCGCCATAAGCGCGCCCTTCGCTCCGCCGGGTCCGCCCGTGCGGTCGCGATCCCATGACGGGTGATCCGGTGGCCGCCGTTGAGATCGCCTTCCCCGATTCGCGGGAAGGCCGGCCCGGGTCGAACGCGAGTGCCTGATGTCCAAGCGCCATAGCGCCAAGTACAAGATCGACCGCCGCATGGGTGAGAACCTGTGGGGCCGTCCCAAGTCCCCGGTCAACCGCCGCTCCTACGGCCCCGGCCAGCACGGCCAGCGCCGCAAGTCCAAGGTCAGCGACTTCGGCCTGCAGCTGAAGGCCAAGCAGAAGCTCAAGGGCTACTACGGCAACCTGACCGAAAAGCAGTTCCGACGCACCTACGACGAGGCCGCCCGCCTGAAGGGCAACACCTCCGAGAACCTGATCTCGCTGCTGGAGAGCCGGCTGGACGCGGTGGTCTATCGCGCCAAGTTCGTGCCCACCCCCTTCGCCGCGCGCCAGCTGGTCAACCACGGCCACGTGCAGGTGAACGGCAAGCGCGTGAACATCGCCAGCTACAAGGTGAAGGCGGGCGACGTGGTCTCGATCCGCGAGCGCTCGCGCAACATGGCGCTGGTGCTCGAGGCCGTGAGCTCGTCGGAGCGCGACACGCCCGAGTACATCCAGACCGACGGCAAGGCGCTCACCGCCACCTTCGTCCGCGCCCCGGAGTTCTCCGAGGTGCCGTACGCGGTGAAGATGGAGCCGAACCTCGTCGTCGAGTACTACGCCTCGTAAGGTCGTACCCACGATCCAGATGCGCGAAGGGCCCCGGTGCGAACCGGGGCCCTTCGTCGTTCAGCCGTGCGGCGGCCGCATCAGGCCGCGAGCACGCCCTGCTGCTGCAGCATGGGCTTCAGCTCGCCCGACTGGAACATCTCGCGCACGATGTCCGAGCCGCCGACGAACTCGCCCTTGACGTAGAGCTGCGGGATCGTCGGCCAGTCGCTGTACGCCTTGACGCCGTCGCGCAGGGCGGCGTCCTGCAGCACGTCCACGCCCACGAAGTTCACGCCCAGGTGGTCCAGCACCTGCACCACCACGGCCGAGAAGCCGCATCGCGGCTGGTCGGGCACGCCCTTCATGAACAGCACCACCGGGTGCTCGGCCACCGTCTTGGCGATGAACGCCTGGGCGGTGTCGCCCCCGGTGTCGGCGGCGGCGCCCTGGACGTCTTGGGGCGGCTGGGAGGCGAGGTCGGTCACGGGGGCGCTCCGGGATACGTCGGGGGCCTGCGCCCTCACCGCGCCAGCTAAGCGCGCGCCGGTGCCCGTGCAAGCCGCAGCCGCCTGAAGCCGCCGTCAGCCGCCCTGGCGCCGCGTCACGCGGCCTGGGCGAAGCGCGCCATCTCGATCTGGGCGGAGAGGCCGGTCGGCAGCTCGCGCTCCGTCACGGCGGCGAGGCGCTCCACGTCCTCGGGCGTGGTGGCGTCGAGCACGACGGAGGCGAGGGAAGGCTCCGTCAGGGCGTGCGCCAGGCAGATCTCGTCGGGCGCCCAGTTGGCCGTGCGGCGCAGGAAGGCGTAGCCGTCGACCTTCTCGATCGGGTCCGCCCGGTGGAACAGGCCGAACAGGCCGCGCTTGGGCGGTCCGTTCGCCGCGGCCGACTGGAAGCTGGGATGGTAGCCCTCGCCGATCACCGTGCGTCGGGCGGCGGCGGCCTTGGCCATGCGCGTGCGCTCGGCCCCGGCGGAGCCGAGGTGATAGGGCGCGATCAGGAGGTCGGGCTCCGGACGGTCGAGCGCGGTGTCGAGCCGCTCGCCCGCGACGCCCAGCAGCCGCGCGCGCCCGGCGTCGCGGACCGTGGCCAGGGTGCGCCAGCCGTCCTCCGTCAGCCGCTCGGGGTCCTGCACCACCACGGCGTCGAAGCGCTGCAGCCGCCCGGCGAGAAGCGGGTGCTCCACCGCGGAGAGCACGGCCGCTCCGTCCAGGCGGTGCGGGCCGCACAGGCGCAGGGTCAGCATCAGCATGCGCCGCTCCACCACCTGCAGCACCTCGCCGAGCACGACCGCCGCCGAAGGGTCGCGCAGTTCGAAGCTGTTCACCCCCGTCTCCAGCGCGGCGTAGATGAGGCGCAGGCGCGCGGCCGCGCTCTCCGGGCGCTCGCCCAGGGACACGGTGACGGCGGACACGGTCTGGCCGGCCAGACCGAAGGGACGATAGCGCACGCGTCAGGTCGCCGGCGGGGCGGCGGTCTCGAGGGCGAGCGCGTGCAGCTCACCGCCGACGCGGCCCTTGAGAGCCTGGTAGACCAGCTGGTGCTGCCTGACCCGCGACAGCCCCGCGAAGGCGGAGGACACGACGCGGGCGCGATAGTGGTCGCCGTCGCCCGCCAGGTCGGTGACGACGATCTCCGCGCCGGGGAAGGCGTCGCGGAGGCTCCTCTCGAGCTCTTCGGCGGGCATGGGCATGGGTAAGCTTACATCCGGTTCCGTTCGGGAGCCTCGGGAACGTTCTTAGCAGGTCGGCCGTCAACTAAGCGTTAGCGGCGTTGAGTCCCATCGCGTTCAGGTCGACGCCGGCTCGCCCATGAAGGTCGGCATCCAGCCCTCGTGCGCGGCGCGCAGATCGTCCAGGTCCAGCGCGCAGAGCTCCGCACCGCCCACGTCGGTCAGCAGCAGCTCGCAGCCGCCGACCTGGCCTATGACGGCGTAGGCCACGGAACCGTCGGCGCACGCCTCGTCCAGGGCGTCGAGCCGGTCGGAGGAGAGGGTCAGGAGGTAGCGGCCCTGGTCCTCGCCGAACAGGGCGGCGTGGGCGGGCGGCCCCTCCGGGGCCTGCACCGCCAAGCCGACGTTCGAGGCCAGCGCCATCTCCGCCGCGGCGACCGCCAGGCCGGCGTCCGACAGGTCGTGGACGCAGCGGGTGGTCCCGTCGGCGATCAGGCGCCGCACCAGCTCGCCGGCGCGGCGCTCGGCGGCGAGGTCCACGGGCGGCGGCGCGCCCTCCTCGCGGCCGTGCAGCTCGCGCAGGTAGAGCGAGGCGCCCAGCTCGCCGCGCGTGGCGCCGATCAGCACCAGCGTTTCCCCGGTCGTCGCGCGGCTGTAGGTGGCGCGGCGGGTCGAGTCGGCCAGCAGGCCCACCGCGCCGACCGTGGGGGTGGGCGGGATCGCGGCGCCGGAGGTCTCGTTGTAGAGGCTGACGTTGCCGCTCACGACGGGGAAGTCGAGCGCGCGGCAGGCCTCGGCCATGCCGTCGATGGCGCGCACGATCTGGCCCATGATCTCCGGCCGCTCCGGGTTGCCGAAGTTCAGGTTGTCGGTGACCGCGATCGGCTCGGCCCCCACGGCGCACAGGTTGCGGTAGGCCTCGGCGACCGCCTGCTTGCCGCCCTCGTACGGGTCGGCGGCCACGTAGCGGGGGGTGCAGTCGCTGGTGACGGCGAGCGCCTTGGGCGTGCCGTGCACGCGCACGATGCCGGCGTCGGCGCCCGTGGCGCTGTCGGCCAGGGTGTCGGCCATCACGTGGCGGTCGTACTGCTCCCACAACCAGCGCTTGCTTGAACCGTCCGGCCCGCCGACCAGCTTGAGGACCGCCGCGCGCCAGTCGACGGGGGCGGGGACCTCCTCCGGGCTCAGGCGTGGGCGCTTGGGCGGCTCGGTCCAGGGGCGGTCGTAGAGGGGCGCGTCGTCGGTCAACGGCGCGAGAGGGATGTCGCACACGATCTCGCCGCGGTGGCGCAGGACGAGGCGGCCCGTGTCGGTGGTGTGCCCGATGACGGCCGCGTCGAGCCCCCACTTCTCGAACACGCGCCGCCCGTCGTCCTCGCGCCCGGGCTTCAGGATGGCCAGCATCCGCTCCTGGCTCTCCGAGAGCATCATCTCGTAGGCCGTCATGCCCATCTCGCGCTGGGGCACGGCGTCGAGGTCGAGCTCGATCCCGACCTGGCCCTTGCCCGCCATCTCCACGGAGGAGGAGGTGAGGCCCGCCGCGCCCATGTCCTGGATCGCCGCCACCGCGCCCGTGGCCATCAGCTCGAGCGTAGCCTCGATCAGGAGCTTCTCGGCGAAGGGATCGCCCACCTGCACGGTGGGGCGCTTCTCGTCGGAGGCGTCGTCGAACTCGGCCGAGGCCATGGTGGCGCCGTGGATGCCGTCGCGGCCGGTCTTGGAGCCGAAGTAGACCACCGGCAGCCCCGCCGAGGGGGCGGCGGAGTAGAAGATCTTGTCCGCGTCGGCGATCCCCACGCACATGGCGTTAACCAGGATATTGCCGTCGTAGCCGGCGTGGAACTCGGTCTCGCCCGCCACCGTCGGGACGCCTACGCAGTTGCCGTACCCGCCGATGCCCGCCACCACGCCCGCCACCAGCCGCCGGGTGCGCGGGTGCTCGG
>CAXTBN010000058.1:0-17213 GCA_964242895.1 uncultured Caulobacteraceae bacterium | reverse complement strand
CCATGATGATCATGGGCGACACCTGCACGCGCGCCTGCGCCTTCTGCAACGTGCGCACCGGCGTGCCCGCCGCGCTCGATCTGCTGGAGCCCGAGCGCGTGGCCCGCGCCGTCGCGCAGATGGGCCTGAAGCACGTGGTGGTCACTTCGGTGGACCGGGACGACCTGCCGGACGGCGGAGCGGCGCACTTCGCCGCCGTGGTGCGCGCCATCCGCGCGGCGGCCCCCGCGACCACCGTCGAGATCCTGACGCCCGACTTCCTGCGTAAGCCGGTCGCCGCGGCCGAGACGATGATCGACGCGCGCCCGGACGTGTTCAACCACAACCTGGAGACGGTGCCGCGCCTGTACCTCTCCATCCGCCCCGGCGCGCGCTACTTCCACTCCCTGCGCCTTCTAGAGCGCGTTAAAGAGCGCGATCCCGCCCAGTTCACCAAGAGCGGCCTCATGGTCGGCCTCGGCGAGGCGAAGGAGGAGGTCATGCAGGTGATGGACGACATGCGCTCCGCCGGCGTCGACTTCCTGACCATTGGGCAATACCTGCAACCCACGCGCAAGCACGCCGCCGTCGACCGCTTCGTCACGCCCGACGAGTTCCGCGCCTACGAGGCGATCGCGCGCGCCAAGGGCTTCCTGATGGTCTCCGCCAGCCCGCTCACCCGCTCCAGCCACCACGCCGGCGAGGACTTCGCCCGCCTCAAGGCGGCGCGCGAGGCGCTCGCGGCCGCGGCCTGACGAGCGCGTGCCGACCCACCACGTCGAGCGCATCCTGCCCTACCGCCCCTGGGATCTGTTCGTCCTCGTGGGCGATGTGGGCCGCTACCCCGAGTTCGTTCCCTGGGTGACCAGCATGGCCGTCGGCGAGGTCCGGCCCGAGGGCGAGGGCTGCGACCGGCTGGAGGCGGAGGCGCGGGTCGGCTTCAGCTTCCTCACCGAGAGCTTCGCCACCTCGGTGAGCCGCAACGCGCCCGCCGGGACCATCGAGGTCGGCCTGCTCCGCGGCCCCTTCAAGCGGCTGACCAACCGCTGGCGCTTCGAGCCGAACCCGCAAGGCACGCGCGTGGTGTTCGACATCGACTTCGCCTTCAAGACGCGCCTCCTCGACGCGCTCCTGGTGGCCAACTTCGACCGAGCGGTGAACAAGCTGATCGCCTGCTTCGAGGCCCACGCGGCTACGCTCTACACCCCGGTGGAGGCGACCGCGTGATCGCCGCGCCTTCGGCGCCACCACCCGCCGTCCTGATCGCCTCCATGCGCGAAGACTGCGCGAAGGTGGAGGCGCAGCGGGCGGGGCGAACGCCGCGGACGGTGCGTGCGAGGCTTGAGCGGCTGGAAGCGTTCGATCAAGCAGGGCGCGAAGCTCTGTCCCAGCTGGGAGACGCGACCGGCCCGGATCGGGGGGCGTATGACAAGGCGCTTGCCTGCATGCTCGCCAAGGACAAGGCCGACCAAGCGGAGCTCAAAGCGCTACTGCCGCGCAGCGGCTGGTTCACGCGCGACACTTACGGGAAGAAGGCCGCGCTCGGCGCTTGGCTGGTGGCCGACCATGCGGTCGACGATCCTGATCTGATGAGGATCGTATTGGCTCGAACTGCTCCTGCGGCCGTTCGGGGCGGCTACGATGGAACATCCTACGCCATCATGTTCGACCGGGTCGCGATCGTCTTCGATCACAGGCCCCAGAGGTATGGCACACAGGTCGAGTGCCACGCTGGAGCTTGGCGGCCCATGGCTCTTGAAGCTCCTGAGCAAGTCGACGCGCGACGCAGGACGGCGGGCTTCAAAGAAACGGAGGCCGCCTATCTGAAGAGCTACTCCGACCTGCCGTGCTCCTGACGCAGCTCCTCGTCACCGCAGCCGCTCGCGCAGCATCTCCAGCGCAGTGCGCACCGCGGCCAGACGCACCTCGCTGCGGCCGAGGTCGCCAAAGCGCATCTCGCGGCTGACGGTCTCCCGGCCTTCCAGGGCGGTGGCGAACCAGACAAGCCCGACGGGCTTGGCCGGCGAGCCGCCGCTCGGGCCGGCGACGCCGGTGATCCCGACGGCGAGCTGTGCGTCGCAGGCGTTCACCGCGCCTTCCGCCATCGCCCGCGCCACGGGCTCGGACACCGCCCCGTGCCGGGCGATGAGTTCGGCGTCCACGCCCAGGAGCGCGGTCTTGGCGTCGTTGCAGTAGGTGACCAGGCCACGGTCGACCACGTCGCCCGAGCCCGGCGTCTCGGTCAGCACGCCGATCACCAGCCCGCCGGTGCAGCTCTCGGCGGTGGCGATCCGCACGCCGAGGGGGCGGGCGAGGTCGAGCACCTCGGCGCCGAGCGCGACCAGCTCGGGCGCGAACGGGCTCACGCCGGCGTCTCGACGGCGACCACGGCGGAGGCGGCCAGGCCCTCCTCGCGGCCGGTGAAGCCCATCTTCTCCATGGTGGTCGCCTTGACGCTGACGCGGTCGAGCGGGAGCTCGAGCAGCTCCGCGATCCGGGTGCGCATGGCCTCGCGGTGCGGCTTCACCTTGGGGCGTTCGCAGATCAGCGTCACGTCGGCGTTGACCAGCCGGCCGCCCCGCGCGCGCATCAGCTCCACCGCGTGCAGGAGGAACTGGTCGGAGGCCGCGCCCTTCCACCTGGGATCGGTCGGCGGAAAGTGGTCGCCGATGTCTCCGCAGCCGATGGCGCCCAGGAGCGCGTCGGTGAGCGCATGCAGGCCGGCGTCCCCGTCGGAGTGGGCCAGGAGCCCGCGGTCGGCGGGGACCTCCACGCCGCACAACATCATCGACGTGCCCGGGCCGAACACGTGGGCGTCGAAGCCTTGGCCGACGCGGGTGATGCGGGCTGCGCCGGCGAGCGCCTCGGCCATGGGGAAGTCCTCCGGGTGGGTCACCTTCATAAGGGCGGGATCGCCGGGCGTCAGCACCACGCGCCCGCCGGCCGCCTCCAGCACCGCGGCGTCGTCGGTGGGCGGAGCGTCACCACGCCAAGCGGCGTAGGCGGCGCGGATCGCGGGCAGGCGGAAGGCCTGCGGCGTCTGCGCGCGCCACAGGCCGTCGCGTGGCGCGGTGGCGGTGACGGCGCGGTCGGTTTCAGCGCGCTTCAGCGTGTCTGAGACGGGCAGGGCGGGCAGGGCGCCCTCCGCCGTCTCGAGCGCCTGGAGCAGGGCGTCGACGTGCGCTCCGGTGACGAACGGGCGGGCGGCGTCATGGATCAGCACGGCCTCCGCGTCCTCCGCCTCCAGCGCCGCCAGGCCCGCGCGTACGGAGTCGACCCGCTCGGCTCCGCCGACCACGAAGCGCACGGGCAGGCCGGCGAAGACGTCGGCGGCCCGTGGGTCGTCCGCCGGGACGACGACGACGACCTCGGCCGCCCCCGCCGCGACGAAAGCCTCCGCCGACCAGCGCGCGACCGGCTTGCCGGCGAGCGCACGCCACTGCTTGGGCTCGCCCCCTCCGGCGCGCAGGCCGGCTCCACCCGCGACGATCACTGCGCTGAACCTCATCGTCGCAGGCTCTTAGGGCAGGCCGGGCGGGCTTGCATCCCGTTCGCGCCCTGGCGATGCGAGGCCGATGCGAGAGAGGCGCCTCGTTGGCGAGCGTCTTGCCTCTGAAAAGCGCATCCCGACCCGAAGCGGCTGGACCCGCAGCCCTCCGTCGCTCCAAGCTTCCGCAGCATGTCCGCCAGTCACGACACGGAGGAGAACGCGCGCGGACGACGCCGACGCGACCGGGCGTGGGCCGCCTCGCCCTGGCCCGCCCTGGTGATCGACGACGAGCACCGCGTCTGCGAAGCGGGAGAGGCCGCGCGCGCCCTGTTCGGCTCGGTGCGCGTCGGCCGCCCGCTCGCCTCGCTGGGGCCGGGCGGAACCGTCCTGCAGCGCCTCGCCGACCGCGCCCGCGCCGACGCCGCTCCCGTCCGCGATGGTGCGGTGCTGCTGGCCGGCGGGGCCGCGCCCCGGCTGGCGGAGGTGGTCGCCACGCCCCTCGACGGCGGCGAGGTGCTGCTCACCGTGCGGCCGCTCGACGACGAGGCGCCCCGGCGCACGGCGGAGGGGTTGTCGGCCGCGGCGGGCCTCGGCCGCACGCTGGCGCACGAGATCAAGAACCCGCTCGCCGGCATCCGCGGCGCGGCCCAGCTGCTCGCCGGCGTGGTCGGCGAGCAGGACCGGGCGCTCGCGCAGCTGATCGTCGACGAGACCGAGCGCGTGCGCCGCCTGATCGACCGCGTGGAGGCCTTCTCCGACGCCCGCACCCCGGCGCGCCGACCGGTGAACCTGCACGCCGTGCTCGACCGGGTGCGCCGCCTGGTGGAGAGCGGGGCGGGCCCGTCCGTCCGCTTCCGCGAGCGCTACGACCCCTCGCTGCCCGAGGCGGAGGGCGACGAGGACCAGCTCGTCCAGGTGGTGCTGAACCTGGTCAAGAACGCCGCGGAAGCCGCCGCGCGCCCGGGCCGTCCCGGCGAGATCACGCTCGCCACCGCCTGGCGCCAGGGCGCACGCACGCCCACGACCGACGGCTCCGGCTTCCGCGCCACGCCGCTGGAGCTGAGCGTCGAGGATGACGGGCCGGGCGTCGACCCGTCGCTGCGCGCGCGCCTGTTCGACCCCTTCGTCACCGGCAAGCCGCAGGGCGAGGGGCTCGGCCTGACGCTCGCCGCCAAGATCGCCAGCGATCACGGCGGCGCGCTCGACTTCACCTCCGAACCCGGGCGCACCGTGTTCCGCCTGCGGCTGCCCGCCGCTCCGCACGCCTCCGAGGCCCATCCATGAGCTCCGCCGCCCCGCCCAAGGTGCTCGTCGCCGACGACGACGCCTCCATCCGCCTGGTGCTCAGCCACGCCCTGACCCGCGCCGGTTACGAGGTGCGCGCCACCGGGGCCGCCGCCACCCTGCTCAAGTGGGCGCAGGACGGGGAGGGCGACCTGATCGTCACCGACGTCGTCATGCCCGACGAGAACGTGTTCGATGTGCTGCCCCGCATCCGCAAGGCGCGCCCTAGCCTGCCGATCATCGTGATGAGCGCGCAGAACACGCTGCTTACCGCCGTGGCCGCCGCCGAGCGTGGGGCCTTCGAGTACCTGCCGAAGCCCTTCGACCTCGACGACCTTGTCGACGCCGCGCGCCGCGCGCTGGCCCCCGCCGGCCGGGCGCCTCGCGCACCGGCGCGCTCCGCTCGCGAGGAGCGCTCGCCGCTCACCGGGCGCTCGCCCGCCATGCAGGCCGTCTACCGGGTGATCGCCCGGCTGGTGGGCGTGGACCTGCCCGTGCTGATCACAGGCGAGCCCGGCACGGGCAAGGACCTCGCCGCCCGAGCCCTGCACGAGCTCGGTCCCCGGCGAGACGCGCGCTTCGTCTCCGTGCGCGTGGCGGGACTCTCGCCCGAGCGGCTGGAGCGCGAGCTGGCGGGCGAGGACGGCGCCGGTGGGGCCGTCGCCGCCGCGGCCGGGGGCACCCTGCTCCTCAGCGAAGTCACCGAGCTCAGCCCTTCCGCGCAGGCCCGCCTCGCCGCCGTGCTCGACGCCGTCGAGAGCGGCGGCGGCCGCGTGCGCATCGTCGCCACGACCACCGACGACATGGCGCGCCTGCTCGCGGAGGGTCGCCTGCGCCGCGACCTGCACGACCGCCTGGCGGTCACCACCCTGCGCATGCCGCCCCTGCGCGAGCGGCCGGAGGACGTCGACGACCTCGCCCGTGGCGCCCTGGCCCGCACCGCCGCACCCGGTGGGGAGCCGCGCACGCTGACCACCGGCGCCCTGGAGGCGCTGCGCGAGCACGCGTGGCCGGGCAATGTGCGCGAGCTCGAAAACGTGGTGCGCCGCGCCGCCGCGATGAACGCCACGGGCGCCCTCTCCGCCGGCATGGTGGCCGCCGAACTGGTCGCTCAGACGGTGGGCGCGCCGCTCGCGCCGGGCGCGGCGGAGCCCACCGAGGAGCACTTGGAGCGCGCCGTCGCCTCGGCTTTCGCCGAAGGCGCGCCTGCGCCCGGGCTGCACGAGCGCATGGTGCAGGCGCTGGAACGGCCGCTGTTGCGCGCAGCACTCGTGACGAGCGGCGGCAACCAGATCCGCGCCGCCGAGCTGCTCGGGCTGAACCGCAACACCCTGCGCAAGCGCCTGCACGAACTGGGGCTGCGCACGCGCGATTAGCTCGATCGGCGGGGGCGGGCGCGGGCCTCCCGACTGGAGGCTGGCGGACCCGGCGGCAGTCGGCAAGCCGGGCGAGCGCGAATGTGCAGCTTCGCTGCAGCCACCTGTTGCCAGCCGGGCACACAGTTGCGAGACTCAGGGCGATGACCGTGATCGGACATCCGCCGGCGGCGCCCCCCTCCGCCGTGCTCTCCGCCGACAGCGCGCTGGACGTGCGGCTGCTCCGCGGCCGCGCCCGCACGATCTACGTCGCGCTCTACCTGCTCGCCGTCGTGCTCACCGCGGCGGTGGTGTTCTCCGTCGCGGCGGGCGGCCGCTCGCGCGATCTCTCCGGCGCCAGCCGCACGGCGCTGGTCGTGCTGGCGCTGGACGTGCTGCTGATCGCCGGATTGGCCGCGGTGGGCGGCTGGTTCGCCCGCCGGCTGTTCGGCCCGCGCGACCGCGACGCGGGCGTGCGCCTGCACCGCCGCTTCATCGGTCTGTTCGCCGCCGCGGCGGTGATCCCCGCCGTCATCGTGGCGCTGTTCTTCGGCCTGCTCGTGACGCGGGGCGTGGAGAGCTGGTTCTCCTCGCGCGTGCGCACAGCCGTGGAGGATTCCGCCCGCGTGGCGCGCAGCTACCTGCGCCAGCAGGAGGACTCCACCCGCTCCAGCCTGACGCCCATCGCCGGCGACCTGAACCATGCCGCCCCCTATTTCGCGCGGAGCCGCCTCGGCTTCGGCCGGCTGCTGCTCGAGGAACTGGCGAGCCGCGACCTCCTGGCGATCTACCTGGTGGACCACGAGGGCCGCGTCCTCGCCCGCGCCGAGCAGCGTGACGCGCCGGCGTACCTCGCGCCGCCGCCCGACATGATGCGCGGCGCCCCGCGCGAAGCGATCCTGCGGCTGGACGCCGCCGATTTGGCGCGCGCCGTGTTCAAGCTGGACGCCTATCCCGACGCCTACGTCTACGTGGTGCGCCCGCTAGGGGCCGGCGTCGTGGCCCAGCTGCACCGTTCGTCGGACGCCGTGGCCGCCTACAGGGAGGCGGAAGCGGCGAGGGGGCGTATCCAGACGGTGTTCGTCCTGGCCTATGTGGCCACCGCGCTCCTCGTGCTGATCGGCGCGGTGTCGGTGGGGGTGGCGCTGGCCGCGCAGATCGCCGCGCCGATCGCCCGGCTGGTGCAGGCGTCCGACCGCGCCGCCTCCGGCGACCTCTCCGCACGCGTGGACGACGGCGATCAGCCTGAGGAGATCGCGCGTTTGTCTCGCTCGTTCAATCGGATGACGGCTGACCTTAGCGACCAGCAGGAGGCCCTGCGCGCCGCCGGCGCCGAGGCGCAGAGCCGCTCGCGCTTCATCGAGACGGTGCTGTCCGGCGTCAGTGCGGGCGTGGTGGGCCTGGACGGCGACGGGCGCGTCTCGGTGCTGAACGGCCGGGCGGCGACGCTTCTCGGCCTCGACGAGGGCGCTGCCGCCGGGGGCCGCCTAGTCGAGGCCGCGCCCGAGCTGCGCGAGGTGATCGAGCGCGCCCTGCGCACCGGCGAGGCCGAGGCGGACGTCGACGTGGCGCGAGACGCCGAGGCCCGCCGCCTGCGGGTCCGCGCGGCGGGGGGCCGCGGCTTGGGCCTGGTCCTCACCTTCGACGACATGACGCGCCTCCTGGCCGCGCAGCGCAACGCCGCCTGGCGCGACGTGGCGCGGCGCATCGCGCACGAGATCAAGAATCCCCTGACGCCCATCCAGCTCTCCGCCGAGCGCCTGCGACGTCGCTATCGCAAGGGCATCCCCGAGGCCGAGCTGGAGACCTTCGACCGCTGCACGGACACCATCGTGCGCCAGGTCGGCGACATCGGCCGCATGGTGGACGAGTTCTCCGCCTTCGCCCGCATGCCCGAACCGCGCTTCGCCCAGGAGGACCTCGCCGAGCTCCTGCGCCAGGCCGCCTTCGCCCAGCGCGTCGCCTACCCCAAGGTCGCCGTGGAGCTCGTCGAGCCGGGGGCGGCTCCGTTCAGCGCGGACGGGCGCATGGTGGCCCAGGCCCTGACCAACGTGCTCAAGAACGCCGGCGAGGCGGTGGACGCCCGCGCCGCCGCGGACCCCGACCCTCCCGGTCGGATCCACGTCGCCCTCGAGCGCCGTCCCTCCGGCCCCACGGTGGTCGTCGAGGACAACGGCGTCGGCCTGCCCGCCAAGAACCGCGCCCAGCTGGTCGAACCCTACGTGACCACGCGCGAGAAGGGCACCGGCCTCGGCTTGGCCATCGTCAAGCGCATCATGGAGGAGCACGGCGGCGAGCTGTGGCTCGGCGATTCGCTCGAAGGGCGGGGCGCGCGCGTCGAGCTGCGCTTCCCACCGTCAGCGGGAACCCCTCCCAGGGCGGGGCAGACAGCGGAACGGGCGGCGATGGCGGCGGCGGAGTAGGTGAGCATGGCGGCGGACATCCTGGTGGTCGACGACGAGGCCGACATCCGCGAACTCGTGGCCGGCATCCTGGAGGACGAAGGCTACGCCGTGCGCACCGCCGCCGACTCCAACGGCGCCCTCGCGGCCTTCCGCGCGCGACGCCCGGCGCTCCTGGTGCAGGACATCTGGATGCAGGGCGGCGGGCTGGACGGGCTGGAGATGCTCGACGCCGTCAAGGAGATCGACGCCGACCTGCCGGTGGTGATGATCTCGGGCCACGGCACCATCGAGACCGCCGTGAGCGCCATCAAGCGCGGCGCCTACGACTTCCTGGAGAAGCCCTTCAAGTCCGACCGCCTGCTGCTCGTGGTGGAGCGCGCCCTGGAGGCCGCCTCGCTGCGACGCGAGAACAAGCGGCTGCGCGCACAGGCCATCGCACCGGACGGGATGGTCGGCCATTCGGCCGCCGTCGGCCAGCTGCGCAATATGATCGCGCGCGTGGCGCCCACCAACAGCCGCATCCTGATCGCCGGCCCTCCCGGCTCGGGCAAGGAGCTGGCGGCGCGCATGATCCACGAGTCGAGCCCGCGCGCGCGCAACCAGTTCGTGCCCATCGGCGCCGCCGGCGTCACGCCCGAGCGCATGGACTCCGAGCTGTTCGGCGAGGAAGGGGAGGGCGGTCGCCCCCGCAAGATCGGCGTGTTCGAGCGCGCCCACGGCGGCACCCTGTTCCTCGACGAGGTGGCCGACATGCCGCGCGAGAGCCAGGGCCGCATCCTGCGCGTGTTGGTCGAGCAGCGCTTCCGCCGCGTGGGCGGCGACCAGGACGTGCAGGTCGACGTGCGCGTCGTCTCCTCCACCTCGAAGGATCTGCGCGAAGAGATCGCGGAAGGGCGCTTCCGCGAGGACCTGTTCCACCGCCTGAACGTGGTGCCCGTGCGCGTGCCCGGCCTGAGCGAGCGGCGCGAGGACATCGCCGAGCTGGTCGGCTATTTCATCGACCGGATCTCGGAGGCGACGGGCCTGCCCAAGCGCATCCTGGGCGAGGACGCGGTCGCCACGCTGCAGGTGCACGACTGGCCCGGCAACGTCCGCCAGCTCCGCAACAACATCGAGCGCCTGCTGATCCTCGCCACCGGCGACCCGGCCGAGGTGATCTCGGCCGAGAAGCTGCCTGCGGAGGTCGCCGCCGCCGGCGCGGCCGGCTCCGTCGGCCCGGAGCGCATCATCGCCCTGCCGCTGCGCGATGCGCGCGAGGTGTTCGAGCGCGAGTACCTCGCCGCACAGATCCTGCGCTTCGGCGGCAACATCAGCCGCACCGCCGGCTTCATCGGCATGGAGCGCTCGGCCCTGCACCGGAAGCTGAAGTCGCTCGGCGTCGCCCCCCTGCGCGGCGAGGAGGACGGGGAGGAGTGACGGGCGTCGTCGTCCGTCCGGCGGTCTCCGCCGACGCCGCGCTGATCGCCGAGCTGGTGAGCGAGCTCGCCGCTTACGAGCGGCTGGCGCATGAAGCCGTGGCGACCGAGGCCGACTTCGCCGCCGCCCTGTTCGGCTCAGCCCCTCGCGCGTTCTGCGACATCGCCGAGATCGACGGCGAGCCGGTCGGGCTCGCACTCTGGTTCTTCAGCTTCTCCACCTTCGTCGGCCGCCACGGCCTGTACCTGGAAGACCTGTTCGTGCGCCCGCACGCCCGCGGCGCGGGCGCCGGCCGCGCCCTCCTGGCCCGCCTCGCACGGCGCTGCCGAGAGCAGAACCTCGGCCGGCTGGAGTGGTCGGTGCTCGACTGGAACGAGCCCGCGCTGGGCTTTTACCGCGCGCTCGGGGCCGAGGGCATGGACGGCTGGACCGTGCATCGCCTGGCCGGCCCCGCGCTCGCGGATCTTGCGGGGGAGGACGGGTGAGCCGGGTCGCCTACGTCGAAGGCCGCTACGTGCCGCATGCGCGCGCCAGCGTCGGCGTGGAGGATCGCGGTTTCCAGTTCGCCGACGGCGTCTACGAGGTCTGGTCGGTGTTCGGCGGCCGCCTCGCCGACGCGGACGGCCACTTCGCCCGCCTGTCCCGCAGCCTGGGCGAGCTCTCGATCGCCGAGCCGATGCCGCGGGCGGCGTTGGACCAGGTGCTGGGCGAGGTGCTGCGCCGCAACCGCATCCGCGACGGCCTCGTCTACCTGCAGGTGACCCGCGGCCGCGCGCCCCGCGACCACGCCTTCCCCAACCCGGCGGTGCGCCCGACGCTGGTGGTCACGGCCAAGCGCGTCGACCTCACGGCCGCGCAAGCCCGGGCGGCGGCGGGCGTGGCCGTGGTCACCACGCCCGAGACGCGGTGGGCGCGTTGCGACATCAAGACGGTCGGCCTGCTCCCCAACGTGCTCGCCAAGCAGGCCGCCCGCGCCGCCGGCGCCTACGAGGCCTGGTTCGTCGACCGCGACGGCCTCGTCACCGAGGGCGCCTCGACCAACGCGTGGATCGTCACCGCCGATGGAGTGCTCGTGACGCGGGACACAGGGGCGAACATCCTGCGCGGCGTCACCCGCGCCGCCGTCGCCGAACTGGCCGAGAGCCTGCAGATGCGCGTGGAGGAGCGGGCCTTCACGGTCGTCGAGGCGCAGGCCGCACGAGAGGCCTTCATCACCGCCGCAACCGCCTTCGTCACGCCCGTGACGGCCATCGACGGCGCGCCGGTCGGGGAGGGGGCGCCCGGCCCTGTCGCCCTGCGCCTTCGGGGCTTATATCTGGATCGCGCCCGGGCCTGAGCCCTGGCGCCAACTCATGTGTGCGGGCCTTGATGCCCGCCGGGGAGCCGCAACGATGTCGACCAACGACAAGAAGCAGAACCTGCAGGACACCTTCCTCAACAGCGTGCGCAAGGCCAAGACGCCGCTGACCATCTTCCTGGTGAACGGCGTCAAGCTGCAGGGCGTGGTCACCTGGTTCGACAACTTCTGCGTGCTGCTGCGCCGCGACGGCCAGAGCCAGCTTGTCTACAAGCACGCCATCTCCACCATCATGCCCAGCGCGCCCGTACAGCTCTACGAGCCCTCGGACGCCGAGGACGAGGCCGCTTGAGCGGGCAGGGCGTAGACCACACGCCGCACCGGGAGCGGGCGCTCGTCGTCCACCCCGCGCGGCGCGACGCGAGCGCTCTGCGCGCGCCCGAGCAACGGCTGGAGGAGGCGGTCGGCCTTGCGGAGGCGCTCGACCTGCAGGTCGCCGACGCCCAAATCGCGCCGCTGCGCGCCACCACGCCCGCGACGCTGTTCGGCAAGGGCAAGGTCGAGGCGCTGAAGGCCGAGGCCGACGCCGTCGAGGCCGACGTCGTGATCATCGACGACGCGCTCACGCCGGTGCAGCAACGCAACCTCGAGAAGGCGTGGGAGCGGAAGGTCGTCGACCGCACCGGCCTGATCCTGGAGATCTTCGCCCGCCGCGCCCGCACCGCCGAGGGCAAGCTGCAGGTGCACCTCGCGCGGCTGGAGTACGAGCGCTCGCGCCTCGTGCGCACCTGGACTCACCTGGAGCGCCAGCGCGGCGGCACGGGCGGCACCGGCGGCCCGGGCGAGCGGCAGATCGAGCTCGACCGCCGCCAGATCGCCGACCGGATCGTGCAGCTGAAGCGTCAGCTGGAGGAGGTGCGCCGTACGCGCTCGCTCCACCGCGCCCAACGCCGCAAGACGCCGTTCCCGGTGATGGCGCTGGTCGGCTACACCAACGCGGGCAAGTCCACGCTCTTCAACCGCATCACCGAGGGCGGGGTGCTGGCGAAGGACATGCTTTTCGCCACGCTCGACCCGACGCTGCGCGAGGTGCGCCTTCCCGGCGGGCGCCCGGCGATCCTGTCCGACACGGTGGGCTTCATCAGCGACCTGCCGCACGAGCTCGTCGCCGCCTTTCGCGCCACGCTGGAGGAGGTGGAGGAGGCGGACCTCGTGCTCCACGTCCGCGACATCGCCGGCGAGGACAGCGAGGCGCAGGCCGCCGACGTGGCCGAGGTGCTAGGCCGAATGGGCTCGGGCGAGTCGCTCGAAGGCCGCGTGCTGGAGGTCTGGAACAAGGCCGACCAGCTCGACGCCGAGGCGCGCGCGGTGGTGGACGCACGGGTGGGCAGGGCGGGAGCGGTGATCGTCTCCGCGCTCACCGGCGAGGGCTGCGACACGCTGCTGTCCGAGATCTCCGCGCGCATCGACGAGGCGCCGCCCGTGGCCGCCCGGCTGCGCGCTGACGAGGGCGAGGCGCTGGCCTGGCTCTACCGCCACGGCCGCGTGCTCTCGCGCAAGGACGGTGACGACGGTGGCGTGCGGCTCGACGTGCGCCTCGACCCGCAGGCGCTGGGCCAGTTCGAGCGCCGCTTTCCAACCGCCTCCCTGGGTCAGGTCACCGAGCTCGCCGCGGCGGAGTAGGGCGGCTCAGCCCGCCTTCTCCAGCATCTTCGCCTCGTCCCAGAGCTGGTCCATCTCGGCGAGGTCGGACTGCTCGGGCGTGCGGCCCTCGTCGGCCAGGGACGCTTCGATGTGGCCGAAGCGGCGGACGAACTTGGCGTTCGCGGCGCGCAGGGCGTCCTCGGGATCGACGTCCAGCTTGCGCGCCAAGTTGGCGCAGACGAACAACAAATCGCCCAGCTCCTCGCGGACGAGGACCGGGTCCGCGCCCGGCAGCTCGGCCTCGAGCTCGTCGGTCTCCTCGCGCAGCTTGGCCATCACCATCGAGACCTCCGGCCAGTCGAAGCCGACGCGCGCCGCGCGCTTGGTCAGCTTCACGGCGCGCGTCATCGCCGGCAGGCCCGCGGGCACGTCGGCCAGCACCCCGGCGCGCTCCGTGCCCTTGGCGGCGCGCTCGGCCGCCTTCTGCGCCTCCCAGGCAACGGTCTGGGCGGCGCTGTCGCGGTGGTGAGCGTCGCCGAATACGTGCGGGTGGCGGCGCTCCATCTTGTCGGCGATGGCGGTGGCCACGTCGTCGAAATGGAAGGCGCCCAGCTCCTCGGCCATGCGGCTGTGGAAGACGACCTGCAGCAGCAGGTCGCCGAGCTCCTCGCGCAGGTCGGCAATGTCGCCGCGCTCGACGGCGTCGGCCACCTCGTAGGCCTCCTCGACGGTGTAGGGCGCGATTGTCGCGAAGGTCTGCTCCACGTCCCACGGGCAGCCATGCTCGGGATCGCGCAGGCGCGCCATGACGGCGAGGAGGCGGTCGATGGGACGGGGAGCGGGCGGCTGGGGCACGGGCGGGCTCCGACGGGCGCGGATTAGAAACGCGCCTAAGGAAGATTATGCGAAATCAGAGCGGCGGGTCAGGCGGGCAGGTCCGCTTCGAACCGCATGCCGTCGTACGCCGGCTCCACGTGCGGCGGCAGGCGACGCTTCAACGCGGCGTAGTCCAGATCGATGTGCATGTTGGTCAGGATCGCACGCGCGGGCTTGAGCTCCTCGATCCAGTCCAGCGCCTGGGCGACCGTGGCGTGCGTCGGGTGCGGCGTGTCGCGCAATGCGTCGATGATGAGCACCTCCAGGCCGTGCATGAGCGCCAGCGACTCCGGCGGGATCGTCAGCACGTCCGGCGAGTACGCCACCGGGCCCAGGCGGAAGCCGGCGGCCTGCACCTCGCCGTGGTTCTGGTCGTAGCCGACCACCGGGATCGGACCCGAGGGACCGTCGACCGCCCACGCCTCGCCCCACGGCGGCAGCGGATGGAGGTCGCAGATCGCCGGATAGCCACCCTGGCTCGCGAAGCAATAGTCGAAGCGACGCAGCAGCGTGGCCGAGGTCGCCGGGTCGGCGAAGCACGGGATGCGGCGGCGCGAGCGGATGAAGAAGGCCCGCAGGTCGTCGATGCCGTGCGCCTGGTCGGCGTGGTCGTGCGTGTAGAGCACCGCGTCGATCCGGCGCGCGCCGGCGGCCGCGGTCTGCAGCCGCAGGTCGGGCGAGGTGTCGATCAGGATCGTGGTTGCGTCCCCCTGTCCCGTCTCGCTTTTCCGTCGCGCCATGAGGCTGCATCGCGAGCGGCGGTTGCGGGGCTCGGCAGGGTCGCAGACGCCCCAGTCGCCGTCGGCCCGCGGCACGCCGCCGGAGGAGCCGCAGCCTAGGATCGTGACCTCCAGCCGCGCGCTCATGCGGCCTCCGCCGTCGCGCGACGCGGGTCCGGGATGCGGTCGAACAGGGCGAAGAAGGCGTCGGCCGTGCGCCGCTCGGTCTCCGCCAGCGACCAGCCGCGCAGCTCGCCCAGCTTGTCGCGGACAAGCGCCACGTAGGCCGGCTCGTTGCGCCGGCCGCGGTGCGGCACAGGCGCGAGGTACGGACAGTCCGTCTCCAGGAGGATGCGGTCGGCGGGCATGGCGGCGACAAGTGCGCGTACGTCGTCCGCCGCCCTGAAGGTGGCGATGCCCGAGACGGAGAACCACGCGCCCCGCGCGGCGGCGCGCTCCAGGAGCTCCGGCCCGCTCGTGTAGCAGTGGAGCAGCACCTTCAGCGGGCCCTCCTCCCACGCCGCCTCAAGCATGGCGGTCATGTCGTCGTCCGCCTCGCGCGTGTGCACCACGAGCGGCAGGCCCGTCGCGCGGGCGGCGTCGATGTGGGCGCGGAACACGCGGCGCTGCGTCTCGCGGGGGCTCAGGTCGTAGTGGAAGTCGAGTCCGCACTCCCCGAGCCCGACCACCCGCGGGCCGATCAAATTTGTCAATTTCTCCGGCGTAAGCTCCGGAAAATCCTTCGCTTCGTGCGGATGCACTCCCACGGTGCACCAGATGTCGGCGTGCGCTTCAGCCACGACGCGCACGGCGTCGAAGCGATCGAGGCGGTCGCAGATGGTCAGCATCAGTCCGACGCCGGCGGCGCGGGCGCGCGCGATCACCGCCTCGCGGTCGTCGGCGAACGGCGGAGCGTGGAGGTTCACGTGGCTGTCGATCAGCATCAGGCGGCCAGGGAGCGGACGCGGGCGGCGGCGCGCAGCTCGGCCCAGACGCCCACCAGCGCGTCTGCGCGGTCCAGGTTCAGCCCCTCGGCCTCGCTCGGCAGCGTGG
The DNA here is from genome assembly GCA_964242895.1 of uncultured Caulobacteraceae bacterium. GTDB lineage: Bacteria > Pseudomonadota > Alphaproteobacteria > Caulobacterales > Caulobacteraceae > JASLDZ01. The sequence continues at coordinate 1,695 of CAXTBN010000058.1, read as the reverse complement.
ACAGGCGCTCCCAGGCGCGGGCCCAGCCGTCGAGCCCGTGCGTGTCGCCAGCGACCGCCGCCTCGGTCAACCGCTCGCGCAAGCGGTCCGCGAGGCGGCCGACGAGCTCGGCGAAGCGCTCACCACCCTCTGCGCCCCGAAAGCCCTCGCCGATCTTGAGCAGCTGAGCCTCATCGACCTGTGGCAGGCGGGCCAACAGCGCGGAGAGCGCCTCTGAGGCCCCCTCCCCGCCCTCGGCCAACGTCAACGCCCGGCCGGGAGAGCCGCGGGCGGCGGCGGCGTGCGCCGGGTCGAGGCCGCGGTCGTGCAGCAGGGAGACCAACGCCTCCGCCGTCCAGGGTGCGAAGCCGAGCCGGCGGCAGCGGGAGCGGATGGTGGGCAGGAGCCGCCCGGGCGCGTGGGTGACGAGCAGCAGCACGCCGCGCGGCGGCGGCTCCTCCAGCGTCTTAAGCACGGCGTTGGCGCTGTTGACGTTCAGGTCGTCGGCGGCGTCGATGATGGCCACCCGGTAGGGCGCGAGCGCCGGAGCCTTGGAGAAGAACTCGGGTAGCCGGCGCGCCTCGTCGACGGGGATGTTGCGGCGCGGCTTGCCGTCCTCCGTCTCGCGCTCCAGGACCAGGAGGTCGGGGTGGGCGCGGGCGGCGATCAGCCGGTTGACGGGATCGTCGGCCGCGCTCGCCAGCTCCGGGCCGACGGGCGCCGCGCCCAGGAGCCGCCGGGCGGCGCGCCAGGCGAAGGCCGCCTTGCCGAGTCCGCGGGGGCCGGCGAGCAGCCAGGCGTGATGAAGCCGGTTCTCGGCCCAGGAGTGCTCGAAGGCGGAGGCCGGAGCGGCCAGGCCCTCCAGCGCCTCGAAGCGCGCGCGCTGCGGCCCGGTGCTCACGCGATGGCCTCGACCAAGCGTGGCTCGACGGAGCTCCAGACCGCCTCGGCCAGCGCGTCGATCGGCGATTCGGCGTCCAGCACGACGCAACGGCCGGGCTCGCGCGCGGCGATCACCAGGAAGGCGTCGCGCAGGCGCTGGTGGAACGCGATCCCCTTCTTCTCGAAGCGATCGTGGCCGCCGCGATGGGCGGCGCGGGCCAGGCCCGCCTCGACGGGCAGGTCGAGAATCAGCGTCAGGTCGGGCGCGCTCCGCCCCACCACGGCGGCCTCGACAGCGGCGACGACGGCGGCGTCGACACCGCCGCCGGCGCCCTGGTAGGCGCGGCTGGAGTCGGCGAAGCGGTCGCTGACCACCACGGCGCCCCGCGCGAGCGCCGGGCGCACGGTGCGGTGCAGGTGATCGTCCCGGGCGGCGTTCATGATCAGGAGTTCGGACAGGGGCGTCCAACGGTCTGCGCCGCCGGTGATCACCAGCTCACGCAGGGCTTCCGCGCCGGGCGAGCCGCCCGGCTCGCGCGTCTCGACCACCTCGTGGCCGGTCGCGCGCAGGCGGGCGGCCAGGACGCGCACCTGGGTGGACTTGCCGGCCCCCTCCCCGCCTTCGAAGGTGATGAACAGGCCGCGTCCCACGCCGGCCGTTTCAGCCCGGAACGCCGCGGATGACAAGCGGGCGATGACAGGGCCGCGCCTCGCTTGCTAAGCGCTCACACCCGGAGCGCGCCCGGGCGGGTGGCCGAGTGGTTTAAGGCAGCGGTCTTGAAAACCGCCGTGCGTGAGAGCGCACCGTGGGTTCGAATCCCACCCCGCCCGCCA
>CAXTBN010000057.1:0-17303 GCA_964242895.1 uncultured Caulobacteraceae bacterium | reverse complement strand
TCCGCGCGGCGCTCGGCTGCGCGCAGGCGGGGCTGAAGACGGCCTGCATCTCCAAAGTCTTCCCCACGCGCTCACATACCGTGGCGGCGCAGGGCGGCATCTCGGCCAGCCTCGGCAACATGAGCCCCGACGATTGGCGCTGGCACATGTACGACACCGTCAAGGGGTCCGACTGGCTCGGCGACCAGGACTCCATCGAGTACCTCGTGCGCAACGCGCCGGCGGCCATCTATGAGCTGGAGCACTGGGGCGTGCCCTTCTCCCGCACCGACGAGGGCAAGATCTATCAGCGCGCGTTCGGCGGCATGACCAAGAACTACGGCGAGGCCCCAATCCAGCGCACCTGCGCTGCGGCCGACCGCACTGGCCACGCCATCCTGCACACGCTGTACGGCCAGTCCGTCCGCCGCTCCGTGGAGTTCTTCATCGAATACTTCGCCCTCGACCTGATCATGGACGAGGGGACCTGCCGCGGTGTCACCGCATGGCACCTGGACGACGGGACCATGCACCGGTTCTCGGCGCAGCAGGTGATCCTGGCCACCGGCGGTTACGGCCGCGCCTACTTCAGTTGCACCTCGGCGCACACCTGCACGGGCGACGGCAACGCCATGGTGCTGCGCGCCGGCCTGCCCCTGCAGGACATGGAGTTCGTGCAGTTCCACCCCACCGGCGTCTACGGCGCCGGCTGCCTGATCACCGAGGGCGCGCGCGGCGAGGGCGGCTACCTCACCAACAGCGAGGGTGAGCGCTTCATGGAGCGCTACGCCCCGTCCGCCAAGGACCTCGCCAGCCGCGACGTGGTCTCGCGCGCCATGACCATCGAGATCCGCGAGGGCCGTGGCGTGGGCCCGAACAAGGACCACATCTTCCTGCACCTCGACCACCTCGATCCGGCGGTCCTGGCCGAGCGCCTGCCCGGCATCAGCGAGACCGCGCGCATCTTCTCGGGCGTGGACGTGACCAAGGAGCCGATCCCCGTGCTCCCGACCGTGCACTACAACATGGGCGGCATCCCCACGAACTATCACGGCGAGGTGCTGACCAAGGTGGGCGCCGACCCCGACTCGACCGTGCCGGGCCTGATGGCCGTGGGGGAGGCGGCGTGCGTGTCCGTCCACGGCGCTAACCGCCTGGGCTCCAACTCGCTGACCGACCTCGTGGTGTTCGGGCGCGCCGCGGGCCTCCGCGCCGGTGAGACCACCGTCGCGGGGGCCAAGAAGCCCGAGGTGAAGGCGGACTGGACCGACGGCCACCTCGCCCGCTTCGACCGCTTCCGCCACGCGAACGGCGCCTCGCCCACCGCGTCGCTGCGGCTGGAGATGCAGCGGGCCATGCAGGAGGACGTGGCCGTGTTCCGCACCGGCGAGACGCTGGAGACCGGCGTCGACCGCATTGCGGAGGTGCACCGCAAGGCGAAGGACATCGCGGTCACCGACCGCGGGATGATCTGGAACACCGACCTGATGGAGACGCTCGAGTTCGACAACCTAATCGGTCAGGCCGTCGTGACGGTGAACTCCGCGGTCAACCGCCAGGAGAGCCGCGGCGCCCACGCCCGCGAGGACTTCGCCGACCGCAACGACCAGGAGTGGATGAAGCACACCCTCGCCTGGTTCGACGACGCCACCGGCAAGGTCACGCTCGATTACCGGCCCGTGCACACCTACACGATGTCCAACGACATCGCCTACATCCAGCCTAAAGCGCGCGTTTACTGATGGTGCAGTTCGCCCTCCCCAAGAACAGCAAGATCGGGAAGGGTCGCCACCACGCGGCCCCGGCCGGCTCGGGACGCACCAAGGCGTTCAAGATCTACCGCTACGATCCGGAGATCGACGCCAACCCGCGTTGGGACACCTACGAGGTGGACGTCGACAACTGCGGGCCGATGGTGCTCGACGCCATCATCCACATCAAGAACACGCTCGATCCGACGCTGGCCTTTCGCCGCTCGTGCCGCGAGGGCGTCTGCGGCTCCTGCGCCATGAACATCGGCGGCCGCAACACGCTGGCCTGCACGCATGCCTGGGAGGACGTGCCGGGCCGCGAGATTTCCATCAGCCCGCTCCCGCACCAGCCGGTGGTCAAGGACCTGATCCCCGACCTGACGCTGTTCTTCGCCCAGTACAGCTCCATCGAGCCCTGGCTGCACACCGAGACGCCCGAGCCGCAGAAGGAGTGGACCCAGGCGCCGGAGGACCGTGAGCACCTCGACGGCCTCTACGAGTGCATCCTGTGCGCCTGCTGCACGACCTCGTGCCCGTCTTACTGGTGGAACGGCGAGAAGTACCTCGGCCCCGCCGCCCTTCTGCAGGCCTACCGCTGGCTGGTCGACACCCGCGACGAGGCGGCCGGCGAGCGGCTGGATGCGCTCGAGGACCCGTTCAAGCTCTACCGCTGCCACACCATCATGAACTGCGCCCAGGTGTGCCCGAAGGGGCTGAACCCGGCCAAGGCGATCGCCGGCATCAAACGCATGATGGTCGAGCGGGTGGCCTGAGGCCGCCCACGGAGGGCGTCACCCCTCCGGCCAGAGGTCCATCTCGCCGCCCTTGCGGTTCAGCATGCGCGCGGCCCGCTTGGCGATGGCCAGCATGCGGCGGGTCCTCCCCTCGCCGTCGTAGGCCAGGTGCGCGCGCGCCATGCCCTCCAGCAGGAAACGGGCGAGATCGCGGCTGGCCTGCAGGCGCGGGTTGCTGCCGCCCTGCACGAGGTCGAACAGATGTTCGCTCACCTGCGCGCGGTCGAACGCCTCCTGCGCGGGGCGGATCAGGCCGGCGAGCTGCGGGTCCGTGCGCGCCGCGCACTCCAACTCGTTGAAAGCGATAAAGGCGGGGTCGTTCAGCATGCGCCAGTAGCTGTCGATGGCGTGGTCGGTGCGGTCGGCGCCGTGCGGCGCGCTGGCGGCGGCCTCCTCGAACAGCGCGGCGCGGCGCGCCTGGATGTGCGTGACGGCGGCCTCCACCAGGCTCTCGCGCGTGGGGAAGTGGTACAGCATGGCCCCGCGCGTCAGGCCGGCGGCGGCGGCGATCGCCGGGTTGGGGCTGGCGGCGTAGCCCTGCTCGGCGAACAGCCGCAGCGCCTCGCGCAGGATGCGGGCACGCGTGCGGCGCGACTTGGGGCTGTCGCCCGCGCGGGGGCGCTCCCCGTTCGGAGGGGGCGGAGGGGCGGCGGCGTGCCCGGTGGGGGAGAGCTCGGCCATGCCCGGCGTGTTGCACAGCAATATGGCCGTCGCCAGACCAGAAATCCTCGCTGCAGTGCAAAAACGCGGCGGGCTGGCGCGGCGGGCGCGCGGCGGCTAACCCTTGGGCGCCCTCGCCGACCGGAGTCGCCCCGCTCGCCCATGCGCGTGCTCATCGCCACAGACGCCTGGGAGCCGCAGGTCAACGGCGTGGTCCGCACCCTCTCGCGCACGACCGCCGAGCTCAGGGCCATGGGGCACGAGGTGGAGATCGTCAGCCCCGACCAGTTCCGCACGGTGCCGCTGCCGACCTATCCCGAGATCAAGCTGGCGCTGAACGCCTACGAGCCCATGCAGGAGCGCTTCAAGGCGTTCGAGCCCGAGGCGATCCACATCGCCACCGAGGGGCCGCTGGGCCTGGCCGCGCGCCGCCTCTGCCTGGAGTGGCGGCTGCCCTTCACCACGAGCTACCACACGCGCTTCCCGGAGTACGTCAGCGCGCGCCTGCCCGTGCCGACGGCGGCTGGCTACGCCTTCATGCGCTGGTTCCACAAGCCGTCGGGCCGGGTGATGGTGGCCACGCCCACCATGCGTGACGAGCTGGAGAAGCGCGGCTTCCGCAATCTCTCGCCGTGGACCCGCGGCGTCGACACCGACCTGTTCCGCCTCCGTCGAGAGGGCGAGGCCGATCCGCTGGAGGGCGTGGCGCGCCCCGTGTTCCTGAACGTCGGCCGGGTCGCGGTGGAGAAGAACATCGGGGCGTTCGTGGGCCTCGACCTGCCCGGCTCCAAGGTCGTGGTGGGCGAGGGGCCCGCGCTGGAGGAGCTGCGCGCCAAGCACCCCGACGTACGCTTCCTCGGTGCGAAGTTCGGGGCGGAGCTGGCGGCGGTGTTCGCGGCGGCCGACGTGTTCGTCTTCCCGTCGCTGACCGACACCTTCGGCCTGGTGATCCTTGAGGCCATGGCGACCGGCGCGCCGGTGGCGGCCTACCCGGCGCCGGGACCGATCGACATCATCCCGGGCTCGGGCGCGGGCGTGGTGGACGCCGACCTGCGCACCGCGTGCCTGGAGGCGTTGAAGCTCGACCGTCGCACGGTGCGCGCCTACGCCGAGCGCTTCAGCTGGCGCGCCTCGACCGAGCAGTTCCTGCACAACCTCCAGCCATATCCGGAGCCGGAGAAGACGCGCTTCTGGCGACGTCTGCGGCGCCTGGCGCGGCTGAGGCGGCGGCGGGCGGCCTAGAAGCGGTCTCCCAGGTAGACGCGCCGGACCTCCGGGTCGGCGCGCACCTGTTCGGGCGTGCCCTCGAACAGAACCTCGCCGCCTGCGATGATGCTGGCGCGCTCCACGAGGTCGAGCGTCTCGCGCACGTTATGGTCGGTGATCAGGACGCCGATGCCGCGCGCCGCCAGGAACACGATCACCTCGCGGATGTCGTGGATGGCCAACGGGTCGATGCCGGCGAAGGGCTCGTCCAGGAGGATGAAGGCGGGGTCGCTGGCGAGCGCGCGGGCGATCTCCACGCGGCGGCGCTCACCGCCGGAGAGCGCCACGGCCGGCGAGTTGCGCAGGTGGCCGACCTTCATCTCGTCCAGCAGGCGCGCGGTGGTCTCGGCGGCGCCGGCGCGGTCGCGCAGCTCGGCCACGGCGAGCACGTTCTGCTCCACCGTCATGCCGCGGAAGATGGACGTCTCCTGCGGCAGGTAGCCCAGGCCCAAGCGCGCGCGCTGGTACATGGGGAGCGCGGTCACGTCCTCGCCGTCGAGGCGGATGGCGCCGTAGTCGGCCGGGATCAGGCCGGTGATCATGTAGAAGCAGGTCGTCTTGCCCGCGCCGTTGGGGCCGAGGAGGCCCGCCACCTCGCCGCGGCGCAGAGTCAGGCTGACGCTCTTCACCACCGGGCGGCCGCGGAAGGACTTGCCGATCTTGTCGACCGCGAGCCCCTCGCCCGCAAGGTCGCCCACCACGGCGGGCGTGAGCAGGGGACGGTCGTCGGGCATGGGGAGGTTCAGCGCGCCTTCGGCGTGGGAGCGGGCGCGGTGGCCGCGGCGGCCGGCTTCGTTCCATCGTCCTTCTTCTCGTTGTAGAAGACGCCGCGCACCCGGCCCGTCGCCTTCTCGCTCGTCAGGTCGGCGGTGTTCACGTCCTGGTGGATGACGAGCTTGTCGCCGGTGGAGACGTTCTTGTCCTGCGTGAGGATGACGTTTCCGGTCAGGATGATGGTGTTGTCGGCGGCGTTGTAGCTGCCGTGATCGCCCTTGGCGCTCTGCGTGGCCGTCACATAGTAGACGGGACCTTCCGCCTCCATGCGGTTGATGGCGCCGGACGGGCTCGAGCTGTTGCGCGGCGGTGCCGGAGCCGCGCCCGGCGTCTTCACGGCGTTGTTGTTGTTGTACCAGAGCGTCAGCTGCGGCGTGCGCAGCCGCGTGGTGCCCTGGATGGCCTCGACCTCGCCGATGTAGATGACCTTCTGCTCCGCCTGGAACACCTGGGTCGACTTGGACGAGATGTCGATCGGCTGGCCGGGCTGCCCGAATTTCACGCCGCTTCCGGCCGTCGTGGTGGTGGTCTGGGACACGGCCGGCGTCCTCGTCTGAGCGGCGGCGGCGCCCGTGAGCGCGGTCAGCCCGACCGCCGCAGCGGCGAGGGCGCTCCGGGCGAGGCCGCCGGCGAGGGGCGCGGCGCGGCGGACGGCGGTCATGGCTTCGTCTTCTCCGACCCGTTCAGCATGTGGGCTTTCACACCGCCGAAGAAGGTCACGGCGTCGCCCTTCTGCCGCACGAGATAAGCCGAAGCTTGGAAGTGTCCAAGGGGGCTGGTCCCCGACACGTCGCCACGCCCGTCGACGTCGCCGGTGCTGGTGTCGACCTCCGCCGAAGGGCTGACGAGGTGGGTGCCCTTGCCGTCGTCCAGCTCCACGCCGCCGGTGAGGAGCAGCTTGCGGCGGCTCTCCGTATACATCCCCGTGGGCGAGTGGGCGGTGACCGGCGCCTCCGAGCCGTGGTCCAGCGTCACGTCCGGCTTGGTCAGGGCGATGCGGTCAAGGTTGCGGGCGTCGCGCACCGCCTCCGTCGCCCTGAGGCTGAAGGCGCGACCGCCCGCGTCGCGGCCGAAGAAGCGCGGGTTGGTCATGTGCAGCCCGCCCTCCGACGCCTTGACCGTGCGCAGGTCGGCCAGGAGCGAGCCGATCCCGATCCACGCCACCACCGCGACCACGATGGCGGCGATGGCGGCGGGCACGGCCACGCGCAGCCGACGCACCCGCCGCGACCGCTCGCGCCAGCGGTCCAGCCGGGGATCGGCGGCGGCGAGCGGGGCGGCGAGGGGGGCCGGTTCGGCGGACACGGATCGGCCGTCGTCAGCTGTGGGCGAAGATGTCGACGTCCTCCCACCCCGCCACGTCCAACAGGGCGCGGGCGGGCAGGAAGTCGAAGCAGGCTTGGGCCAGCGCCGTCCGCCCCTCGCGCGCCAGCATGGCGTCGAGCCGGGCGCGGATGGCGTGCAGGTTGGCTACGTCGCTGGCGGCGTAGGCCTGCTGCTCCGGCGTCAGCGCGTCGGCGCCCCAATCGCTGGACTGCTGCGCCTTGGAGACGTCGATATTCAGGAGCTCCTTGGTCACGTCCTTCAGCCCGTGGCGGTCGGTGTAGGTGCGGGCGAGCTTGCTGGCGATCTTGGTGCAGTAGACGGGCGCGGTGGTCACGCCGAGGTTCAGCGCGAACATGGCGATGTCGAAGCGGCCGAAGTGGAACAGCTTCAGCACCGCTGGATCGGTGAGCAGGCGCTTGAGGTTGGGCGCGTCATGAGCCGCGCCGCCCTGCGTCGATGGGGCTGCGAAGCGCACGAGGTGCGCATCCTCGCCACCGTCGGAGAGCTGCACCACGCACAGGCGGTCGCGGCCGAGCCGCAGGCCCATGGTCTCCGAGTCGATCGCCACGACTTGACCGAGGTCCAGCCCGTCGGGGAGGTCGCCGTCGTGGATGTGGATGGTCATGCCGCGCGGCCGTCCGGGAAAGGTCCGCCGCACTCTACAGCGGCTTCGCACCAACGCGCCCCCCGAAAGGCGGTGGTGCCCAGGAAAGGACTCGAACCTTCACGGCCGTTAAGCCACTGGCACCTGAAGCCAGCGCGTCTACCAATTCCGCCACCTGGGCCCGACCCGCTAATGCTCGGATCGCGCGAGGCGGTGTCTCTAGGGGAGGGCGTGGCGGGGGTCAACGGGCGTGCGGAGCCGCGGCGTGGGGCCTCTGCGGATAGGGGTCGGCGACCGAGCGCTTCACGAACCCGGCGGTCGCCTCCGACAGGCCGACGATCATGAACTGGACCGCCAGCGCGGTCAGGATCAGCCCCAGCACGCGCACCACGATCACCGTGCCCACCTTGCCCAGGGCCCGGCTGATCAGGCCGGAGAGCACGAAGGCGACGAAGATGGTCAGGGACAGCACCGCGATGGCGGCCAGGCCAGCGCCCCGCCCCGCCCAGCCGAGCTCTGTCGCCTGGCCCGCGAAGATGACCACGGCCGAGATGGCTCCGGGACCGATCAGGAGCGGCATGCCGAACGGCACGATCAGCTTCTCGAACTCGCGCCGGGCGTAGGCGTCGGGATCGCTGATCTCGCCCTCCATCACCGCCTCGGCCGCCGCGGGACTGAAGTCCTCGCGCGCCATGTGCAGGCCGGTCAGCAGCAGCATGATGCCGCCCGCGATGCGGAACGCCGGCAGGGAGATGCCGAAGAACTTGAGCAGGCCCAGGCCGGTGAAGAAGAAGAAGGCCAGGAAGGCCAGGGCGAACAGCGACACGTACAGCGCCACCCGCCAGCGCGAGGCGGGCTTCACGTGCTGGGTGGCCGCGGCGAAGATGGGTGCGCAGCCGATCGGGTCGATCAGCGCGAACAGCGCGATGAAGACGTTCACGGCGAAGGTCCAGGTCGTCACCGCGCTCCGCCTCCCCTGGTCCGGCGACTCCGCTTAGTGTGGTCCGCCCTCGCCGGGCAAGCCGGAGCCGCCGCCATGCCCGCCGACCCCCGCCTGATCTGCGCGCTCGACCTGCCGACCCGCGCCGAAGCCGAGGCGATGGTGGAGGCGTTGGGCGACGCGGTCTCCTACTACAAGATCGGCCTGCAGCTCCTGGCGACGGGCGGCATGGCCATGGCCGCCGACCTGCACGCGCGCGGCCGCCGCGTGTTCCTCGACTGGAAGCTGCACGACATCGGCGCGACCGTGGAGAAGGCGGCGGCGGCCGTATGCGGCTCGGGGGCGTGCGACCTGCTCACCGTCCACGCCGAGCCGCAGGTGATGCGCGGGGCCGTCCGCGGGCGCGAGGCGTCCGGCGCACGGGGCGCGAAGATCGTCGGCGTGACGGTGCTGACCAGCCTCTCCGGCCAGGACCTGGGCGAGATGGGCTACAGCCTGGGCGTGGAGGCGTTGGTGGAGCGCCGCATCCGCCAAGCGGTCGACTGCGGCCTCGACGGCGTGGTGGCTAGCCCGCAGGAGGCGGCGCTGGCCCGGCGCATCGGCGGGCCGGACTTCCTGGTGGTCACCCCCGGCGTGCGTCCGGCGGGCGCGGCGCTGGACGATCAGGCTCGGGCGGCGGCTCCGCGCGAGGCTCTGGACGCGGGCGCCTCGCACTTGGTGGTGGGGCGCCCCATCACGGCGGCCGGCGATCCCCGCGCTGCGGCGCAGGCGATCGCGGCGGAGATGGCGGTCGCCTGACGCACGCGAAGGAGGGGCGGATCGCTCCGCCCCTCCAGCGCTCGCGGTCGGCGACGGAGATCAGCGGCGCTTGCTGCTCGTGCAGTTGCAGCCGCTGCGAGGCGCGGGCGCCATGGCGCCGCCCTTGCCCCAGCCACCCATGTGGCCACCGCCGCCGTAGCCGACGCCGCCGGAGCCGCCGCAGCTGGTGCAGCTGACCGGCTGCGGCTTGCCGCAGGTGTCGCAGCCGCCGCCCTGGTTGTGATTGTTGTTCTGGTTGTGATTGTAGTTGTTGTTTTGATTGTAGTTGTTGTTCTGGTTATAGTTGTAATTCGAGTTCTTGGCGTACGCGTTCGCATAGGAGTTGGCGTTGACGTTGACGTTCACGTTGGTGGCGCTGTTGGCGTAGGCTGCGCTCTGAGCCATCGCCTGGGAGTAGGCTTGGCTGTAGGCGTTCGCGTTGGCCTGGGCCGCGGCGTTGGCGTAGCTCAGCGAGCGGGCGTAGCTGACGGCGTCCGCCTGCGCCTGGGCGTGCGACGAGGTGAAGGCGGAGATGTCGCCGAAGCTCGACGAGACGGCGAAGTCGCCGCCGAACCCGCCGCCCCCTCCGCCGCCGCCGCCCACGTCCGTGATCCCGACGCCGCCCGTGGAGATGTCGGAGGCGAGCGCCACCGTCTCCACCGGCGCGGCCACCTGCACCACTTGGTAGGCGGGAACGCAGACGGTGGCGCAGCCGGCCTGAGCCGCCGCGGGATAGGCCGCCACCGCGTAGCCGGCCTGCCCGGCGTAGCCGTAGCCGGCCGGGGCGGGGCCGCCCTGGCCGTAACCGCCCGGGGCGTAGGCTTGCTGCTGGATGTAGGCGCCCTGGGTGTAGCCGCCCTGGGCGTAGGCCGCCTCGGCGTAGCCGGGCGCCGCCGCATAGCCGGCGGCGTAGGCCGGGCCGCGTTGGGCGCGGTCATAGCGCCCGTAGCCCGGGGCGGGGCGGGCCGGACCGCGGGAGGCGCGGTCGTAGCCGACGTAGCCCGGCGGGTACGCGCCTTGCTGGGCGTAGCCGCCGTCCGCGTAAGCGGGGCCGGGCGGGGCGAAGGCGTAGCCGGGCGAGGCCGGGCGGTAGGCCCCGGCGCAGGCCGAAGCGTCGGCGCAGGGATAGCCGCCCGCGTGGGCGGAGCCGGCGAGGAGCGAGGCGGCGGCGGTCGCAGCGGCCGCCAGGGTCTGGATGCGGAGCGAGATCATCGAAGGTCTCCCGAAATGGAACGGTCCGGACGGCGGCACCGCCCTTCGCTCGGGAGACGATCAAGAAGGGCGCCGCTCGCCCGTCAGGAGAGCGGGAGCGGCGTTTCCCTTTGCGGGCGAACGGTTCGCGTCTCGCGGGAGCTCACCACGCGAGGCGTCTGTGCGCTTTCAGGACGGTGTTTCCCGTCGCGCGCCGTCCCGCTCGTGAACAGCCGCGTCCGATGAGGCCGCGTGTCCAAGGCCAGGCTGCGGGTCCGCGGCGGCGGCCGTCAGAAGTCGACGGCGATCCCTTTGCGCTCCCAGTCGCCGAAGCGGGTCGGCTCGGGGCCGGTGGGGCCGCCCTGCTCGTGAGGATCGCGCGGCGGCGCGGCGGCGCGGCGGGCGGCCGCTTCCGTCAGGGCGCGGCGCGCCGCCTCGCTCAGGAGCTTGCCGGGCGCGGCGGCCGGCGGAGAGGGGGTGTCAGCCACGGCCGCCCTCAGTACGCCTCGTCCTGCGGAGCGGGCTCGAGCACCGCCGCGTCACCTGCGGCGGCCAGCGTCGGGCCGTCCAGCTCCACGCCGCCCTTCTTGGCGTCGTCCTTCGCCTTCTTCTCGGCAGCCGTGCGCACCAGCGTGTCCAGCTCCGTCTGCGTGGTGAGGCCGAGGGTCACCGGGTCCGTCGGCTTGATGTTGGCCGAGTTCCAGTGCTGGCGGTTGCGGATGGTGTCGATGGTCGACTTGGTGGTGCCGAGGAGCTTGGAGATCTGCGCGTCGGTCACCTCCGGATGGTTCTTGACGAACCAGGCGATGGCGTCCGGCCGGTCCTGGCGGCGCGATACGGGCGTGTACTTGGGCGCCTTCTTCTGCGGCTTCAGCAGCTCGGCGTGTCGGCTGACCTCGGCGTGCATGCGGTAGGCGGGGTCGCCCTGCGCCTTGTCCAGCTCCTCGCGGGTCAACTGGCCGTTGGCGATGGGGTCGGCCCCGCGGATGTCGCGCGCCACCTCGCCGTCGGCGATGCCGTTCACCTCCAGGTGGTGCAGGCCGCAGAAGTCGCCGATCTGCTGGAAGGTCAGCGAGGTGTTGTCCACGAGCCAGACGGCGGTGGCCTTGGGATAGAGGATGGTCATCGGCGGCGGGAACCCTGGTGGGCCGCCCTCTGGGCTCGCGGGGAAGTCGCGCGCGGCGGGCGGGAGAAACGACGGCGCCCGGCCTTGCGACCGGGCGCTGAGGTCCTGGCATATAGGACGGAACGGCGCCGCGCCCAACGCCTTTCGCGCGCCACGGTCGCGGGGCACAGCAGGCGCATGCGCCGCCTCGCCTCCGCCCTCGCCGGTTCCGTCCTGCTCGCCGCAGCGACCGGTTGCGCCACCGTCCCCCGCCTCCATGCGGCCGACGACGTCCACGCCCTGCTGGTCGCCGTGCGCGACGGCGACCGGGCCGCCTTCGACGCGCACGTCGACAAGGCGGCGCTGAAGACGCAGCTGAAGTCGCGCCTCATCGCGCAGGCCGGCGCGAGCGGCGGCGGCGCGGCGGCCTTCGGCGCCGTGCTCGCCGGGCCGCTGGTCGACCTCGGCGTGGAGGCGCTGGTGCGTCCGCAGGTGTTCCGCGCCGAGGCGATCCGGCTCGGCTACGACCCGGAGCAGCCGCTGCCGGGCGTGTTCGCGGTCGCGGCCCTCGTGCGGCCGCTCGGCGACGGGCGCGCGTGCGTGTCGGAGAAGCGCGGGGGACCGTGCGTGCTGAGCTTCACCGAAGAGGACGGCGTGTATCGCCTGAGCGGCTACGACGGCCCGCTGGACCGGTTGGGCGGCGGCGGCAAGCGACGGCCGGAGCCGCCCCGCCCGGCCCCGCCCGGGCCGCCGCCGCGTTGACACCGCGGGGGCGCGTCGGTATGTCCGCGCCTCTTCGATTTCCTGCGCCCCGCCGAAAGGTGAGCGGGCGCTTCCGTTCGCGAAAGTCCGACCGATGGCCAACAACCCCGGCGCCAAGAAGGCCATCCGCAAGATCGCGCGGCGCACCGAAGTGAACGGCGCCCGCCGCTCGCGCGTGCGCACCTTCCTTCGCCGCTTCGAGGACGCCGCAAAGGCGGGCGACCTGGACGCCGCCAAGACCGCCTTCATCGAGGCGCAGTCGGAGCTGATGCGCGCCGTCTCCAAGGGCGTGGTCCACAAGAACACCGGTTCGCGCAAGGTGAGCCGCCTCGCCGCCCGCCTGAAGAAGCTCGAGCCCGCCGCGGCGGCCTGAGCCCTCCCGCCGCCCTCACGGCGGAATCTTCAAGCCTTTCAAAGCCGCAGGCGGTCCCCCCGCCTGCGGCTTCGTCGTATCCGCGGGGGCGTTTCCGCGGAGCCCGCGACCGAGGCCAAGCTCGCGTCCGGCGCGCGTTCTGTCGCAGGTTTACGAAACCCTAAGCCCCTCCGAGCCTTGACGGGAGTCAACGGATTTATCCGCCGGAGCGCGGCGAATCAGGCGTTGACCCCCCCCGGTCCAGGGCTAGTCTGACCGGACCAAGTCGGTTCCTTCCCCCATCCCGGACCACCCGCCGGGGGGCGTGCGCGCCCCGCGACCGAGGCTTTGTGTCCGATCGGGTCTGCACCACGGGCGGGGTCTCCCCGCGCGGACGGGAACGCTTGGGCCGCTCGCAAGGGCGGGGTTCGTCGGGGCTGGGCGAGGAGGCGGACACATGTCGGGGCTGATCGGGCGGAGGGTCGAAACGGTGGTGGAAGGGGTCGAGGACGCGGCGACGTGGGGAAAGGCGTGCGCAGCGCTGAAGAGCGAGCTCGGCGAGGCCCTGTTCGGCTCCTACATCGCGCCGGCCCGGCTGCGCCGGGGCCGCGGCGGCCGGCTGGTGGTGGTCACGCCTACAGGCTTCGCCGCCGACTGGGTGCGCCGCAACTGCTGGCCCCGCGTGCGCGAGGCGTGGAACAAGGAAGACCCGGCGCACCGCGCCCTGGAGCTCTCCTCGCGCCAGGAGTTCGAGACGCAGGAGGGGCCTGAGGACGCCGCACCCGCTCCCGCCGTCGCATCGGCCGCGTCCCCGCCGGTGCGCCTGGCGACGCTCGAAGGCGCCGCGGTGCCGGTGGCCGTCTCCTCCGACCCCGTGGCGCGGACCGTGGGGCAGGGGCTGCACAGCCGCTACACCTTCGACAGCTTCGTCGCCGGCCCGGCCAACGAGTTCGCCTGGACGGTGGCGCGGCAGGTGGCGGCGGGCTCGCCGGGGCCGTTCAACCTCGTGGCGCTGCACTCCACCTACGGCCAGGGCAAGACGCACCTGCTGCAGGCCATCGCCCACGCCTACGTCGAGCGCCGGCCGCAGGCGAAGGTGATCTGCATGAGCGCCGACCACTTCGTGAACGGCTTCGTGCGCGCCACCGTCGAGCGCTCCATCCCGCAGTTCAAGGAGGAGCTGCGCGCCGCAGAGCTGCTCCTGATCGACGACATCCAGACCATCGGCGGCAAGAAGGGCAGCCAGGAGGAGCTCAGCCACACGCTGACGGCGCTCCTGGGCGAGGACCGGCGCGTGGTGGTCACCGCCGACCGGCCGCCGCAGGCGCTGGGCGAACTCGACGCGCGGCTGCGCTCGCACCTGTGCGGCGGGCTGTCGTGCCCCATCGAGGCGGCCGACGGCCCCCTGCGGCTGGAGATTGCGCAGGCCAAGATGCGCAGCCTGGCCACGCTCATGGGCGTGGACGGTCGCGCCAAGCCCGAGGTGCTGCAGCTCCTCGCCGACCGCTTCCCGGTCTCCGTGCGCGAGCTGGAGGGCGGCGTGTCCACGCTCGTCACCCGCGCGGGTGCGCGCCTGCCCCAGCTCGGGCTCGACGAGGCGGTCACCATCCTGCGCCCGCACCTGAAGGGCGGCGACCGGCGCGTCACGGTGGACGAGATCCAGAAGGCGGTGTGCGAGCACTACGCTCTGAAGCAGGTCGACCTGATCAGCCCCAAGCGCACCCGCGCTGTGGCGCGGCCGCGGCAGGTGGCCATGTGGCTGGCCAAGAGCCTGACCACGCGCAGCTACCCCGACATCGGCCGCCGCTTCGGCGGGCGCGACCACACCACCGTGCTCCACGCCGTGCGCACCATCGAGCGCATGAAGGGCGAGGATCCGTCCATGGCCTCGGACGTGGAGACGCTGACCCGCAAGCTGCGGGACTGACCGCGGCTAGAGCAGCCGGGCGCGCAGCGCCTGGCTGAGCAGGTCGATCAACGTCACCGCCACCACGATCACGATGGCGATCGCGGCGGTCTGGCCGTAGGCGAAGGCGTTGATCGACTCGAACAGGAGCTGGCCGATGCCGCCGGCGCCGATCAGCCCCAGCACCGTGGCCGAGCGCGCGTTCGATTCGAAGCGGTACAGGGCGTAGCTGGTCCACAGCGGCGACACCTGGGGCAGCACGCCCCAGACGATCTCGTGCATCCGCGCGCCGCCCGTGGCGCGCACGCCCTCGACCGGGCGGGGGTCGATGGACTCCACGGCCTCGCTGAACAGCTTGGCGAGCACGCCGCCCGTGTTCAGCGCCAGCGCCATGACCCCGGCGAACGGCCCCAGGCCGACCGCCACCACGAACACGGTGCCGACCACGAGGTCGGGCACCGAGCGCAGGATGTTCATCAGGATGCGCATGGGCTGCTGCAGCCACACGGGCGAGAGGTTGCGCGCGCACGCCAGGCCGAAGGGCACGGCGATCACCACGGCGATGAAGGTGCCCCACAGGGCGATCTGCACGGTGAGCCACATCTGCGCCACGTACTGGCCGCCCTGGCTCCAGTCCGGCTTCAGGAAGGCGCGGCCGAACGACTGCATCGACGCGCTGTTGGTGAACAGCTGCGGGAACTTGGCCACCTCCACCGGCGCGAAGCTGGCCAGGAGCAGCACGAGCAGGCCGCCCCATACCACGAGGTCCAGCCCGCGTTGCGCCAGCGGCCGCACCGGCGGCGGCGGGACGGCCCCGGAGGCGGCGGGCGCGGCCACGCTCATGCGCCGGCGACCCGGGCGATGGGCGGCGGGTTGGCGCTCTGCAGGGCGTCGTAGCGCGCCTGCGCGTCCTTGATCTTGCCGGCGTCGCCGCCGCGCTTGGCCTCGGAGAGGTCGTTGGAGGCCTCCATCTGCCGCACCGGCAGCAGGTAGCCGTTGTCGGCCCTGGCGAAGCCCAGGTAGGTGAGCTGGTCGAGAATGTGCTTGCGGCGCGCCTGTTCGGGGCCGGGCGTCTTGCCGTAGCCGGCGAAGAAATCGGCGATCTTGGTCACCGTGGCGGCGTCCAGGTCGCTGGGATGCACGACGATGGCGGCCTCGGGCAGGTCGGGCGAGGTCCAGATGGTCTCGACCTTCCCGGCCACGTCCGGGTTCTCGCGCTTGGCGAACAGGAGGCCGACGCTGTTGTTGGTGGCGACCTGCAGCACGCCGTTGGCGACGGCCAGCAGGTTGGACTGGTGGCTGGCCGAGCGCACCTGCTTGAAGCAGGTCGCCGGGTCGATGCCGGCCGGCGTGAAGAGGTAGGCGAGCGGCGCCAGCGTGCCGGACGTCGACTTGGCGTCTCCGAGCCCGAAGGTGAGCTTGCGGCCGCAGGCTTTCACCTGGTCGAGCGTGATGCCGGAGCCCCGCCGCACGATCAGCACCGACTGGTAGGCGCCGCCGGCGTTGTTGACCGCCCGGTCGACCACCTGCCCGTCCGCGCGTCGCGCCGCCTCGAGCGACGACAGGGCCGGGAACCAGGCCGCCTGCACCTTGTGCGCGCGCATCGCCTCTATGGACAGCGAGTAGTTCGACGCGAAGAACGGCTTCATCACCACGCCTGTGTCGTGGCGCAGGTCCTCCAGCATCGGCGTCCACAGGGGGCCGAGGTTGTTGGCGCTCTCCGCCGAGATGATGGCGAAGGCGATGGGCTTGGCCTCCGTGCCGAAGCCGCCGCCGTCCGCGCCGCCGCCCTTGGAGCAGGCGGCGGCGAGCAGGGTGGCGGCGCCGAGCGCGAGGAGGCGCACCGGCCGGGCGGTCGTGCGACGGGTCATGCGGGGTCTCCTCGCCCTTGCTCCTGGATCAGGTCGGCGGGCGATCCGGGCGAGGTGGTGGTCTCGGGTGGGGCGTGCGCGAGCGCGACCGTCGGCGACAGCTCCGCCTCCGGGCCGAGCGCGTCCTCGATCTCCGGGCCGTACACGTCCACCAGCAGCTTGCGGCTGAGCCCCTCCGAGGGGCCGTCGTACACCACGCGCCCGGCCTTCAGAGCCACCACGCGACGGCAGTAGCGCAGGGCGTAGTCCACCTGGTGCAGGGTGACGACCACCGTCAGCCCGTCGTCCCGGTTCAGCTCGGCCAGCGCGCCCATTACGCGGCGGGCGCTCACCGGGTCGAGGCTGGCGACCGGCTCGTCGGCCAGGATGGCGGTGGCGTGCTGAACCAGGCAGCGCGCGATGGCGCCGCGCTGCTGCTGGCCGCCGGAGAGGGTGTTGGCGCGCTGGCCGGCGTATTCGCTGACGCCCATGCGGTGCAGGGCGGCCATGGCCTCGGCCTTGCGCTCGGCGGGCCAGCGGCCGAACAGCCCCGCCCAGAAGCCGATGCGGCCGAGCGCGCCGATCATCACATTGGTGAACAGCGTCAGCCGTCCGACCAGGTTGAACTGCTGGAAGATGAAGCCTACGCGGCGGCGAACGCGGCGCACCTCGTCGCTGAGCTTGCCGTCCCGCTGCACGGACAGGCCGGTCGCCTCCACGCAGCCCGGGCCGGGGTCGATGACGTTCAGGCCGGTGAAGGTGCGCAGCAGGGTGGACTTGCCGGAGCCCGACGGCCCGATCAGCGCCACCATCTCCCCGCGCTCGATCCGCAGCGACACGCCGTCGAGCGCCCGGCGCGCGCCGAAGGTCTTCGTGACGTCGCGCGCCTCGAAGGCGACTTCGGCGGGCATGGATCGTCCGGAGAAGGCGGCGCGCGAGGTCCGCAGGGTCGGAGCGAGGTTCTAAGCCGGGAGGCTTGGCCGCGCCAGAGGTCTCTCGGCGCGAGGGTTGCGAGGGTGCGCCCGCGACGCCTGCGCGCACCCCTTCAAATGACTGCTTTACACCCCCAGCCCGGTCCCCTATCTCGCGCCTCCCGGCGGACCCGAGCCAACGGCTTGAAAACCCGTTCTGCTAACGCCGGCTAGGTTCAACAATCAGCGGGAGGCTACGTGCGTTGCACACGTACCATGCTCCCCTGGACCTGGTCCGCGCGCGGTCCCCTGAGCGTCCTGTCGCCCTCGTGCG
>CAXTBN010000056.1:0-18572 GCA_964242895.1 uncultured Caulobacteraceae bacterium | reverse complement strand
AGACCCCCGCCACCAGTCCCGGCTCCGTCGCGTCAAGCGTGAAGCTCGGGGCCGGCGCCGTCTTGGTCGGGGCGTTGCGGCGGGCGGCCTTGGCGGCGCGCGCGAGGCCCAGCTTGGCGAGCGCCACGGGGCCGAAGCCCTCCTGCACGCGGGGCTGGAGGCCGGCGTTCCGGCGCAGCATGGCGTTGGCGTAGACGATGTTGGCGCGCATCAGCGCTTCCGGCGTCATGTACTCCAGCGACAGCGAGACGTTCAGGCTGTCCCCGTTGACCACCCGGTGCGGCGCGTTCTGGCGCCAGCTGATCATGTCGCCGGGCTGCATGGCGAACACCTGCGCACGGCTGTCCCACGCGGGATCGAACTGCACCTGCTCGGCGGACTCCTTCAGCACCAGCCGCTCCAGGTCCTCGTCCTCCAGGAAAGGGGCGTGGGCGGGATAGACGTAGAGCGTCTTCTCGCCCCGCAGGCCCCACAGCGTCACGTTGGGCACGTCGAAATGGTAGAACACCTGCGCGCGTGGCGAGGAGATCAACAGGCCCACGTCGCGCTTGAAGGTGCGCAGGCCCGGCACGTGCCGCTCCATGTCGCCGAAGATCTCGTCGGAGAGGGCGGCGTACTCGACCAGGTGCACGTCCGTTTGGCGCAGGTTGAGCCACAGGCGGCCGGTCTTGGTCGCCTCCAGCAGGCGCGAGCCCGTCATGTTGCGCTCGGCCGAGCCGCGGCGCCACGAGCGCCAGTCGACGGGGTCCTCGCCCATGGTGAACACGCCCAGCTTGTCGCGCGGGTAGCGGTCGAGCGCCTCCTCGAGCCCCTCGTCGGTGAACATCGGGCGCTCGTGCAGCGCGTGACGGAAGCGCAGCTCGGCGCGGCCGAAGCGGGCGGCGCTCTCGGCGTCCCATTGGACGAGCGGCGAAACCAGCGGGGCGGCGGCGGTGTCGGCGAGGGTCATGGCGTCAGGCCTCCTCGGGCTTGGAGGCGCCTGCAGAGGGCAGGCGCTTTTTGAGATCGGTCAGGGCGGCGGCGACGCCCTGCAGGCGGCCGCCGAGGGTGAGTTCGGAGGCGGCGATGTGGTCCAGCCGACGACTCACGCGGCGCAGCAGTTCGGGGCGGGGTCCGCGCGCGCCGGGCGGACGAAGCTCGGCCGCGCCGGCGGCCAGCAGCTCCTCGCCGCTCGCGAACACGGTCTTGTAGTGGGCGCTGCCGCCCGAGAGCTCGTAGCGCTCCAGCCCCGCCGCAGGCATGGCGCGCACGGCCATGGACAGGAACACGAGCCCGGGCGAGGCGGCGGCGAAGGCGGGATCGTAGGCGGCGAGCCAGGGATGATAGGTCGATCCGCCCCGCGCGCCGAAGTGCGCCGCCAGCACGCGGCCGCGCGCCCGCAAGGTGACGAGGAGACCCGAAAGCTCCGGGTCGTCGGAGGTGAACAGGCGCTCCATCAGCGCGCGGCTCCACGCGGGGTGCAGCACGTCGTGCAGGCCCGTGCGGCGGAACTGCTCGCGCTTCCACCGGAACAGCAGCTGCAACGCGTCGGGCGAGCGGTCGCCCACCACCAGCTCCAGCGGTCCCTCCTCGCGGTCGAGCTTGTGCTCGAGGCGGCGGATGTTCTTGAAGCGCTTAGGGCTGCCGGCGCGCAGGCGCTCCCAGTAGTCCTCGCCGGCGGCGAGGCCGCCGCCTTCGGGCGAGATGGCGTAGGCCGGCTCCTCCTCGTCCACGCCCGCGCCTGCGAACACGCCGTGCGGATCGAGGAGCGCGGTGAAGCGGAAGGCGGTCAGCCCCGCCGCGCCCAGCGCCTCGCGCCAGTCCAGCGCCTCGCCCGGTGCGGTGAGGAGCGCGTGGCGGTCGGACCAGGGCGCGCCGATGGGCCGCGCCAGTCCGCCCGGACGCCGATGATGCGCCAGGACGCCCACCGTCCGCCCGTCGCGGCGGAACACCGCCACGTGCGCGTCGTCGCGCACCGCGCCGACCAGCCGGGCGAAGCCGGGGCCGAGCAGCGGGGACGCGAAAGCCGGCGTGGCCTGCGTCCATCCGCGCCACGCCAGGAGGTCGGCGGCGGGCAGCGCGTCCGGTCGGAGGATGTCGGCCTGTAGCATGCTGGGTCGCCCGACGTTGTTGAGACCGCATCGGGGCAAGCGGCGTGCCGTGTCGCGCCGCCGAAACCTTTCTCCTGTTGGTGGTGCGGCGGTGCGCGTCTAAAGACCGGCCCCGTGGACCTCCTCTTCGCCGGACATCCCCGAGCGGGACGCGCCGCGGGCGCGCTCGCCCCGGTCCTCCTCGTCCTCGCCGGCGCGCTGGCCCTGGCCGGCTGCGCCCGCAAGCCGCCTCCTCCCCCACCGCCGCCCGTGGTGATGGTCGCGCACCCGCTGAAGCGGCAGATCACCGACTGGGACGACTACGAGGGCCGGTTCGAGGCGGTGGACTCCGTGGACGTGCGCCCGCGCGTGTCCGGATACATCCAGGCGATCGCCTTCAAGGACGGCGAGGACGTGCGCTCCGGCCAGCTCCTGTTCCAGATCGACCCGCGACCCTACCAGGCGCTGCTGGACCAGGCGCACGCGCAGGTGGTCCGCGCGCAGGCCACCCTCGCCAACGCTCAGCTGGAGGCGGCCCGCGCCGAGCAGCTGTTCGCCGCCAAGGCGATCAGCCAGCAGGAGCTGGCCACGCGCGAGGCCACGCTGCAGCAGTCGAAGGCCGACCTCCTCGCCGCCCAGGCCACCGAGCGGCAGGCCGCGCTGAATCTGGCCTTCACCCACGTGACCGCGCCGCTCGCCGGCCGCGTCAGCGACCGCAAGTACGCGGTGGGCAACCTCGTGACCGCCGACACCACGATCCTGACCAGCATCGTGAACCTCGACCCGATCCGCTTCCTGTTCGAGGGCGGCGAGGACGTCTACCTCAAGTACCAGCGGCTGAACCGCGAGGGCGGCCGCCCCTCGTCGCGCCAGCGCGCCAACCCGGTCGAGATCCGGCTTCAGGACGAGACGGAGTACCGCTGGCACGGGCGCATGGACTTCGTCGACAACGTGCTCGACCCATCCAGCGGCACGATCCGCGGGCGCGCGGTGGTGGCCAACCCCGACCGCTTCCTCACCCCCGGCATGTTCGGCCACATGCGCCTTTTGGGCTCGACGCCGTACATGGGGCTGCTGCTGCCCGACACCGCCGTCTCGGCGGACCAGTCACGCGAGATCGTCGACGTGGTCGGCCACGACGGCAAGGTGGCCGAGCGCGTGGTGCAGATGGGCCCGACGGTGGACGGCCTGCGCGTCGTGCGCTCCGGCATCGGACCGGACGACTTGGTGGTGCTGGCCGGCCAGCAGAAGGCCAAGCCGGGCGGCAAGGTGCGCACGAAGCAGATGGAGATCACCTCGCCCGACGCGGGCGCCGCCCCCTCGCCGTACATCCTGCCTCCCGCCTCCTCGGCGCAGAGCGCGGGCGGCTAGGCGAAGCGCGTGCGGTTCGGCCACATCTTCATCGACCGCCCGGTCTTGGCGGCGGTCATCTCGATCCTGGTGACGATCTTCGGGATCATCGCCTACCCTACCCTGCCCGTCGCCCAATACCCGGAGATCGTGCCGCCCACGGTGACGGTGACCGCCACCTACCCCGGCGCGACCCCCGAGACGCTCGCCGACACGGTCGCCAACCCGATCGAGGAGCAGATCAACGGCGTCGAGAACATGATCTACATGTCCTCGCAGTCGGTCGGGAACGGGCAGGTGCAGATCACCTGCACCTTCAAGCTCGGCACCGACCTGAACGTGTCGCAGGTGCTGGTGCAGAACCGGGTGCAGAACGCCAATCCGCGCCTGCCGCAGCAGGTGCAGGCCACCGGCGTGGTGGTGCGCAAGAGCTCGCCCGACCTGCTTATGGGCATCCACTTCACCTCGCCCGATCACAGCCTGGCGCGCCAGTACATCGCCAACTTCGTCACCCTGAACGTGCGCGACCAGGTGCTGCGCACGGAGGGCGTGGGCGACGTTCTGATCCGGGGCCAGCGCGACTACTCCATGCGCATCTGGATCGACCCGGACCGGGCGGCCGCGCGCAACCTGACCGTCGACGACGTCAACACCGCCCTGCAGCAGCAGAACATCCAGGTCGCCGCCGGCACGCTGAACGCGCCGCCCTTCGGCAAGGGGGGCTTCGGCTACCAGCTGAACATCCAGGCGCAGGGCCGGCTGACCACGCCCGACCAGTTCGGCGACATCGTCATCAAGACCGACCCGCAGGGCCGCCTGACCCGGGTGAAGGACGTCGCCCGCGTGGAGCTCGGCGCGCAGGACTACACCAGCGAGGCGATGCTGGACGAGCAGGACGCTGTGCTGCTGGGCGTGCTCGCCCTGCCCGGCACCAACGCCCTGCAGGCCGACCAGAACGTGCGCAAGGTCGTGGCCGGCATCATGAAGAACGCGCCGCCCGGCCTGCGCTACGACATCAAGTACGACCCGACGACCTTCATCGGCGACTCGATCAGCGAGGTGGAGCGCACCCTGTTCGAAGCGCTGGTTCTCGTCGTGATCGTGGTGGTCGTCTTCCTGCAGACCTGGCGGGCGTCGATCATCCCGGTGGTCGCCATTCCCGTGTCGCTGGTGGGCACCTTCGCGGTGATGAAGGCGGCGCACTTCACCATCAACAACCTGTCGCTGTTCGGGCTGGTGCTGGCCATCGGCATCGTGGTCGACGACGCCATCGTGGTGGTGGAGAACTGCGAGCGCCACCTGGAGGAGGGCTCCACCGCGCGCGACGCCGCCTACGCCACCATGGACGAGGTGGCCGGCGCCCTGATCGCCATCGCCCTGGTGCTGATCGCCGTGTTCGTGCCGGCCGCCCTGATCCCGGGCATCACCGGCCAGTTCTACCGCCAGTTCGCGCTCACCATCGCCACCGCGACGCTGATCTCGCTCCTGGTGTCGCTGACGCTGTCGCCCGCGCTGGCGGCGCTCGTGCTCAAGCCCAAGGACAAGAAGAAGCGGCGCGCCCCCTCCCGGCTCGCGCGCCCGTTCGTCGCCTTCGGCTCGGCCTTCAACAAGGGCTTCGATCGCCTGTCGCACGGCTACGGCCGGCTGGTGGGGCGCGTGACGCACGTGCCCGTGGTCATGCTCGCGATCTACGCGCTGCTGCTCGCCCTGACGGTGTGGCGCCTGGTGGCCACGCCCTCCGGCTTCATCCCCGTGCAGGACCAGGGCAACGCCATCATCGCGGGCTCGCTCGCGCCCGGCGCCTCGCTCGAGCGCACGCGCGCCGTGGCGCAGGAGGTGACGCGGCGAGCGCTGCAGGCCCCCGGCGTCAAGTCGGTCTCCGTGAACATCGGCGTGGAGGCGACCACCTCCACCCAGAACTCCAACTCGTTCCAAGACTTCGTGATCTTCGACGACTTCAAGAACCGCGACAAGCACGGCCTGTCGATGGATACGATCCTCGCCGACCTGACCAAGCGCGAGGCCGGCGTGCTCGACGCCAGCGTGCGCGTGATCCCGCCGCCGCCCGTGCGCGGCATCGGCACCGCCGGCGGCTTCAAGCTGATCGTCGAGGACAAGAACAAGGTCGGCTACACGCAGCTCGAGAAGGTCGCCCAGGACCTCGCCGCGGCCGCCACCAAAGACCCGTCGATCTCCCGCGCCTTCGTCACCTTCTCCACCAAGACGCCGCGCATCTTCGCCGACATCGATCGGACGAAAGCCGAGATGCTGGGCGTGCCCGACCAGGGCGTGTTCAACGCGCTGCAGACATATCTAGGCTCGACCTACATCAACGACTTCACCTACCTCGGCTACACCTACCAGGTGCGCGCGCAGGCCGACTGGCCGTGGCGGCGGCAGGAGAGCGACATCCTGCGGCTGAAGACGCGGTCGGCGTCGGGCGGCATGACGCCGCTCGGCTCGGTGATCACGCTGAAGCACATCTCCGGCCCCTACCGCGTGCTGCGTTACAACCTCTACCCCTCCGCCGAGGTGCAGGGCGACAGCGCCCCCGGCTACTCCACCGGCCAGTCGCTGGAGGCCATGCAGCGCATCGCCGCCAAGACCCTGCCGGAAGGCTTCGGCTTCGAGTGGACGGAGATCGCCTACCAGCAGACCACGGCGGGCAACGCCGGCTCCATCGCCTTCGTCATGGCGGTGATCTTCGCCTTCCTGCTGCTGGCGGCGCTGTACGAGAGCGTGACCCTGCCGCTGGCGGTGATCCTGATCGTGCCCATGTGCCTGCTGGCCGCCATGCTGGGCGTGAACCTGCGCGGGCTCGACAACAACATCCTGACGCAGGTCGGCCTGATCGTGCTCGTGGGACTGGCGGCCAAGAACGCCATCCTGATCGTGGAGTTCGCCAAGCAGGCCGAGGAGCTGCACGGCATGGACCGCTGGCAGGCGGCGCAGGAGGCGGCGCGCACGCGCCTGCGGCCCATCCTGATGACCTCCTTCGCCTTCATCTTCGGCGTGATCCCGCTGGCCTTCGCCCAGGGCGCGGGCCACGAGATGCGCCAGGCGCTGGGCACCGCCGTGCTGTTCGGCATGATCGGCGTGACCCTGTTCGGCCTGCTGTTCACGCCCGTCTTCTACGTCGTGTTCCGCGCCCTCGCGGAGAAGCTGCCCAAGCCGAAGCCCAAGCCGCCCGAGGCCCCCACCACGCGCGGCACGCCGGAGGGCGAGTTCGCGCGATGAGCCGCAGGCTGAGCTTCGGGCTCCTCCCGCTCGCGGGCGCGCTCGTCCTGGCCGGCTGCGTGGTCGGCCCGCAGTACCGCACGCCTAAGATCGAGCCCGTGACCCCGGCCGGCTTCGCCGAGGCGACCGGGGCGACGAGCGCCCAGGCGCCGCCCGGCCGCTGGTGGAGGCTGTACGACGACCCGGCCCTGGACGCGCTGGTGCAGAAGGCGCTGGTCCGCAACACCGACCTGCGGCAGGCGGCGGCCTCCCTCGAGCAGGCGCGCGGCGTGCTGGACGAGGCGCGCGCCGGCCTGTTCCCCTCCACCGGCGTGGCGGCCGGCCTCAGCCGCGGCCGCAGCTCCACCATCAACGGCTCGGCCGCCACGGCCGCCTCCTCGGCGGCGGGCGGCGGCGGGGGCGTGGTGTCCTCGACCGGCACGTCGTCCGGCACCACGGCGACGGGCGCGGCGGGCACCGGCACCACGGGCACCACCGGCGGCACCGGCAGCGGGTCCACCGTGGGAACCCTGGGCGTCGCCCGGCCCGCGGCGCAGACCATCTACAGTCTCGCGGCTTCGGCCTCCTACGAGGTGGACCTGTTCGGCCGCATCCGCCGCGGCATCGACGCCGCCCGCGCCGACGTGGAGGCCCAGGCCGCCGCGCGCGACCTCGCCCGCACCGCGGTCGCCGCCGAGACCACCCGCGCCTACGTCGGCGCCTGCACGGGGGCCGAGCAGGCCGATATCGCACGCCGCTCGCTGGAGCTTGTGAGCGACAGCTACGACATCATCGTGCGCCAGCGCGACCTGGGCTCGGCCAGCGACTACGACGTGGCCAACGTCCGCACCTTGGTGGAGCAGACGCGCGCCACCCTGGCCCCGCTTGAGGCCTCGCGCCGCTCCTCGCTCTACGCGCTGGCCGTGCTCACGGGCGATCCGCCCGAGCAGGTGTCCAAGGAGGCCGCAGCCTGCCGCAAGGCGCCGCAGCTGGTCGACCCGGTGCCCGTGGGCGACGGCCGCACCCTGCTCGCGCGCCGCCCGGACGTGCGCCAGGCCGAGCGGACGCTGGCCGCCTCCGTGCACCGCATCGACGTGGCCACCGCCGAGCTCTACCCCAACGTCACCCTGGGCGCCTCGGTCGCCAACGCGGCCACCAGCCTGGGCGGCATCGGCTCGCGCGCGGGCACCTCCTTCAGCCTGGGCCCGCTGATCACCTGGAACTTTCCCAACCTGATCGCCGCCCGCGCCCGGGTGCGCGAGGCCGATGCGGCGGCGCGGGGCTCCCTGGCCGCCTTCGACGGCGCGGTGCTGCTGGCGCTGCAGGACGTGGAGCAGGCGCTGGCCACCTACGGCTCCGAGCTCGACCGCCACGCCGCCCTGGCCGCGGCCGTCGGCGCGGCGAGCGAGGCCAACCGGCTGGCGGGCGTGCGCGCGCAGGCGGGCTCCATCAGCTTCCTCGACCAGCTGACGGTGGAGCGCACCCTGGTGTCCGCCCAGTCCGACCTCGCCGCCTCCGACACGGCGCTGGCGAGCGATCAGGTCGCGGTGTTCCGCGCCCTGGGCGGCGGCTGGGAGGACGCGCCGGAGATCTACGTCGCGCCCATCCCGGCCAAGGGCGCCCCGCCCGCCCGCTGACGCCCGAGCGCCCCGGAGGAGCCGGGGCGTCCTGTGTCCCCGCAGCTCCCGGCGCCCCCATCATGGCGCTCCCGCCCGGAGCCTGCCGTGACCCCGTCCACGCTTCCCGCGGCCCGATGCTCCCAAACCGGCCGCCGCCCTGGGCGCGAGCGGTTCTGGGGATGAGATGACGCCCTCGCGCGACGCGTGCTAGCTCGGCCGCAGCCCGCCGCGCGACCTGAGGAGCCCGCCATGTCACCCGTCCGCCTCCTGCTCGCCGCCGCGGCCGCCGCCGCCGCACTCGCCGCCGTCGCACCCGCCTCCGCACGCCCGTTCACCGCCGCCGACCTCGTGGGGCTGGACCGCGCGAGCGATTCGCACGTGTCCCCGGACGGGAAAACGCTCGCCTTCGTGCTGCGGCGGACGGACTTGGAGAAGAACCGCGGCGTGACCGCGATCATGCTGATGGATTTGGCCGGACGGGACCACACGACACTGCGGATTGATGGGATCAAAGACGGAGCTTCGTCACCGCAATGGTCGCCTGACGGCGAAACACTCTTCTTCCTACAAGGCGGGCAGGTTTGGAGCACCAAAGGCGACGGTTGTCTGGGGCTGCGGTTTGCGCAGCCCAGTCGGTCTGGAGCTCCCCCACGCATCTGTGTACCAACCGCGCCACCGCGCCAACTCACCCACCTTCCGCTCGACGTCGACACCTTCCGCCTCTCCCCCGACGGCAAGCGCCTGATCGTCTCCATGGCCGCATTCCCCGACGCGGAGGACCCGGCCGCCACCAAGGCGCGGATGGACGCGCGCAAGGCGGACAAGTCCTCCGGCCAGCTCTATGACAAGCTCTTCGTTCGCCACTGGGACACCTGGGCCGACGGCACGCGCAACCACCTGTTCGCCGTGGACTTGGCCGGCGACGGCTCGCACGCCACGCCGCTGACGCCCGGTTTCGATGGCGACGTGCCCGGCAAGCCGTTCGGTGGCGACGAGGACTACGTGCTCAGCCCCGACGGCCGGACCGTCTTCTTCTCCGCGCGCACCGCCGGCCGCACCGAGCCCTTCTCCACCAACTTCGACATCTGGCGCGTGCCCGCCGACGGCTCGGCCCCGCCGCAGGACCTCACCGCGGCGAACAAGGCGTGGGACGCGGGCCCGGTGGTCTCGCCCGACGGCACGCGGCTGGCCTACCGCGCCATGAAGCGCCCGGGCTTCGAGGCCGACCGCTTCGGCGTCATGGTCATGGACCTGGCGACCGGGCGTACGCGCGAGATCGACCCGACGTGGGACCGCTCGGCCGAGACGCTGCGCTGGTCCGCGGACGGCCGCACCCTCTACCTCACCGCGGGCGACGTGCAGACCGAGCGCCTCTACGCCATGGACGCGTCGTCGGGCGCCGTGCGCCCGCTCACCACCGGCGGCCACGTCACCGAGTACGACCTCGCCGGCCCCGACCTCGTGTTCCTGCGCGACAGCATGGCCGGCCCGGCGCAGCTCTACCGCACTTCGGCGCAGGGCGGCGCGGCGACGCAGCTCAGCCGCTTCGACGCCGACAAGCTCGCCGGCGTGGAGACCGCGCCCTACGAGCCCTTCACCTTCCGCGGCTGGAACGGCGACGAGGTGCACGGCTGGGTGGTGAAGCCCGCCGGCTGGCGGCCGGACGGCAAGTACCCCACCGCCTTCCTCATCCACGGCGGCCCGCAGGGCTCGTGGTCGGACAGCTGGAGCTACCGCTGGAACCCGCAGTTCTACGCGGGGCTGGGCTACGCCGTGGTGATGGTCGATTTCCACGGCTCCACCGGCTACGGCCAGGGCTTCACCGACGCGATCTCGGGCCACTGGGGCGACCGCCCGCTGGAGGACCTGCAGAAGGGCTGGGCCGCCGCGCAAGCCAAGTTCCCGTGGGTGGACGGGTCGAACGCCTGCGCGCTCGGCGCGAGCTACGGTGGATACATGACCTACTGGATCGCCGGCGTGTGGAACACGCCGTGGAAGTGCTTGGTCGACCACGACGGCGTCTTCGACGACCGCACCATGGGCTACTCCACCGAGGAGCTGTGGTTCTCCACCTGGGAGCACGGCGGCCCTGACGCCCTGCCGTGGCGCGACCCCGCCGCCTACGAGCGCTTCAACCCCGTCCTGCACGTGCAAGACTGGACCAAGCCGATCCTGGTGATCCACAGCGCGCGCGACTACCGCATCCCACTGGAGCAAGGCCTCGCCGCCTTCACCGCCGCCCAAACCAAGGGGATCCGCAGCGAGTTCCTGACCTTCCCCGACGAGAACCACTGGGTGCTGAAGCCCGCGAATTCGCTGAAGTGGCACGCCACGGTGGCGGACTGGCTCAAGTCGAACCTGAACTGAGGAGATCGCAGATGCGCCGCCTGATCGCTCCCCTGCTGCTCGCCACCGCCCTCTCGGCTGCCAGTGCGCACGCCGCCCCGCCCCGCGCCGACATCGCCAGCGCGGTCGCCGAGCCCGCGCGCCCCGCGGAGGAGCGCGCCACCGACGCCTCGCGCCGCCCAGCCGAGACGCTGGCCTTCGCAGGCGTGAAGCCCGGCATGACCGTGCTCGAGTTCTACCCGGGCTCCGGCTACTACACGCGCCTCCTCAGCGCCGTGGTCGGCCCACGCGGACGCGTCTACGCCGTCGACAAGACCGGGTGGCATTCCGAGAAGGCGACCGCGCGCACCATGGACGCGCCGGACCTCGACAATGTGGAGTTGGAGGTGCGCACGCTCGGCGCATTCACCGCGCCGCAGCCGGTGGACCTCGCCTGGGTCACGCAGAACTACCACGACCTCCTGATCCGCAAGTACGGCGAGGTGGACACGCGCGAGTTCGACCGGCGCGTGTTCGCCGCGGTGAAGCCCGGCGGCGCCTTCCTGGTGGTCGACCATCAAGCGAACCCCGGCGCCACGCGCGAGGACATCGAGCGGCTGCACCGCATCGAAAAGTCGCGGGTGATCGCCGAGGTGACCGCCGCCGGCTTTCGGCTCGAGCGCGAGGGCCGCTTCCTGGCCCAGCCCGGCGACGACCATACGCGCTCGATCTTCGACAAGACGATCCAGGGCAAGACCGACCAGTACGCGCTCCTGTTCGTCAAGCCGCGCGGGGCGTGAGGCCTAGAGCTCCAGCGCCATGACCACGTCGTCGTCGATGACCATGTCGCCCACGGTGAAGGTGCGCACGCCGATCTGGTGGAAGCCGCTGCGGCGGTAGAAGCCGAGCGCGCGGGCGTTCTGCGGGTGCAGCCCGAGCAGCAGGCGCGGGGCGCCCAGCCGCAGCGCCTCCTCGATAGCGGCGGCCATCAGGGCGCGGCCAGGTCCTTCCGGACCGTGGAAGCGGGAGAGGACGTAGATGCGCTTCAGCTCCACGTCTCCCTCGGCGGCCTGGGGCAGGTCGGGGATGGACAGGCCCGCGTAGCCGATCGGAGCGCCGCGCTCGGCCTCGGCCAGCCACAGGGCCGGGCCGGCGGCAAGCCAGTCGGCGTAGGCCGCCTCGGCGTGGCGCTCGCGGCAATGGGCCAGGATGTCTTCGCCTTTCAGGAGCCAGGTATAACTCTCCAGGAAGGTGGCCCGGCCGACCAGCGACAGGCGCTCCGCGTCGCCGGCCCCGGCGCGGCGCACGCGCCAGGCGTCGCTCACGGCTTGGCGGCAGGAGGAGGAGAGACGAAATCGCCGGGCGCGCCGGGGAAGACGACCGGGCTGGCCCAGCCGTCGGCGGACACGGCCTGCACGCCGAACAGCCAGTCGTCGATCACCCGGTCCTTGACCACCGTTGAGGTGGCGGCCCCGGCGTCCTGGTTGTGCGTCCAGCGCGGCTCCAGGCTGTCGCGCCACCAGACGCGGTAGCGGACGGCCCCGGGCGAGGCGGTCCAACTCACGGTGGTGTCGTCCTTGAGCGCGCCCTCGATCTTCACCCCGGTGGGCGGGGCCGGCCCGGAGGCCAGGGCGGCCAGTGTCATGGCGTTCAGGCGCGTAACCTTGGCGAGGTAGGGGAAGTCCACGCCGCCGACGAGGTCGCCGTACCCGGGGCGCAGGTCCTGATGCTGACGATCCCAGTCCTCCACCGACTCGGTCAGGCGCACGGCGGGGAAGCCGGCCTCCAGCATGGGCGACTGGTCCCCTCCCCGGCCGTAGCGGTCGGTGCGGTAGATCATGCGCACGCGCAGCGACGGTGTGGACAGGCCCTCGATGAACCGGGCCAGGTTGCGCGAGGGGCTGTCGAGCTCGCCGCCCGTGGCGCGGCGGCGGCGGCCCTCCGCGTCGGTCTCCACCGCCTTGGTCCCCTCGGAGAAGACGCGCACCGTCATGTCGTCGCGCCGGCCGTTCTGCCCGGTGGTGTTGCCGACGATGTCGTTGTTGAGCGACGCCTCGACGCCCCACCCCTGTGCGCGGGCGTAAGATGCAAGCAGCCGCCCGCCGTAGAGCCCCTGCTCTTCGCCGGACAGCACCGCGTAGACCACCGTGGCCGGGAACCGTCGCTTGGACAGCACCCGCGCCGCCTCCAGCACCGCGGCCACGCCCGAACCGTCGTCGTTGGCGCCCGGAGCGTCGGCGGTGGCGTTCATCACGTCGGTGACGCGGCTGTCGATGTGCGCGGAGACGACCACCACGCGGCCGGGGTCGGTCGTCCCGCGCTGCACGGCCAGCACGTCCTCGATCACCACGCCCTCTTTGGGCACGCGCGCGCCGGTCATCCGCTCGGAGGGGCGCTCCACCTGCAGGCAGCCGCCGCAGGCGCGACCGATCTCGGCGAAGCGGGCGGCCGTCCAGGTCCGCGCCGCCCCGATGCCGCGCGTGGCCGAGGACGTGTCGGACAGGGTATGGCGCGTGCCGAAGGCGACCAGCCGCTCCACCGTGGCGCGCAGCTCGGCCGGGCTGACCGCGGCGGCCACGGCGCGCAGCTCCGGCCGGTCGGGCGTGGGACCGGGTTGGGCGGCGGCGGGCACGGTCGCGGCGGCGAGGATCAGCGGCAGGAGCATGGCCCGGCTCATGCCGCCCGCACGCCCGCCCTGCAAGGCCGGTCCGCACGCGATGACGGCCCGTCCGGTTGACCGCCCCGCCCGCGCTCCCGCCTATGATCGCTCGGGCGAGTCGGAGGGCGCGGGCATGGCGGACGGGACGGCGGCGGGCGCGCCCGCGCTCGAGCTGAAGGGGTTGCGCAAGGTCTACAACCGCCCGGCGGTGGACGGCCTCGATCTGACGGTGCGCGCCGGCGAGCTCTACGCGCTGCTGGGTCCGAACGGCGCGGGCAAGACCACGACGCTGCGCATGGTGACGGGCCTGCTCAAGCCCGACGGCGGGTCGATCCGCGTGTTCGGCGTCGACGCGGTGGCCGATCCCGTCGCCGCCAAGCGCCTGATCGCCTGGCTGCCCGACGAGCCCCTGCTCTACGACAAGCTGACGCCGCTGGAGTACCTGGAGTTCGTCGCCGGCCTCTGGGGCGTCGAGCCCGCCGCCGCCAAGAAGCGCGCGCAGGAGCTCCTGGAGTGGCTCGACCTGTGGGACAAGCGCGGTGAGCGCTGCGAGGGCTTCAGCCGCGGCATGAAGCAGAAGGCGGTGCTCGCCGGCGCCCTGATCCATGACCCGCGCCTCTTGATCCTCGACGAGCCGCTCACCGGGCTGGACGCGGCGGTCGCCCGCCAGGTGAAGGACCTCCTGACCGAGCGCGTGAGGAACGGCGCCACGGTGATCCTGACCACGCACATCCTGGAGGTGGCCGAGCGCATGGCCGACCGCATCGGCGTGATCCAGGCCGGCAAGCTGCGCGCCGAGGGCACGCTGGAGGAGCTGCGCACCCGCGCCGGCCGCGGCGGGGCCTCGCTGGAGGACCTGTTCCTGCAGCTGGTCGGCGCCCCCGCCGAGCTGGCGGCGGGGGCGCCCGCGTGACCGGGCTCTTCGCTCCGGGCTCGGCGCCCTGGCTGCTGCGCCACGAGGTCCGCCTGGCTGTGCGGGCCTTCACCAGCCGGCCGGGGGGCGGCCGCACGCGCTGGGTGCGGCTGGCGATCGCCGCGCTGGTGATCGGCGGGTCGGCGGGGTGGGTCGGCTGGATGGCGTCGGGCTACCTGGCGCGCCACCCCGTGCCGCTGACGCCCCTGGTCTGCATCGGCTTCGAGGTGGGCATGGTCTACCTCTCGACGCTGATGCTGGCGCAGTCGCTCACCTTCGCGACGCAGGCGCTCTACGAGCGCAACGACCTGGACCTGCTGCTCTCCTCGCCCCTGCCGCCGCAGCGCGTGCTGACGGTGCGCGCGCTCGGCATCGCGACCATGGCGGCGACGATCTACCTGTTCCTGGCGTCCGCGCTGGTGATCCCCATGCTGCTGCGGGGCGCCTGGAGCTGGCTGTCGCTCTACGTGGTGCTGGCCGACCTCTCGCTGTTCGCCACATCGCTGGGCCTGCTGCTGGCGATGGGGCTGTTCCGCGTGCTGGGCGCGCGGCGCACGCGGGTGGTGAGCCAGGTCATGGCGGCGCTGATCGGCGCCTCGGCCTTCCTCATCCTGCAGGCGCGCAACATCCTGCCCCGCGCCGAGTGGGAGCGGCTGGTGCGGCGGCTCTCCCACGTGCGCAGCGACGGCTACGACCCCCACGCCGTGTACGCCTGGCCCGCGCGCGCCGCGCTGGGCGACCCCGTGCCGCTCCTGGCGCTGACGGCCGTCTGCATCGCCGTGTTCTGGGTTGTGACGGCGTCGGTGGGCCGGCGCTTCGCCACCGACGCGGCCGCGGCCGCGGGGGTGGGTCACACGGGCGAGGCGCAGGGCCGACGGCGGGCGGCGAACGCGGGACGCATGCGATTCTCCGGCTCGGCGCTGACGGCGCTCGCGCGCAAGGACGCGCGGCTTCTGATCCGGGACCCGTGGCTGATCTCGCAGATGCTGCTGCAGCTGCTCTACTTCGTGCCGCTGGGCTTCATCCTTTGGCGCAACGCGGGCTCCAACCTGGTCGCGGCGGCGTCGGCCCCGGTGGTGTTCCTCACCGCCCAGCTCGCCGGCAACCTGACCTGGGTGGTGGTGTCGGCGGAGGATGCGCCGGAGCTGATCGTGTCCGCGCCCGTGGGCGGGGCGCGCATACTTCAGGCCAAGCTCCTGGTCTCGCTGCTGCCCGTGGCGGTCTTGGCGGCGGCGCCCATCGCGCTGCTGGCTTGGACCTCGCCGGTGGGCGGACTGATCACGGCGGCCTGCGCCGCGGCCGCCTGGGTCACGGCCGCGCTGATGAACATCTGGTACGCCAAGCCGGCGGACCGGCGGCAGATGATGCGGCGGCGCGGGCAGACCGGGCTGATGGGCGTGGTGGAGACGCTGCTGATCCTCGCCTGGGCGGGGACGAGCTTCCTGCTGCTGACCCCGCCGACGCGGCTCTTCGGCGTGGGCCTGGCGGTCGCCGTGGCGGCGGTGCTCGTGGTGCTGCGGCGGCCGACCGTCTACCGGCCGGCGCTGGCCTGAGCGGTCGTGGCGGCCCTAGCGGTCGGGCCGGAGACGGCCGCGTCGTCCCAACCGCCGCCCAGCGCCTTGTAGAGGGCCACCACGTCGGTCGCGAGCGCCGAGTCGGCCTGCGTCAGCTGGTCCTGGATGGAGTAGAGCGAGCCCTGAGCGTTGAGCACGTTGGTGTAGTCGGTGATCCCCACGCCGTACTGCTGGCGCGCGATGGCCTCGCCGCGGAGCGCCGCCTGATAGGCGCCCGTCAACGCCGACCAGCGCCGCTGGTCGGCCTGGTAGCGCACGATGGCGTCCTCCACGTCCTGGAAGGCTTGCAGCGCCGTTTGCTTGTAGCTGGCGTACGCCTGATCGTAGGCCGCCCGCGCCGAGCGCACCCCGGCGCGCAGTCGCCCGCCCTCGAACAGCGGCGCGGAGCCCTGCGCCAGCGAGATCAGGTCGCGGGTGGCCGGCTGGAACATGTCGGCGATGCCGATGCGCGTCCACGACGGCAGGAGCGTGAGGTTGAAGGTCGGGAACTGCGCCGCCACCGCCGCACCGATCTGCGCGTTGGCCGCCGCGAGCTGCCGCTCCGCCGCGCGGATGTCGGGCCGGCGGCGCAGGAGGTCGCTGGGCAGCCCCGCCGGCACCTCGGGCGGGACGGGCGGCAGGGGCTTGGCCTGGCCGAGCTCGGGGTAGAGCGCCTCGGGCGTCAGGCCCAGGAGCGTGGCCAGGGCGTGCGCCTGCGCGTCGGCCTGGGCGTCCACCTGCGGGATCTGCGACTGCGTGTTGGCCAACTGCACGCGCTGCTGGTCGACGTCGAGGTTGGTGACGAAGCCGGTCTTGAAGCGGTCGCCGATGATCTTGAACAAGTCGAGCTGACGGGCGAGGTCGGCGCGCAGCACCTGTCCGCGCGACTGGTCGGTGCGCAGCTGCAGGTAGGCGTTGGCCACCTCGGAGATGACGGACACCTCCGTGTCGCGCGCGCTCCACACCTGCGCCTCCTCCTGCGCACGGGCCGCCTCCACCTGGCGGCGGACGGCGCCGAACAGATCCAGCTCCCAAGAGGCGTTCAGGCCGAGCTGGAACGCCTCCAGCCGATTGGGCGTCGAGATGGACGACGCGGCCGCGGAGCTGGCCGCACCGGCCGCCGCGCCCGCGGCTCCGCCGGCGGCGGAGCCGATCGTGCCCAGGCCCGAGAGGGTCTGCGACTGCGTGTCGACGCGCGCGGCCGTGGTCGAGCTCGAGACCTGCGGCAGCTCCGCCGCACGGGCGACGGCCACCTGCTCGTGCGCCTGGCGCACGCGGTCGCGCGCCTGGGCGAGCGTCAGGTTGTCGGAGAGGGCGCGGCGGACGAGGTCGTCGAGCACCGGATCCTTGAACTGCGTCCACCAGCGGTCGAGCGGCGCCGTCTGCCCGGTGACGGTGGACAAGGTGGCCCCAGGCTGGCCGCCCGCCTTCTCGCTGTAGGCGCCGGGCGTGCGCAGATCGGGCCGCGCGTAGTTCGGCCCGACGGTGCAGCCGGCGAGCGCGACGACCGCGCCGGCGGCGGTGAAGAAGGATGAGCGTCTCATGCGGCGGCTCCTCCGCCCTCGCCGGCCTTGGGCGGCTTCAGCAGGAAGGCGAGCGGCACCACGGCGAACACGAACCACATCAGCGCCCAGAACACGTCGATGTAGCTCTGCATGGCCGCCTGCCGCGTCACCGTCTGGTACAGCTGGGCGAGCGACCCCTGCGTGGCCGCAGGCGCGCCCAGCCGGCCGCTCAGCGCCTGCATCGAGCTGTCCAGACGCTGGGTGTACAGCGGGTTGAGTGGGTTCAGGTTTTCCACCAGCCGGGACTGATGGAACTGCTCGCGCTGCGCCAGCATCGTCTGCACCGAGGAGATGCCGATGGTGCCGCCCAGGTTGCGCGCCACGTTGAGCAGGGCCGAGGCCTGGTTGGTCTTCTCCGGCGCGAGCCCGACGTAGGAGGCCGTGGTGATGGGGATGAACAGGAACGGCAGCCCAGCCGCCTGCCACACGCGCGCGAACGAGGCGTCCCAGAAGCCCATGTCGGTTGACAGGCCGCACATGTTGAGCAGCGCCAGCGCCTCCACCAGGAGGCCGAAGCCGATCAGCCAGCCGGGATTCACCTTGTTCGACAGGAAGCCCACCACCGGCATCATCAGGACCGTGGCCGCTCCACCGACGGTCATGGCCAAGCCGGCGTTGGTGGCGGTGTAGCCCAGCACCTGCTGCAACAGCTGCGGCAGGAACTGGGTCGTGCCGTACAGCACCACGCCGGTGACCATCATCACGATGTTGCAGATCGAGAAATTCCTGACCTTATACATCTTGAGGTCGAGCAGGGTGTCGTTCTTCTTGACCAGCTCCCAGATCACGAAGCCCACCAGCCCCGTGACGGCGAGGATCGCGGCCGTGGTGATCACGGGGTTGGAGAACCAGTCGTCGCGCTGCCCCCGGTCGGCGGCGAGCTCCAGGGCGGCGAGGCCCACGCCGATCAGGGCGAAGCCGACGCCGTCGAACTTCAGCCCGTTCTTGCGGAGGTCCTGCGTCTCCTGCTTCAGCGCCTTGGGCTCGGTGACCAGCGCCTGCACCAAGAACAGGGCGCCGATGCCCACGGGCACGTTGATCAGGAAGATCCAGTTCCAGCTGAACTGGTCGGTGATGAAGCCGCCCAGCGTCGGGCCGATGGCGGGCGCCACCACCACGGTGAACGCGAACAGGGTGAAGGCCACGCCGCGCTTCTCGGGCGGGAAACTGTCCACCAGCATGGACTGCGACGACGGCTGCAGTCCGCCGCCCGCTGCGCCCTGGAGGATGCGCGCGAAGATCAGGAAGGTGAGGTTGGGGGCGATCCCGCACAGGAAGCTGGCGATGGTGAACACCAGCACGC
>CAXTBN010000055.1:0-18675 GCA_964242895.1 uncultured Caulobacteraceae bacterium | reverse complement strand
TCACAGCCGCCCGCGCTCACGCAGCAGGCCGAGCACGGCGTCGGCGGCGCGGCCGTCGGGATCCTCGATCCCGCGACCGAGCGCCTGCAGTGCGGCGTTCTGCTCGGCGACCTGACGGGCGCGGAGCTCCGGGTCGTCCAGCCGCAGGGCGAGCTCGGCGGCCAGCGCCTCGCCGGTGCAGGCGCCCTGCACCAGCTCGGGCACGATGCGGCGGCCGGCGGCGACGTTGAGCAGCATGATGTGCGGCGCGACCACGAGGGGCTTCATCAGCGCGTGGGAGAGCGGGCCCAAGCGGTAGCCGACCACCATGGGCGCGCCGGCCATGGCCAGCTCGGTGGTGACGCTGCCGGAGCAGGCGAGCGCGACCGTGGCGGCGGCCATGGCGTCCCGCTTGCCGGCCTCGTCCTCGACGACGTGCGCGCGGAACGGCCAGCCCGCCACCCAGGCGCGGATCGCCTCGGCGATCGTGGAGGCGGCGGGGACCACCACGTGAAGGTCGGGGCGGCCTTCGCGCACGCGGGCGACGGCGGCCTCGAAGGGCGCGCGCAAGCGCTCGAGCTCGGCGGGACGGCTGCCGGGCAGGACGAGCAGGACGCGGTCGCCCGTCTCCGCTGCGATGCGCGCTCGCAGGCGGGCCGGATCGGCGTCGGTGAAGGGGCGGGCGAGCGCGGGGTCGCCGACCACGGTCGTGGTCAGGCCGGCGGCCTCGAACGGCGGGGCCTCGAAGGCGCGCAGCACCAGCAGGTGGTCGACGGCGCCCGCGAGGGTGCGGGCGCGGCCGGGGCGCGAGGCCCAGACCTGGGGACCGACGTACTTCACCAGCGGCAGCTTCGGCTGAGTGCGGCGCAGGCGGTGGGCGACCCGCAGGGTGAAGCCCCAGCTGTCGATGAGCACCGCCACGTCAGGCCGGGCGGCGTCGGCCAGGGCGGCGGTCTCGCGCGCGCGGCGCACCACGCGCGGGTAGGCGGCGATCCCCTCCGCAAAGCCGAGCACCGACAGGTCGGCGATGTCGAAGGGGCTGGCGATCCCCTCCCCGGCCATGCGTGCGCCGCCGACGCCGACGAGGCGCAGGCGGTCGCGGAGGCGCGAGCGGAGGGCGCCGGCGAGGCCCGCGCCGAGCTGGTCGCCGCTGGCCTCGCCCGCCACCAGCATGACCGTGACCGGCCCGCTCACGCCGGCGATGTCTCCGGCGACTCGCCCCAGACGAACAGGCCCAGGCGGTCGGCGGCGGCCACGGTGGCCTCACGGTCGAGCACCAGCGCCCCGCCGGCCTCCACCGCGACGCCCGCCAGCCCGGCGACGGCGGCGGCCTCGACGGTGGCCGCACCCACGGTCGGGAGGTCGACCCGCCGCTCCTGGATCGGCTTGGGCGCCTTGGCGAGCACGCCGCGCCGCGCCTGGAGCGAGCCGCGCAGGGCGACCGGCAGCTCGGCGCAGCGGCGCAGCATGGCGTCCGTCCCCTCCTGCGCCTCCACGGCCAGGACCAACCCGGCGCAGACCACCGCGCCCTGGCCGATGTCGAGGGCGCCGGCTGCGCGGGCGATGCGGAGGGCGTGGAGGAGGTCGGCGCGGTCGGCTTCCGAGGGCGCGTGATCACCGAGCGCACCCGGGCCGAGCGTCAGGGCGGCGTCGACCTCGTGCGCGCCCTCGACGCGGAAACCCTCGGCCTCGAACGCGCCGAGCACCACGCGCAGCAGGGCGTCGTCGCCCTTCCGGGCGGCGGAGATGGCCGCCGGCAGGAGCGCCAGGCCGCGCAGGTCGGGCTTGAGGGCGGCGAAGTCGGGTCGCGAGACCGTGCCTGCGAAGCACACGCTGGCGCAGCCGGCGGCGCGCAGGAGCTTGAAGGCGCGGCCCACCTCCGCGATCCCGCACGCCGCGCCGGGAAAGCGCGCCGTCTCGGCGTCCGCGAAGCCGTTGAGCCGCAGGACGTAGACCTCGCGCCCGGCCGCCTCGCACTTGGCGGCCAGCGCCGCCGGCAGGGCGCCGCCGCCGGCGATCAGCCCCAGCTTGGGCGCGGCCGGCACGGCGTCATCCCGCCGGCAGGCAGATGGGGCGGTTGGCGTCCGAGCGGATGAAGGCCACGATCTCCATCACCTCGGGCGACTGGTGGTGGGCGTGCTCCAGGTCGTCGAGGCGCTCCTGGAAAGTGCCCTCGGGGGCGAACAGCAAGCGGTAGGCGGCCCGCAGCTCGTTGATGGCCTCGCGGGCGAAGCCGCGCCGCTTCAGGCCCACGAGGTTCAGCCCGCCCAGCACCGCTTGGCTGCCCCAGACCGAGCCGTAGGGGATTACGTCCTTGGTCACGATCGCGCCGCCGCCGGCGAAGGCGTAGCGGCCGATGCGCGTGAACTGGTGCACGGCCGAGAGCCCGCCCATGAACACGTAGTCACCGACCTGCACGTGGCCGCCGAGGGTGGCGTTGTTGGCGAAGGTGACGTGATCGCCGACGATGCAGTCGTGCGCCACGTGGCTGGCCACCATGTACAGGCTGTCGGAGCCCACGCGCGTGATCCCGCCGCCCAGCACGGTGCCGGCGTGCATGGTCACGTGCTCGCGGATGCGGTTGCGGGCCCCCACCACCAGCCGCGTCGGCTCGCCCTTGTGCGCCAGGTGCTGCGGCGCGCCGCCGAGCACGGCGAAGGGGTGGACCAGCGTGTCGTCGCCGACCTCGGTGACGCCCTCGACCACGACATGGCTGACCAGGCGGACGCGGTCGCCCAGCGTCACGTCGGCTCCCACCGTGCAGTAGGGGCCGACCTCCACGTCCACGCCCAGGCGCGCGCCGGGCGCGACCAGGGCGGTGGGATGGAGGCTCACGGGCGGGCCGCCGAACAGCTCACCGGGCGATCTCGGAGACCATGGCGGCGAAGTCGCACTCGGCGGCGAGCTGTCCCTCGACGTAGGCGTCCCCGTGGAACTTGAACACCGGGTCGCGGGCGCGGAGCACGGTCACGTGCATGCGCAGCACGTCGCCGGGCCGCACGGCGCGGCGGAAGCGGGCGTTGTCCAGGCTCATGAAGTAGATGACCTTGCCGGAGACGTCGACCTCGAGCGTCTTGGACATCAGCACCGCGCCGGTCTGGGCCATGGCCTCGCAGATCAGCACGCCGGGCATGACCGGGCTCTCCGGAAAGTGGCCCTGGAAGTACGGCTCGTTGATCGACACGCACTTGATCCCGACCACGCTCTCACGCGGGCGATAGTCCTCGCACTTGTCGACCAGCAGGAAGGGGTAGCGGTGCGGGATGCGGCGCTGGATCTCCGCGTAGTCGATGTCCACGCGCGGCGGTTCCGCCGCAGGCACGTCGCCGCCGTCCATCAACGTCCCCCGCCCGTCTTCTTCACCTGGGCGGCGACCCAGGCCGTCTCGCGCATCCACTTGCGCAGCGAGCGCGCGGGCGAGCCGCCCCACACCTCGCCCGCCGGCACGTTCTTCATCACGCCCGAGGCGGCGGCGATCTTGGCGCCCGAGCCGATGTCCACGTGGTCGGCGATGCCCGCCCGGCCGCCGAAGGCCACCCCGTCACCCACCGTCACGCTGCCCGAGATCCCCGTGTGCGCCGCGAGAACGCAGCTTCGCCCTATGCGGACGTTGTGGGCGACCTGGACCAGGTTGTCGATCTTGGTGTTCTCGCCCACTACAGTGTCGTCGTAGGCGCCTCGGTCAATGCAGCTGTTGGCGCCCACGGTGACGCCGTCCTGCAGGATCACCCGGCCGAGCTGGGGCATGTCGAG
This sequence comes from uncultured Caulobacteraceae bacterium, assembly GCA_964242895.1. GTDB lineage: Bacteria > Pseudomonadota > Alphaproteobacteria > Caulobacterales > Caulobacteraceae > JASLDZ01. Next base: position 14,943 of record CAXTBN010000055.1, on the reverse strand, counting down.
GGCCCCCTCCTTGCTTCCGGCGACGCCGAAGCCGGCTTCGCCGATCACCGCGCCGGCCAGGATGCGCACGCGGTCGCCGATCAGGGCGCAGCCGATCACCGCGTGCGCGCCGATGCGGCCGTGGCGACCGATCTGCACACCGGGCCCGATCACCGCGTGCGCCCCGATCTCCGTTCCGGCCCCGATCGCCGCACCGGGGCCGATCACCACACCGGGCGCGAGGCGCACGCTTGGCTCGAGCTGCGCGTCCGGATGGATGGCGGGGGCGTCGTCAGGGTGACGGCGCAAGGCATGCAGGCGTGGCGCCGCGCGGGCGTAGGCGGCCTGCGGCTCGGACGTGAGGAGGCGAGCCACCCCGGCGGGCGTCTCGTCCGCGTACGCAGGCGCCACGAACACCGCGGCCGCGCGGGTGCTCTTCAGGCCTGCGACGTAGCGCCGGTCGGCCAAGAAGGCGACGTCGCCCTCCCCCGCCCGGTCGAGCGGGGCCGCGCCGGTGAGCGCGCGGACGCCCTCCGCCGGATCGGCGAGCTCCGCCCCCGTCAGCCGGGCGACGTCGGCGAGGGAGACGGGTCCCAGCGCCTCGTAGAAGCGCGGATCGACCACGCCGGCCCTCGGCTCGCCTGTTACCGGGGCGCCGCCGCGCCGGCCGTCTGGCTGTCCAGCCGCTCGCGGTCGAAGCTGATGGTGGGCATGCGCGCGTTCAGCTGCTGGATCGCGGCGTCCGTGACGTCGAAGGCGGTGTTCGAGGCCAGCACGCCGTTGTCGATCGACATCAGCATGCTGCACCCCCGGGCGCCGTACAGTGACTGCAGCACGGGGTTCAGCTCGCCCCCGATGCGCTGGAGCGCCTTCTGCTGGGTGACCTGCAGCTCGCGCTGCCGCAGCTCCGCCTTCTGCTGGTAGGCGGTGGCGCGCGTCTGCAGCGCCTGCCCGCGCTGTTGGCGCTGTTCGGCGGTGAGCGCGGCCTGCTGCGACTGGAAGGTCTTGGCCTCGGCCTCGATGGAGTCCTGCTCCGGCTTCAGCTCGGCGGTGACCTGCGCGTTCAGTTGGCGCAGGCGGTCGATCATGGCCCGACCGGCGGCGGAGGCCCCGATGGCGCGCTCCTGCGAGACCACGCACATGCCGGGGATGGGCGGACCCTGCGGCAGCTGCTGGGCGGGTCGGACCGCCGGCGCGGCCGCAGCCGGAGCGGCGGCGGGTCGGGCGGCGGCGCGCGCCTGGGCCGAGGCGGAGCCTGTGGCGACGCCCTGGGCGAGGGCGGCCAGCGCGAGGGCGGCGGCGGCGGTTGTCGTCTTCACGGTTGGGTCTCTCTGCTCGTCAGAACTGGGTGTTGGTGGAGAAGCGGAACGCTTCGGTCTTGTCGTAGGTCGCCTTGGCCAGCACCTTGCTGAAATCGAGGCGGATGGGGCCGAGCGGCGAGGTCCAGAACACGCTGAGGCCCGCCGACGCGCGCAAGGTCAACCCGTCGCGCACGTTGGGGCTGAGGTCCTTCACCGACTTGTCGAGCAGGCCGAGCGTGCCGAAATCGCTGAACACGGCGGTGCGGATGCCGTACTGCTCGGGCAGGTAGTTGGGCACGGTCAGCTCCAGCGTGCCGATCGCGTAGAGTTTGCCGCCGAGCGCCTCGTCAAAGGCGAGGTCGCGCGGGCCGATGCCCGCCACCTCGAAGCCACGGAAGGTCTGGCCGCCCTTGAAGAAGCGGTCGTTGATGCGCACCGCATCGCCATTGTACGGCAGCAGGTATCCCGCCTGCCCGTCGAACCTCAGTATGAATTGCGGTGAGAAGCCGTAATAAATGGAGCCGTTGCCCTCCGTACGAAGGAAGTCGACGGTGCCTCCGAGACCGGCGATGTCCTGGTTGAGCGTGACGACGTAGCCGCGGGTGGCGCGCAGTGGGTCGTTCCGCTTGTCGAGGCTCAACGTATAGCCGATCTCCGACTTGTAGCTGCGTCCGCGCTGCTCGCAAAGCGCGATGGACGCGCCGCCGCCGTCGCAGGTCGCCGCGTCAATGATGACGTTGTCGGCGGAGAAGGTGTAGTGCGCGCGGAAGTAGGTGTTGAGGTTCAGTGGAAAGCCGAGCCGAAGCGTGCCGCCGTCCGACTCCGACTCGTAGCCGGAGTATTGGGTGAAGTCGAAGCGGTAGGAGAACAGGTCCAGGCCCGCGGCGAGGTCGCGGCCCAGGAAGCGCGGTTCGGTGAAGCGGAAGTCCACCTGCCGGCGGAGCGAGCCGATGGAGGCGCGCAGCGACACGTCCTGGCCCGTGCCGCGGAAGTTGTGCTGGCTGATGCCGACGTCCAGCAGCAGCTGATCGACGGTGGAGTAGCCGGCGCCCAGGCTCAGCTCGCCGGTCGGCTGCTCCTGCACCTTCACGCGCAGCACGGTGCGGTCCGGCGCGCTGCCGGGGGTCTGGTCGATGTCCACCGTCTTGAAGAAGGCGAGACGCTTCACCTCGATCTTGGATCGGTCGACCAGCACGCGGTTATAGGCGTCGCCTTCGGCCAGCCGCAGCTCGCGGCGGATCACGTAGTCCTGCGTGGTGGTGTTGCCGACCACGTCGATGCGCTCGATGTAGACGCGCGGACCTTCCTTGACGCGGAACACCACATCGACGGTGCGGCTCTTCGGGTCGGCCTTGGGCTGCGGCTGGATATCGACGAAGGCGAAGCCCGCCGCACCCGCCGCGAAGGTCAGCGAGTCCACCGCCGTCTCGATCTGGTCGGAACGGAAGGGCTGGCCCTCCTTGATCGGCAGCAGCGCCTTGAGGAAGTTGCCGTTCAGGCGCTTAAGGTCTGTCTCGACCGTCAGCTTGCCGAACTTGTACTTCGGTCCTTCGTCGACGACGTAGGTCAGGTCGAAGCTCTTGCGGTCAGGCAGCAGCTCGGCCGTCGACGACAGCACGCGGAAATCGTAGTAGCCCTTGTTGGCGTAATACTTGCGCAGCTGCTCGCGATCGTACTCGATCCGATCCGGGTCGTAGTTGTCGTTGGACGAGAAGAACCGGTACCAGCGGCTCTCCTTGGTGACGATCACGTCACGCAGGGCGCTGTCGGTGAACACTTTGTTGCCGAGGAAATTGATCTTCTGGATGCCGGTCTTCGGCCCCTCGGTGATCTCGAACACGAGATCCACGCGCTTCTGCGGCAGCTGCACGATCTGCGGATTGACCGAGGCGGAGATGCGGCCCGAGCGACGGTACAGCTCCACGATCCGCTGCACGTCGGCGAGCACGGCGGCCTTGGTGAAGATGCCGCGCGGGTGGATCGAGATCTCATCGCGCAGCTTCTCGTCGTTGAGCGCGGAGTTCCCCTCGAACACCACCTGATTGATGATCGGGTTCTCGACCACGCGCACCACGAGGTCGGTGCCGCGCAGCTCGACGCGCTCGTCGGAGAACAGGTCGGTGCGCGCCAGCGTCTTCAAGGCGAGGTTCAGCCGCGCCGCGTCCACCGTGTCGCCGATGGAGACCGGCAGGTAGGCGATGATGGTGGACGACTCGATGCGCTCGTTGCCCTCGATCAGGATGCGGCGGACCACGCCCGTCTCGTTTCCGGCCACCGCTCTCACCGGAGCGCCCGGCGTGGCGGCCGCCTGCGCCTGCGCGGCGGCGGGGCTGGGGACGCCTACGCCGGCGTTGGCCTGCTCGGGCGTCGGCGTCGGGGCGGGTGCGGGACCGTTCGGCGCCGACGCGCCGCCGGGGATGGAGGCGCCGCGGTCCGCTGCAGCCGAAGCCGGCGCTTCGCGCGTGGAGGGAGCCGAGCCGCCGGTGGTCTGGCCCGTCGAGCTGGAGCTCTCGACATTGGGCGCTGGCTGCGCCGTGACGGTGGGCACGGAGCCGCCCGTGCCGGTCCCCTGCTGCGCCCAGGCGGACGACAGGGGCAGCAACGCGGCGCCACTCATGAGCGCGGCCGTGAACGCGGCCTTACGGGCGGTCGTTGTCGTCATCCACTCAGTGCCGGAAAGGTCGAAGGGCCGTCAGGACGCGGCGCCGCCGAGCAGTTTGAACAGGCGCATCGGCTGGACGTCGTTCCAAGTGGCGAACAACATCATGCCGAGCAGGAGGGCGAGCCCGACGCGGTACCCGGCGGCCTGCACCCGCGCGGCCACCGGCCGGCGGCTGACCGCTTCGTAGGCGTAGAACACGAGGTGGCCGCCGTCCAGCACGGGGATGGGCAGCAGATTCATGAAGCCGATGGACACCGACAGCACCGCCGCCCAGCTGAGCAGGGTCGCGGCCACCGAAGCCGTGAGCGCGCCCGCATTCGGCGCCCCCTGCGCGGAGGCCCGGACCAGCGCGCCTGACACCTGGGCGATCCGCACGGGGCCGCCGAGCTGGTCGGCGGAAGCGCGCCCGGTCACCACACGGCCGATGTAGAAGACGGTCGTGCTGATGATGTCGCCGATCCGCTTCGCCGAGCTCGTCACCGCCTCGACCGGACCGTAGCGGCGGCGGAAGGTGTCTGCAGGGGCCGCGGAGCCCGCCACGCCCAGAAAGCCCACGGTGATGGGCCGATTGGTGAAGGGTTCAGGCTGTCGCCGCGCGGCGGGGGTGGCGGTGAGGTCGAGCTGAGCGCCGCCGCGGCGCACGCTGAAGCGGATCGGCGCCCCCGCACGAAGCTGCACGTACTGCTGCACGTCGGCGAAGCTCTCTACGGCCGAACCGTCGACGGCGGTGATCAGATCGCCCGCACGCATGCCCGCCACCGCGGCCGGTCCGCCGGCGACGACGGCCGCCACCTTGGGCCGGGTCATCTGCTGGCCGATGGCCATGGCGAGGACGCTGAACAGCGCCAAGGACAGGATGAAGTTGGCCGCCGGCCCTGCCGCCACGACGATGGCGCGCGCCCATACCGGCTTGAAATGGAAGTAGTCCTTCACCGCCGCCGCACCCTGCTTGCGCACGATCTCGTCGCGGAACTCCTCCAGCTCGTCCTGATCCGGCACGGAGGAGGAGGCGCTCGAGTCTCCGGCGAACCGCACGTAGCCGCCCAACGGCAGCCAGCCGACGCGCCACTCCACCCCCGCCCGATCGCGCCAGCTGGCGATCGCGCGGCCGAAGCCGATGGAGAACCGGTCCACCGCGACGCCGAGCCAACGCGCGGCCAGGAAGTGCCCAAGCTCGTGGACGGTCACGACCAGCGTCAGCACCGCCAGGAACGGCAGGACGTAGAGCGCTATGCTCTGGAGGAGGTGGACGGCGGGCATGGCGGGCGGCCTCTAGGCTCGGGCGCGGGCGCGGCGTTCGATCGCCGCGTCCGCCAGGGCGCGTGCGCTCGCGTCGACCAACATGGCCGCGTCGAGCGCCGCGTCGCCCTCCGTCGCAATTTCCATTCCGTTCACCATGGCCAAGGTGTCTTCCACGATTGCGGCGATGTCGAGGAAGCCGATGGTCCCGTCCAGAAACGCGGCCACACCGCGCTCATTCGCCGCGTTCAGCGCCGCGGGGGCCCCTCCTCCCGCCTGGAGCGCCTCGCGGGCCAGGCGCAGCGCGGGGAAGCGGTCCAGGTCGGGCGTCTCGAAGGTCAGGCTGCCCCAGCGCGGCAGGTCGAGCGTCTCCGCCGGCCAGGCGATGCGCTCGGGCCAGGCGAAGGCGGCGCTGATGGGACTCTTCATGTCGGGCGGGCCGAGCTGGGCGATGGTCGAGCCGTCCTGGTACTCCACGGCGCTGTGCACCACCGACTGCGGGTGGACCACGACCTGGATGCGGTCCTCGGGCGTGGAGAACAGGTAGCTGGCCTCGATCAGCTCCAGCCCCTTGTTCATCATGGTGGCGCTGTCGACGCTGATCTTGGCGCCCATGCTCCAGTTTGGGTGGGCGACGGCCTGGGCGGGGGTGGCGGCGGCCATGGCCTCGCGCGTCCAGGTGCGGAAGGGGCCGCCCGAAGCCGTGAGGATCAGGCGTGCGACACGATCGCGCGCCTCGGGCGCGAGCGCCTGGAAGATGGCGGAGTGCTCGGAGTCGACGGGGATCACCTCGCCCCCCGCCTCACGCGCGGCCGCCAGGAGCGCGGGGCCGGCGCAGACCAGGCTCTCCTTGTTGGCCAGGGCGACGGTGGCGCCCGTCTTGGCCGCAGCGAGCGTGGGGCGAAGGCCGGCCGCGCCGACGATGGCGGCCATGACCCAGTCCGCGCCCACGCCCGCGGCCGCCTCGATCACCGCGGCGTCTCCCGTGGCGGTGCGCAGGCCCTCGCCCGCGAGGCGGTCCGCCAGTTCGGCGTGACACGCCTCGTCGGCGCAGACCGTCAGCGCCGGACGCCAGCGCTTCGCCTGCTCGGCCAGGAGCGCGACGTTGCGGCCGGCGGCCAGGGCCGCGATCTCCACCTCCGCCGCCCCGCTCGCCTGCACGTGCTGGAGGAAATCGAGCGTGGAGACGCCGATGGAGCCCGTGGAGCCCAGCACCGAAACACGGCGGCGGCGCATCAGCGGAGCACTCCGTGGTTCCACAGGAAGCGCGCGCCGGCCACCGCCAGCGCCGCGAACAGAAGGCCGTCCACCCTGTCCAAGAGTCCTCCGTGCCCGGGGATCAGGTCGCCCGAGTCCTTCACGCCGAAGCGGCGCTTCAACATCGATTCCAGGAGGTCCCCGCCCATGGTGGCGAGCGCGCCGACAAGTCCCGTCGCGGCGCCGAGGGCGAGGCTCGGGCCGTCCAGCGGGCGCAGGAACGCCGCCGAGGCGGTCGCCACCAGCACGCCCACGACGAGGCCGCCCCAGAACCCCGACCAGGTCTTGTTGGGCGAGAAGCGCGGCCAGAGCTTGGGCCCCTTCAGCGCGCTGCCGATCAGGAAGGCGGCGCTGTCGGCGCTCCACGCGATGGCCAGCATCAGGAAGGTCCAGGCGCGTCCCGCGTCCTCGCCGTACACCGGCGAGGCCAGCCGCAGCCACCACAGGGCCAGCGCCGGCGCGCCGAGATATAGCACGCCGAAGGCCGTGTCCGCCGGCCGGCGCGTCAGCTTCAGCCCCGCCGCCAGCCCGGCGATCACCAGCGCGGCCACCGCCAGCGAGATCCACGCCGCGCGCGGGTAGCCCAGGTAGGCGGTGAACAGCGCCGCCAGCACGCCGACCAGCACTGCGCCCGCCGCCCGCGTCGGCGCGTTCGGCGCGGCCATCTTGCCCCACTCGAGCGACAGCAGGGCCACCGCCACCGACAGCACGAGCAGCAGCAGCCAGCCGCCGACCCACACGGCCACGAGCGCGACCGGGGCGAGCACCGCCGCCGACAGCGCGCGCACCCCCAGGTTCCGCCAGTCGAAGGGCCGAGACGCGGTCGGGGCCCTATCCGGCGGCGGGGAGGTCATCCACCTCGGCTCCGCCATAGCGACGCTCGCGCGCGCCGAACTCCGTCACCGCCGCGGCCAGGGGCTCCCCGCCGTAGTCGGGCCACAGCACGTCCTGGAACACGAGTTCGGCGTAGGCCGCCTCCCAGAGGAGGAAGTTGCTGAGGCGCCGCTCCCCCGAGGTGCGGATCACGAGGTCAACCGGAGGTCCCTTGGCGGTGGACAGGCGACGGCTGATCTCGTCCTCGTCCAACTGCTCCGGGCAGCGGCCGGCGGCGATGTCGCGCGCAAGGCCGAGCGCCGCCTGCGCGATGTCCGACCGGCCGCCGTAGTTGAAGGCCACCTGCAGGTGGAAGCGGTCGTTGGCGCGCGTGCGGGCCTCCGCGCGCGCGATCACCTCCAGGATGTCAGGCGCCAGGCCGTCGCGCCGGCCGATCACATGGACGCGCACGCCCTCGCGCGACAGCCGGTCGAGGTCGCTCTCCACGTAGGCCTTGAGGAGCCGCATCAGCTCCGACACCTCCGACGGCGGCCGCCGCCAGTTCTCGGTCGAGAAGCCGAACACCGTCAGCCATTCGATCCCGAGCTCGGGCGCCGCCTCCACCGTGCGCTTCAGCGCCTGGACACCCGCGCGGTGGCCGAAGGTGCGCGGCAGGCCGCGGCGGCGCGCCCAGCGGCCGTTGCCGTCCATGATGATGGCGACGTGGCGGGCGGCGTGAGGGCGCGCGGCCGCGGCGCCGGACGAGGACGCGAGACCGCGGGCCGCCGCGGAGGCGCCCTCCCCTGCCCGGACGCCCGCGCCGCGCATCAGACCTGCATGATCTCCGCTTCCTTGGACTTCAGCGTGTCGTCGATGCGCTTGACCGCCTCGTCGGTGAAACCCTGGACGTCCTTGTCCGCCTTCTTCTGCTCATCCTGGCTGATGTCGCCGGCCTTCTCGGCCTTCTTCAGGTCCTCGAGCGCCTCGCGGCGCACGTTGCGGACGGCGATCTTCTGCGTCTCGGCGTACTTGCCGGCGAGCTTGGCGAGGTCGCGGCGGCGCTCCTCGGTGAGCGGCGGGATGGGGATGCGCAGGGTCTGGCCGTCGGTGATCGGGTTCAGCCCCAGGCCCGCGTTGCGGATCGCCTTCTCCACCGCGATGGTCACGCCCTTGTCCCAGACGCTCACGGTGATCATGCGGGGCTCGGGCACGCTGATGGCCGCGACGCTGGTGATCGGCGAGGTCGAACCGTAGGCGTCGACCATGACGTTCTCGATCAGGCCCGCGTTGGCGCGGCCGGTGCGCAGGCCCCCGAACTCCTCCTTGAGGGCGGTGATCGCCTTGTCCATCCGCTCCTTGTAGCGGTTCAGCTCGGGCTTGCTCATGCTTGCGCGTCTTCCTGCGTCGGCCTGTGCGCCGGTTCGGGGCCGATCACCGTGTGCGTCCCCTCGCCCGTCAGCACCCTGAGGAGCGCGCCGGGCTGGCGGATCGAGAACACCACGATCGGGATGCCGTTCTCGCGCATCAGGCTGATGGCGGAGGCGTCCATCACCTTAAGGTCGCGGCTGAGAACCTCAAGGTAGGTCAGCCGCTCGTAGCGCTGCGCGTGGGGGTCGCGCTTCGGGTCCGCGGTGTAGACGCCGTCCACGCTGGTGCCCTTGAACAGGGCGTCGGCCCCGATCTCGGCGGCGCGCAGGGCGGCCGTGGTGTCGGTGGTGAAGAAGGGCAGGCCGGTGCCGGCGGCGAAGATCACCACGCGGCCCTTCTCCATGTGCCGGATGGCGCGGCGGCGGATGTAGGGCTCGCACACCTGGCCCATGGTGATCGCCGACTGCACCCGGGTGGGGACGCCGACCTTCTCCAGGGCGTTCTGCATGGCCAGCGCGTTCATCACCGTGGCCAGCATGCCCATGTAGTCGCCCTGGGCGCGGTCCATGCCGGAGGCCGCGCCGGACAAGCCGCGGTAGATGTTGCCGCCGCCGATCACGAGGCAGACCTCCACGCCCGTCTCGATCACCTCCTTGATCTCGGCGGCGATGACGGAGACCACGGCCATGTCGATGCCGTAGGGCTGGGCGCCCATCAGCACCTCGCCGGAGACCTTGAGCAGGATCTTGCGGTAGCGGGGAACGGCCCCCGCCGTCGGCCGCGCGGCGTCGTCCGGAGCTGTGGTGGGGCTGTCGGTCATCCGGACTCACGCGGGGGCGTCGCCCCTCTATAGGACCGCCCGTCCCTGAAAAGAAACGGCCGGCGAGCCCTCGCGGACCCGCCGGCCGAACACGTTCGGTTTGGTCGAGATGGCTAGACGGTGGCGCCCGTCATGGACGCCACCTCGGCGGCGAAGTCGTCGGTCGGCTTCTCCACGCCCTCGCCGAGCGCCAGCCGCACGAAGCCGGTCACCTTGGCCGTGAAGCCGCCGTCCTTGGCCGCCTTTGCGACGTACTGCTCGACGGTGACCTCCGGCTCCATGACGAAGCTCTGCTTGAGGAGCACGACCTCCTCGTAGAACTTGCGGATGCGGCCCTCGACCATCTTCTCGATCACGCCGGGCGGCTTGCCCGACGCGTTGGCCTGCTCGGTGAAGATGGCGCGCTCGCGCTCCACCGCCGCCGGATCGACCTCGTCGGTGGTCAGCGCTAGCGGCGAGGTGGCGGCGATGTGCATGGCCACCTTCCGACCGATGTCGGTCAGCCGGTCGTGGGCGCCGTCGCCCTCCACCGCCACCAGCACGCCGAGGCGGCCGACGTCCGGACCCGCCGCGTTGTGCACGTAGGCGGCGACCACGCCCTGGCCGACGTCGAACCGCTTGGAGCGGCGCGGCGTCATGTTCTCGCCGATGGTGGCGATCAGCTGGGTGAGCGTGTCGGCGACCGTCTGGCCGTCATGCATGACCGCCTGGTTCAGCGCCTGGATGTCGCCGTCGGCCACGTCCAGCGCCGCGCTGGCGACGTTGCGCGCCGCGGTCTGGAACAGCTCGTTGCGCGCCACGAAGTCGGTCTCGGCGTTCACCTCGACCACCGCGCCGACCATGCCCGCGCCCGTGTCGCGCAGGGCCACGGCCACGAGGCCCTCGGCGGCGACGCGGTCGCTCTTCTTCGCCGCCTTCGAGATGCCCTTGGAGCGCAGCCAGTCGGTGGCCGCTTCGATGTCGCCGCCGGTCTCCTGCAGCGCCTTCTTGCAGTCCATCATGCCCGCGCCGGAGGAGTCGCGCAGCTGCTTGACGAGGGCGGCCGTGATCTCAGCCATGGGAGGTCTCTCCTGGAGTTCGGATAGGACGATGCGCCCGGGCGGAACCCGGGCGCAGGTCTCGATGTGCGACGGCCGGCGCGCCGGGCGCGCCGGAGGGGATCAGACGGAGGCGGGCTCGGCCTCGACCGCGTCGAGCGCGGCCTCGGTGCGCAGCGCCGGCTCGGAGGGGTTCTCCGAGGCGCCCAGGTCCACGCCCGATGCGCCCTGGCCGGCGGCCAGGCCGTCCAGCACCGCGTCGGCCACGAGGTCGCAGTAGAGCTGCAGGGCGCGCGCCGCGTCGTCGTTGCCCGGCACCGGGTAGGCCACGCCCTCCGGGTCCGAGTTGGAGTCGAGGATCGCCACCACCGGGATGTTGAGCTTGCGCGCCTCCTGGATCGCGATCGCCTCCTTGTTGGTGTCGATCACGAACATCAGGTCGGGGATGCCGCCCATGTCCTTGATGCCGCCGAGGCTCAGCTCGAGCTTGTCGTGCTCGCGGGTCAGGCCCAGCAGCTCCTTCTTGGTGCGCACGCCCTCGCCGGCGATGCCCTCCAGCTCGCGCAGGCGGGCGATCGAGCCCGACACGGTGCGCCAGTTGGTGAGCGTGCCGCCCAGCCAGCGGTGATTCACATAGTATTGCGCGCAGCGCTTGGCCGCGGTGGACACCGGATCCTGCGCCTGGCGCTTGGTGCCGACGAACAGCACGCGCCCGCCGCCGGCCGCGACCTCGCGCACCTTCACCAGCGCGGAGTGCAGCAGCGGGATGGACTGGCTGAGGTCCAGGATGTGGATGTTGGAGCGGCTGCCGAAGATGTAGCGCTCCATCTTCGGGTTCCAGCGGTGCGTCTGGTGGCCGAAGTGGGCGCCGGCCTCGAGCAGCTGGCGCATGTTGAAGTCGGGCAGAGCCATTGGTGTTCTCGCGTTCGTCCGGTTGGGCCTCCGCGAGCTTGCGACCGGCTTGGATCAGCCGGCCACCGGATACGGCCGGACGCGCGGACGCGTCCCACCGCGGACCCGCGTGTGGAATGGCGCGCGATATAGCCCCCGGAGCGGCCCGCTTCAACCCGACGCTGAAGCCTTGTGCGGTGGCTCAAGAGAGCCTCAAGCGTCCTCCAGCATCACCACCCCCGGCGCGGTCTTCACCGCCGCGCGCATCGGGCCGTCGAGCCGGTATCTTCCCGGAAGGCGCACCTCCACCTCGCGGCCGCCCGCGAGGCCGGCCACGCAGATCACCTCCGCGCCGCGCTCGCCCGCTCCGCGCACCTGGGCGCCGTCCAGGCGGGCGTGGAGGGCGGCCATGTCGGCGCCCGCGGCGCTGAGGTGGATGCGCAGCGCGGAGATCGCCGCCTCCGTCCCCGCGGCGACCGGCTTCAGCGGCTCGGCGGCCTCGGCGATCAGACGGAATTGGCCGCCGTCCACCCGGGCGCGCATGCGGAACAGGAGGTGTGCGCCGGGTTCCAAGAGGTCGCGCATGCGGCCGAGCTCGGCGGGCGGTACCATGGCCTCGTACTCGCCCGAGGGGTCGGACAGGGTGAGATAGGCCAGCTTCTCGCCCGTGCGGCTGGGCTTCTCCTGCCGCCGGCGCAGCACGCCCGCCATGCGGAAGGCCGAGTGGCCGCCCTCCTCCGCCTGCGTCGCCGCCTCGGCGTAGAGCGTCACGCGGCGCGCGCGCAGGGTGTCGGCCAGCGCCTCCAGCGGATGGCCGCTGAGGTAGAAGCCGATCGCCGCCAGCTCCTCGTCGAGACGGCGCGCGCCGTCCCACGGCTCGGCCTTGGGCAGGCGCGGGCGGCCCGAGGCGCCGGCCCCGCCGAACAGGTTGGACTGGCCGTCGTCGCGCTCGCTGGCCAGCGCCTGCGCGTGGCCCGTCAGGGCGTCGGCGGCGGCGAGCACTTGGGCGCGGTCGGGCGCGAGGCTGTCGAACACCCCCGCGCGAGCAAGGTTCTCCAGCACGCGCTTGTTGATCACGCGCGGGTCGATGCGCTCGGCGAAGTCGAACAGGTCGCGGAACGGGCCGCCGGCCTCGCGCACCGCCTGCACGTGGCGCATGGCCTCCACGCCCACGTTGCGCACGGCGCCCAGCGCGTAGAGCACCTCGGCGCCCTCCACCTCGAAGTCGGCCCCCGAGCGGTTGATGTCGGGCGCGCGCACCACGACCTTGAAGCGCTTGGCGTCCTGCACGTAGACGGCCAGCTTGTCGGTGTTGCCGGCGTCGAGGCTCATGGTGGCGGCGTAGAACTCGGGCGCGGCGTTCGCCTTCAGCCAGGCCGTCTGGTAGCTGATCAGGCCGTAGGCGGCGGCGTGACTCTTGTTGAAGCCGTAGCCGGCGAACTTGGCCACCAACTCGAAGATGCCGTCCGACTGCTTTTGCGGCACGCCCTTCTCCGACGCGCCGGAGATGAAGCGCGCCTTCTGGACGTCCATCTCCTCCTTCTTCTTCTTGCCCATGGCGCGGCGCAGCAGGTCCGCCTCGCCCAGGCTGTAGCCGGCCAGGATCTGGGCGATCTGCATCACCTGCTCCTGGTAGATGATCACGCCGTAGGTCTCGTCCAGCACCGGCTTCAGCGTGGGATGCAGGTAGTCGACTTTCTCGGCGCCGAATTTACGGGCGACGTAGGTGTCGATGTTGTCCATCGGCCCGGGGCGGTAGAGCGAGATCAGCGCGGTGATCTCCTCCAGCGAGCCGCACTTCAACTTGCGCAGCGTCTCGCGCATGCCGAGCGACTCCAGCTGGAACACGCCGATGGCGTGACCCGAGGCCAGGAGCGCGTAGGTCGCCGGGTCGTCCAGCGGCAGCGCCTCCAGGTCGAGCGCCTGCCCACGCTTGGCGAGCTGCTTCACCGCTTTGTCGAGCACCGTCAGCGTCTTCAGGCCCAGGAAGTCGAACTTCACCAGCCCGGCGCTCTCCACCCATTTCATATTGTACTGGGTGGCGGGGATGTCCGACCGCGGGTCCTGGTACAGGGGCACGAGCTCGGTCAGGGGCCGGTCGCCGATCACCACGCCCGCCGCGTGGGTGGAGGCGTTGCGGTAGAGCCCCTCCAGCCTGAGCGCCGTTTCCAGCACCGCGGCCACGGCCGGGTCGTCGCGCTGCGCCTCCTGCAGGCGAGGCTCCATGGCGATGGCCTGCTTGAGGGTGACCGGGTTGGCCGGGTTGTTCGGCACCATCTTGGCCAGCCGGTCCACGAGCCCCAGAGGCAGCTGCATCACCCGGCCCACGTCGCGCAGCACGGCGCGCGCCTGCAGCGTGCCGAAGGTGATGATCTGGGCGACGCGGTCGGAGCCGTACTTCTCCTGCACGTAGGAGATCACGCGCTCGCGCCCGTCCTGGCAGAAGTCGATGTCGAAGTCGGGCATCGACACCCGCTCCGGATTCAGGAACCGCTCGAAGATGAGGCCGAAGCGGATCGGGTCGAGCCCGGTGATCTGCAACGCCCAGGCCACCAGCGAGCCGGCGCCCGAGCCGCGCCCCGGCCCTACCGGCACCCCGTTCGCCTTACTCCATTTAATGAAGTCCGACACGATCAGGAAATAGCCGGGGAAGCCCATGCGGGTGATGATCCCCGCCTCGCGCTCCAGCCGCGCCCAGTACTCGGCCTCGGGCGCGGCCAGCTCGAAGCCGGCGGCGCGGATGGCCTGCAGCCGCGCGGCGAGGCCCTCCCTGGCCTGGAGGATCAGCTCCTCCTCCTCCGACCGCCCCTCGCCGGTGTCGAAGCGCGGCAGGATGGGATCTCGCCTGTCGACCATCACCGCGCAGCGGCGGGCGATGTCGAGAGTGTTGTCGCAGGCTTCCTGCAGGTCGGCGAAGGTCTCGCGCATCTCGGCGGCGGTCTTGAAGCGGTGCTCCACCGTCAGCCGCCGCCGCGCGTCCTGGCCCTTGAAGGCGCCGTCGGCCAGGCACAGGAGCGCGTCGTGCGCCTCGTGCATGTCGGCCGGTCCGAAGTAGACGTCGTTGGTGGCCACCAGCGGGACGTCGTTCGCATAGGCCCACGCCACCAGCCCCGGCTCCGCCAGCGCCTCCGCCCGCGCGCCGTGACGCTGCAGTTCGACGTAGAAGCGGTCGCCGAAGGCGTGCGCCATGGCGGCGAGCACCGCCGCCCCCTCCCCCGCCTTGTCCTTGGCGAACAGGGGATCGGCCGGCCCGTCCGGCCCGCCGGAGAGCAGGATCAGCCCCGCCGAGCGCGCCACCACCTCGCGCCAGGGTACGACCGGCTCGGCCGCCCCGACGCTGCCCGTGTAGGCCAGCGACGACAACGTCATCAGGTTGCGCCACCCCTCCCCGTCCTGGGCCAGGAGCACGACGGTGGGCGTACGCCCGCCCCGCATCGGCGGGTCGCCCAAGCCGGACACCGGCAGGGCGCAGCCGATGATGGGCTGGACGCCGATGTCCTTGAGCGACTGGCTGAACTCCAGCGCCCCAAACAGGTTGGCGCGGTCGGCGATGGCCACGGCGGGCATGCCGGCCTC
>CAXTBN010000054.1:14577-18756 GCA_964242895.1 uncultured Caulobacteraceae bacterium | reverse complement strand
CGCCTGCGCCGCTGGGCGCCGCTCGCCGCGGCGCTGCTGGCCGTCGCCGCGGTCTCCAGCGGGCTCACCGCCTGGGCGGTGGGCGCGGGTCGCCCGCCGGCTGCGCGCGAGCTGGCCAGGGTGCGCGCCGGCCCGGTGTGGGGGCCGCTGCTGGCCGACCGGCGTCCCACGGTGATCGTGGTCGGCGACTACTACATCTTCGGCGAGAGCGAGACGGGGATGGAGGTGAACCGGCTCGTGCGCGAGTACACCATCAACTCGCGCGAGGACCTGGCCGAGTACCTGATGTCCCACCCGGAGAAGGAGGACCACTACGTCGACCTCGACCTCCGCTACCTGCCCATCGGCGCGGGCGCGGCGTTGCGCCGGATCGCGCCCGTGCTGGCGTCCTCCGGCCGGGCGGAGGACGTGCGCGTGGTGATGATGAGCGAGCTCACCCCGGCCATGCTGCGCGCCGACAACGTGGTCTACATCGGCTACCTCAGCGGCATGGGCTGGCTGCGCGACGTGGCGCTGGGCGGCTCGCGCTTCACCATCGGCGACACCTTCGACGACGTGATCGACCGGCGCACCCGCGCCCGTTACGCCAGCCAGGGCGGCCCGTCAGACGAGGGGCGCGGCATGTATCGCGACTACGGTTACGTCTCGACGTTCGCCGGGCCTGACGGGGCGCGCGTGGTGGTGGTGGCCGGCACGCGCGACGCCGGCCTGATGCAGGCGGCGGAGGAGGCCACGCGCCCCGCCCCGCTCGCCGAAGCCGACCGCTCCGCCGGCGACGCCCGCGACCGCGAGGCGCTCTACGAGGTCAGCGGCATGCGGCGGCTGAACGTCGGCGGCCGGCTGGTCGCCGCCTCGGCGCTGCAGCCGCGCCCCGCCGGCGCGACCCCGCCGCCCGCGCCGGTGGGATGAGCGTCAGGCGACGCCCGAGCCGCCCGTGGCCCCGTACACCTCGCCGCTGACGTAGCTGGCCTCCTGCGAGGCCAGGAACACGTAGATCGGCGCGATCTCGACGGGCTGGCCGGGACGCTTGAACGGCGTGTCGGCCCCGAAGGTCTTCAGCTTCTCCTGCGTCTGGCCGCCGGAGGGCTGCAGCGCCGTCCAGAACGGGCCGGGCGCCACCACGTTCACGCGCACGCCGCGCGCCATGAACTGCTTGGACAGCGCCTTGGAGAAGTTGACGATGGCCGCCTTGGTGGTGGCGTAGTCCAGCAGCGCCTCCGAGGGCTCGAAGCCCTGGATCGAGGCCGTGTTGATCACGCTGGCGCCCGGAAGCAGGTGCGCGGCGGCCGCCTTGCAGATCCAGAACAGGGCGTAGACGTTGGTCTTGAAGGTCGCGTCGAACTGCTCGGTGGTGATGTCCGAGATGAACTCCTGCGTGGTCTGCTTGCCCGCGTTGTTCACCAGGATGTCGAGGCCGCCCAGCGCCTTGACGGCGGTCTCGACCAGCTCGGTGCAGAAGGCCTCGTCCTTGATGTCGCCGGGGATGGCGACCGCCTTGCGGCCTTCCGCCTCGATCAGCTGGATGACCTCCTGCGCGTCGGCCTCCTCGTCGGGGAGGTGGACAATGGCGACGTCCGCCCCCTCGCGCGCGAAGGCGATGGCGGCGGCGCGGCCGATGCCGCTGTCGCCGCCGGTCACCAGCGCCTTGCGGCCGGCGAGCCGGCCCGAGCCGCGGTAGCTCTCCTCGCCGTGGTCGGGCTTGGGATCCATGGCGCTGGCCAGGCCTGGCGCGGCCTGCGGCTGCTCGGGGAAGGGCGGCTTGGCGTACTGCTCGCGCGGGTCCTGCATGCGCAGGCGATCTTCGTTGGTCATGGCGAGGCTCTCGGACGGTGGGGAGGTCGCCCTCTCAGCGTCTCAGGCCGCGGTTCGTTCAGTGGCTTAGCTTCCAGACACCGCTCATCCCGGCGAAAACCGGGATGAGCATCAGCCTCGCTCACCGCGGGTGCAGGCGCACCGGCAGGCTCTCGTAGCCGCGCACGAAGCCCGACGGCACGCGCACGGGCTCGCCGACCACCTCGACGTGGGCGAAGCGCTTCAGGATCTCCTCCCAGATCACCTTCAGCTGCAGCTCGGCCAGGCGGTTGCCCACGCAGCGATGGATGCCGAAGCCGAACGACAGGTGGCGGCGCACGTCGGGCCGCTCGATCCAGTAGCGGTTCGGGTCCTGGATCTTGGTCTCGTCCCGGTTGCCCGAGACGTACCACATGATGACCTTGTCGCCCTTGCGGATGGTCTGGCCGCCCAGCTCCACGTCACGCATGGCGTTGCGGCGCATGTGCGCCAAGGGCGTCTGCCAGCGGATGGTCTCGCTGACCATGCACGGGATCAGGCTCTGGTCGGCCTTAAGCTTGTCGAACTCGCCCGGGTTCTCGTTCAGCGCCAGGATCGAGCCGGTGATGGTGTTGCGCGTCGTGTCGTTGCCGCCGACGATCAAGAGGATCAGGTTGCCCAGGTACTCCTGCGGGGTCATGTCGCGCGTGTGCTCGCCGTGCGCGAGCATGGAGATCAGGTCGCCCTTGGGCGGGGCGTTCACCCGCTCGTTCCACATGCCCATGAAGTACTGGGCGCACTCCATCAGGATGCCCTGCCGCTCCATCTTGGCGGCCTCGGGGCTGGAGAAGAAGCTGCGCTCCGGCCCGGCGGTGGCCACGTCGGACCACCAGGTCAGCTTGCGCCGGTCCTCCTGCGGCATGTCGAACAGGGTGGCCAGCGTCATGGCCGTGAGCTCGATGGAGACCTTGTCGACCCAGTCGAAGGGCTGGCCGTCCGTCGGCAGATTGTCGAGGATGGCGGCGGCGCGCTCGCGGATCAGGGGCTCCAGCACGGCCAGGTTCGGGCCGTTGACGATGGGCTGCACCGTCTTGCGCTGGGCGTCGTGCTTGGGCGGGTCCATCGCGATGAACATGGGGAGGGGGAAGTCCTCCTCCGGGTCGGCGATGGTGATGCTGGGCTCGGACGAGAAGTCGGCGTGGTTGGTGTCCACCGCCATGATGTCGTCGTAGCGCGTGACCGACCAGTAGGGCCCGAACTCGTGCTCGGGCTGATAGTGCACCGGGGCGTCGCGGCGCAGGCGGGCGAAGGTCTCGAGCTCCGCGCCGGCCTGGAACAGGTAGGGGTCGGCGGGCTGGATGTCCTCCAGAGGCTGCGCCCAGGCGCGCGCCTTGAGGGCGTCGAAGCCGGCGTTCGGATCGGCCCGCAGCCGGTCGACATAGATGGCGCCGTCGTCGGCCATGACCCTGTCCTTCGCTGCTTGTTTCGCGGGAGATTGCGCGCGCGACGCTGGGGAAGGCAAGCGGGCGCGTCTATACGTCCGCGCATGGACGAACCCGCCCCGCGCACGGCCCCGGACAGCGCGCCCGGCAAGGCCGCCGTCCGCATCGCCCGCGCCCCCTTCCGGCAGGCGCTGCTGGTGTGCGGCAAGTGCGCCCGCAAGCTGGACGGCGGCTTCGGCCGCGACGGCGCCCAGCCCCTGCGCAAGGCGCTGAAGCGCGCCTGGAAGGCGGGCGGCCGCTCGGGCAAGCTGCGCGTGGTGGAGACCCGCTGCCTCGGCCTCTGCCCGAAGCGGCTGCAGGTGGTGGCCACGGGCGCCTCGCTCGCCGCCGGCCGGCTGTGGTTGGTCGAGCCGGGCGAGGACGCGGCCGCCGTGCTGGCGCGCATCGCGCCCGAGGCCGCCGAGGGCTGACGCGGGTCGCCGCGCCCCCTAAGTGCCCGCGTCATGCCCGAGAGCTTCGACCCCGCCCGCCTCGCCTCCGACACGCGCGCCCGCTACGCCGAACTGTCCCACGAGATCGCCGCGGTGCTGCAGGGCGAAGCGGACCGCACCGCCCGCATGGCGACGGTCTGCTGCATGCTCCACCACGCGTTCGCCGAGCGCTTCTTCTGGACCGGCTTCTACGTCGTGGACGAGGCGAAGGGCGACGAGCTGGTGGTCGGCCCCTACCAGGGCACGCTCGGCTGCCTGCGGATCGCCTTCGGCCGCGGCGTCTGCGGCGCGGCCGCCGTCACCGGGCGGACCGTGATCGTCGACGACGTCGACGCCTTCCCCGGCCACATCGCCTGCGACAGCCGCTCGCGCAGCGAGATCGTCGTGCCGGTGCACGACGCGACGGGCCGGCTGATCGCGGTTCTGGACGTGGACTCGACCGAGCCGGCGGCGTTCGACGCCGACGACCGAACGGG
>CAXTBN010000054.1:1835-14477 GCA_964242895.1 uncultured Caulobacteraceae bacterium | reverse complement strand
TTCTGGACGTGGACTCGACCGAGCCGGCGGCGTTCGACGCCGACGACCGAACGGGACTGGAGGCGATCGTGGCGCGGGTGTTCGGGGCTTGAGGTCAGACCTGGGCCTCTGCGGCCTTGATCATCTCCTCCTCGTAGCAGCCCGTACCGTCGAGTTCAGGGTTGAGGTCGACCTCCACTCCTGAGTCTGTACGCCAGACCTCGCATGTGCCGGTGCGGAGGCCCACGAGTTGAAAGCCTGCCGTCGTCAAACGTGCGCGAGCCTCCTCGCGCGGCAGAGTGATGACCAATCAGGCGGCCGCCCGCGCCGACACGGGTGCGTACTCGACCCGCAGCACCACATCGCCCCGCTCGGTCGGGACCGTCATCGGTCCGATCACGCTCCGAACGTCGAGCTTTTCGTTGTTGCGAAGCAGACCCTGCACGCAGAAGCCTACGCAGCTCCAGATGCGTTCCGGGTCTGAGCCTCCCAAGAGCAGGCCCGGCAGCTCTCAGCTGCGCACCCGTATGCCGCCGTCCTCCCGGTCGGTCAGCTGGAGCGTCACGTCGCGACTGAGAAGCGCATCGGACATGACCGACATATAGACCTGCGCTCGGCGCGCAGGAAGCTCACCGCGCCTGCGGCCCTCCCAGCTCGCGCTTGAAGAAGGCCAGGTACGTGCGCCACAGCAGCAGCTTGCGCGCGTTCGTGCGGACGCCGTGGCGCTGGCCGGGGAACAGCATCAGGTCGAACGGCGTGGACAGCTCCTGCAGCCGGTTCATCACCGCGGTGGAGTTGGCGAAGATCACGTTGTCGTCCGCCATGCCCTGCATCAGCAGCAGGCGGCCGGAGAGCCTGTCCAGCCTCGGGATGATGGCGCTCTCCGTGTAGGCCGCGTCGCGGTCCTGCGGCTTGCCCATGAACTGCTCGGTGTAGTGGGTGTCGTAGAGCCGCCAGTCGCTGGGCGGCGCGCCCGCCGCGCCCGCGCGGAAGCCCGTGCGCGGCTCGGTGAGCAGGCGCAGGGTCATGTAGCCGCCGTAGGACCAGCCGGAGACGCCGATCCGCTTCGGATCGATGTAGCTTTGCGCTTTGAGCCAGTTCAGCCCGGTCAGCTGGTCCTCGACCTCCACCCCGCCCAGATGGCCGGCCAGGGCGCCCGCGAACTGCAGGCCGCGCCCGCCGCCGCCGCGGTTGGCGATCTGGAACACGACGAAGCCCTCGCCGAGGTAGAGCTGCTCGTTCACGCCGCGCCACGCGCGGGTCACGTCCTCGGCGTGCGGGCCGCCGTAGACCTCGACGATCGCCGGGTAGCGCTCGGCGGGATCGAAGTCGTGCGGCTTCAACAGCGCGTAGTGGAGCGTGGAGCCGTCCTGCGCCTTCATCGTCCCGAACTCGGGCGTGACGTGGTGGTCGAGGAACGGGAAGTAGGGGTGGCCCGGCCCCAGCCGGTTCTCCTCGATCCACTGCAGCCTGTGGCCGTCCATGGCGTAGAGCGCGGTCTGCGGCGGCGTCGCCGGGTCTGAGTAGCCGCCGACGAAGCTGCGGCCGTCCTTGGCGACGCTGATGCTCCACCAGCCGTGGCCGTCGGTGATGCGCCGCGGCTCGCCCGGCTTGGCGTAGCTCACGACGTACAGGTGCCGCTCCAGCGGCGTGTCCTTGCCCGAGACGAAGTAGGCGAGGTGGCGCTCCTGGTCGACGTAGGCGATCCCCGGCGCCTGGTTCCCCGCGCCCGACGCCGCGCCCACCACCGACCAGCCGTCGCCGTGCGTGACCGCCCGCATCAGCCGGCCCTCGCGCGAGTAAAGGTACAGGTGGTTCCAGCCCGTGCGCTGGCTGCCCCAGATGAAGGTCCCGTCCTTCAACGTGGTCATGTTGTCGTTCAGGTCGACCCACGGCTCCTGGTGCTCGGTCAGGATCACGTGGCTGGCGCCCGTGGCGGGGTCGACCAGCAGCAGCTCGAGGGTCTTCTGGTCGCGGCTCTGGCGCTGGACGTAGAGGGTGCGCCCGTCCTCCGACCAATTCACGCGCGCCAGGTAGATGTCCGGATCGAGCCCCAGGTCCACCTTCACAGGTGCGCCGCCCGGCGTCAGGCCCGCGACGTACAGATCCACCACCGCGTTGGGCCGTCCCGCGCGCGGGTAGCGCTGGTCCACCGTGGTGGAGCCCGTCGCGTTGATCTCCAGGCGCGGGATCACGTCCACGCCGCCCTCGTCCACGCGCGTATAGGCGATGCGGGTCTCGTCGGGGCTGAACCAGTACCCCGTGTAGCGGTCCATCTCCTCCTGGGCGACGAACTCGGCCACGCCGAAGGAGATCACGCCGTGGCCGTCGCGGGTGAGCGCGCGCTCGCCGCCGCCGGAGAGGTCGTTCACGTACAGGTTCTGGTCGCGGACGTAGCCGACGTAGCGGCCGTGGCGGCTGAACTTGGCGTCGGTCTCGTCGCCGGGCGTCTGCGTCAGCCGCTTCACCGAGCCGTCCGCGGCGCTGGCGAGGTACAGGTCGCCGCCCGCGGGCACCAGGATCTGCCGGCCCTCCTCGTCCCAGCGGTATTCGACGATGCCGCGCGCGCTGATGCGCTGGCGCTCGCGCCGCGCCTTTTCCGCCTCGGAGAGCTCCTGGCCCTTGGGCTCCAGCGCGGTGGAGTCGATCAGCCGCCGCGCCTCGCCGCCGGCCACCGGCAGGGCCCACAGGTCCTGCACCGTCTGGTCGTCGGGCTTGGCGCGCAGGAAGGTGACGAACCGCCCGTCCGGGCTGATCTGCACGCCGCGGGCGGTGGGGCCGGTGATGTCCGGGTCTGCGAACGCCCGCTCGGGCGTCAGCTTGTCGGCGCGGGCTGTGGCGGGCAGGGCGGAGGCGGTCACGGCGGCGAGCAGGGCCAGGGCGGCGAGCGACAGGCGGTCGGGCATGCCGCTTCGTGCGGCTTGGCCGCTGGACGGTCAAGGCGCGGAGCCTACGGCCCTGTCGCCGCTCTCATCTGGCCCTTGTGCCGATGGGGCTTCGTGGCGGGAGTGGGCCCGGCAGGACTCGAACCTGCAACCAGACCGTTATGAGCGGCCGGCTCTAACCATTGAGCTACAGGCCCCTGCGCCCAGGGCCCCTCCGGGCTAGCACGGAGGCGCCGGGGGTTGAAGCCGCGCTCAGGCCGCGTGCTTGGGCGCGTTGTCGTCGTCGAGGAGCACGACCACGGGGGCGTGCTGGCGCGCCTCCTCCTGCGGGAGCTGGCCGTAGGCGACCACGATCACCTTGTCGCCCGCCTGCACCAGCCGCGCCGCCGCGCCGTTCACGCCCACGGTGCGCGAGCCGCGCGGGGCCTCGATCACGTAGGTGGTGAAGCGCGCGCCCGTGGTGATGTTCAGCACGTCCACCTGCTCGTGCGGCAGCAGGGTGGAGGCGTCGAGCAGGTCCTTGTCGATGGCGATGGAGCCCTCGTAGTCGAGGTCCGCCTGGGTGACGGTGGCGCGGTGCAGCTTGGCGCGCATCAGGGTCAGCAGCATGTCGGGTTCCGCTGGCGGGCTCGGGGAGCGCCCG
The DNA here is from genome assembly GCA_964242895.1 of uncultured Caulobacteraceae bacterium. Classification (GTDB taxonomy): domain Bacteria; phylum Pseudomonadota; class Alphaproteobacteria; order Caulobacterales; family Caulobacteraceae; genus JASLDZ01. The sequence goes on along the minus strand of CAXTBN010000054.1, from coordinate 10,970 downwards.
GTCGAAGGGAGCGCGCATGTAGGCGGGGGGTGCGGGAGCGGCAAGCGGGGCGGCTGGCGTGACGGCCGGCGGCGGGGTTAGGCTCGCGCTCATGCGCCTCTCCACCCCGCTCGCCGCCGCCGCCCTGCTCCTCGCCGCCGCCGCGCCCGCCTCGGCCCAGACGGCGCTGACGGTCCAGCCGCCCGCCTACGGCCCTGCGCCCTGGTGGATGCGCGAACCCGTGATCGCGAGCCTGGGCGAGGTGCGCACCGAGATCGCGGCCAACCGCGCCACCTTCTCCGGCGCGTTCGAGAGCGTGGAGCGCACCGCGGCGGAGGCCACCGCCGCCTCGGCGGCCAAGGTGCGCGCCCTGGGCGAGGCCCTGTCCGCGCTCGGCGCCGACAAGGTGCGCGTGGAGGTCGGCTTCTCCACGCGCCCGCTCTACGCGCAGTACAAGGACAAGGACGGGAACATCCAGGAGAACCAGCGGGCCGACAAGATCGACCGCTACGCCGTCACGGCCAGCGTCTCGGTGGAGGTGCGCGACGTGCGGCTGGTGGAGCGCGCCTACGCCCTGATGGTGGCGGCCAAGCCGACCTCGACGCAGCGCGTGTTCTTCCGCCTGCAGCCGGACAACGTCACGCAGACCGAGCTCTTCCGCTTGGCCGTGGCCGACTCCAAGCGGCGCGCGACGGAGGCGGCGGCCGAGGCGGGCGCGCGGCTGGGCGCGGTGAAGCTGATCGACCCCACCGGCCGCGCCTGCCAGCAGGACGTGCTGATCACCCGCGCCCCGCGCAGCTTCGGCGGCTCGGGCGACCTGCAGGAGGTGGTGGTGACCGCGAGCCGCCGCGAGACGATGGCCTTCAGCGCGAGCGCGCCGCCCCCGCCTCCGCCGCCACCACCACCTCCTCCGGCGCCGGGATCGGCCGGCGAGGTGGAGGCCGCAGCGGCGAACCTGCGACTCCCGCTCCAGCCCCCGCTGCAGCAGCTGACGCGCGAGGCCTGCGTGGTCTACGCGCTGGGCGGCTGAGCCGTGGGCGGAGGCGGCGAACGCTGCTAAACGTCCGCGGGCCCGCGCCTTGGAGCCTCCACCCGCGTGACCTTCCCCCAGATCGACCCGGTCCTGATCCATATCGGGCCGATCGCCGTGCGCTGGTACGCCCTCGCCTACGTGGCGGGCATCACGCTCGGCTGGCGCTACTGCGTGGGCTTGGTGCGGAACGCGAAGCTCTGGCGCGGCGCCGCGCCCACGGCCACGCCCGCGCAGATCGACGACTTCATCCTGTGGGTGACGCTGGGCATCATCCTGGGCGGCCGCGTCGGCTACATCCTGTTCTACATGATCCCGCAGGACGGGCCGGCGCTCGCCAAGGACCCCCTCGCGGCGCTGCGCATCTGGGAGGGCGGCATGTCCTTCCACGGCGGGCTGATCGGGGTGACGCTGGCGATCGCGGGGTTCGCGCGGGCCAACCGGATCGACATAGTGCGGCTGGCCGACCTGACGGCGCCCTGCGTGCCCTTCGGCCTGTTCTTCGTGCGCCTGGCCAACTTCGTGAATGGCGAGCTGTGGGGGCGGCCGACCACCCTGCCCTGGGGCATGGTCTTCCCCCACGCCGGGCCGGAGGCGCGACACCCCAGCCAGCTCTACGAGGCGACGCTGGAAGGGCTCGTCATCTTCGCCGTGCTCCGCTGGGCCACCCACGGCCGCAAGCTCCTGCCGCGGCAGGGCGCCTGCACCGGGCTGTTCCTCGTGCTGTACGGGATCGCCCGCATCAGCCTGGAGAACGTGCGCGAGCCCGACCGGGGCATGCCGGCCTTCCCGTTCGGCCTGACCATGGGGATGATGCTGTCGGTCCCGCTGCTGCTCGGCGGGCTGGGCCTGCTGTGGTGGTCGAGGCGACCCGCCGCCCTCGCGGCGCCCGCGCCACCCTCCGCCGAGCCGCTCCTGACGGTGGCCGCGCCGACGGCGCATCCGCCGGAAGCCGCCTCCGACCCGTTCTCGGCGCTGGAGTCCGAGGTGGCCGACCCGTTCCGGCCCCTGCCCTCGCCCGGCCTGTCGGATGAGCCTGCGCGACCGGCTTGAGGCGCTGATCGCGGCCGAGGGGCCGCTCACCGTCGCGCGCTGGATGGAGCTGTGCCTGCACGATCCGCAGGGCGGCTACTACGCGACGCGCCCGGCGCTGGGGGCGGACGGCGACTTCCTCACCGCGCCGCTGGTCAGCCAGATGTTCGGCGAGCTCCTCGGCCTGTGGTCCGTGGCCGTGTGGATCGCCCTCGGCCGGCCGGAGCGCGTGCGCTGGGTGGAGCTCGGCCCCGGCGACGGGACGCTGATCGCCGACGCGCGCCGCGCCGCCGCCCGCGCCCTGCCGGCCTTCGTCGCCGCCGCCGACATCGTGCTGGTGGAGACCAGCGCGCCGCTGCGCGAGCTTCAGCGCGCGGCGCTCGGCGGCGCGCCCCCGCGCTGGGCCGGCCGCCTGGCCGAGGTGGAGGGCGGCGCGCCGGTGATCGTCCTCGCCAACGAGTTCCTGGACTGCCTGCCCGCCCGCCAGTTCGTCCGCACCGGCGGCGGCTGGGCGGAGCGCCGCGTGGGCCTCGCCGAGGGCGGCGGCTTCCGCTTCGGCCTTACTCCGCCGCCCGGCGACTTCGCCCCGCCGGCCTGGGCGACGGCCGCCGACGAGGGCGCGGTGCTGGAGCTGTCGCCCGCGCAGGCGGCGCTGGGCGCGGAGCTGGGCGGCCGGATCGCGCGCGACGGCGGGGCGGCGCTGCTGATCGACTACGGCCGCGCCGAGCCCGGCTTCGGCGACACGCTGCAGGCGCTGCGCCGCCACGCCAAGGTCGACCCGCTCGCCGACCCCGGCGAGGCGGACCTGACCGTGCACGCCGACTTCCCCGCCGTGGCCGCGGCGGCGCGGGCCGCGGGGGCCCAGGCCTCGCACGTGCTGACGCAGTCCGAGCTGCTGCAGCGGCTGGGCATCGGCGCGCGCGCCGAGGCGCTCGCCCGCGCGCGGCCGGACGAAGCCGCCCGCCTCGGCCGCCAGCTCCACCGCCTGCTCGCGCCCGGCGAGATGGGCGAGCTGTTCAAGGCGCTGGCGATCACCGCGCCCGGGCTCGACGCGCCCGGGTTCGAGGCCTAGGCGGCGGCCATGCCCGGTCCCGTCCCGATCACGTCTCCCCTGCTCGCCGCCCTGCCCGGCGTGCGCCACGGCTTCTTCACGCGCGAGGGCGGGGTGTCGGGCGGCGTGTACGCCTCACTCAACGTCGGCCGCGGCTCGCACGACGATCCCGCCGCGGTGGAGGAGAACCGCGCCCGCGCCGCCGCCTGGTTCGGCCTCGCGCCCGAGGCGCTGCTCACCGCCTACCAAGTCCACTCCGCCGACGCCCTGGACGCCGACGCCTTCACCGGCGGGGTCCGGCCGGAGGGCGACGCGGTGGTCGCCCGCGCGCCGGGGGTCGTCTGCGGCGCCCTGGCGGCGGACTGCGCACCCGTGCTGCTGGCGGACGAGGAGGCCCGGGTCGTCGCGGCGGCGCACGCCGGCTGGAAGGGCGCCCTGGGCGGGATCGTGGACGCGACAGTCGCGTCCATGGAGCGGGCGGGAGCTCGACGGTCGCGGATCGTCGCCGCCGTGGGTGCGTGCATCGCGCCGGCCAGCTATGAGGTCGCCGACGACTTCCGCGCCGCCTTCGCCGCGCGCGCGCCGGAGGCGTCCGGCTTCTTCACCCCGCGCGGCCCGGCGGGGAAGTGGAGCTTCGACCTGCCCGGCTTCGTGCTGGACCGCCTGGCGCGCGCGAGCGTGGAGCACGTGGAGTGGGTCGGGCTCGACACCTGCGCCGACGAGGCGCGCTTCTTCTCCAACCGGCGCGCCTTCCACCGGGGAGAGCCTGACTACGGCCGCCTTCTGTCGGCCATAGCGCTGGTTTGACGGCTGGCGGCCGGGGCCCTGGTCCCCTCCCGGCCGCGCGGCGTCAGGCGGTGACGTCCATGGACGCCGTGGTCCCGGTGGTCGTGTCCGTCGTCGACGTCGCGTCCGTGGCCGTCGTCGCGGCGGAGGCGTAGCCGCCGCCCCCGTGGTGGTGGTGGCCGTGGTGCGACGACTGCATCTTCTGCAGCCCCGCCGTCAGCTCGTCCTGGCTGAGCTGGCCGTCGCCGTTGGTGTCGAGCTGGGCGAAGGCGTTCTTCAGCGCCGTGGCCGCGTCCGTGGACGAGGTGGAGCCGGAGGCGCTCGACGAGGAGCCGGACAGGGCGTTGGTGATCTCGTCCAGGCTGAGCGTTCCGGACCCGTCGGTGTCCGTGTCGCCGATCAGCTTGGCGGCGATGTCCGACGCCGAGGGCTGCTCCTGCGCCTTGAGGAGGCTCGACAGGGTGTCCGTGCTGAAACGGTCGGAGCTGGAGCTGTCGGGCTTGGGCGGCGGCGGACCGGGCGGCGGCCCCGGAGGAGGCCCGGCGCCTTGTGCCGAGCCGGCGGAATCTGCCGGGTCGTCGTCGCCGACGGAAGTGGTCGAGGAGGTCGAGGCGGACTGCAGAGAAGCCAGCAGCTGACGCATGAGGCTCGTCTGGTCCGAGCCCGCCAAGGCTGAGACGGTCACGGGGAGGTCCTTTCCTTCCGGCGCGCGCGGCGGCCCCCACGGCCGGCGACGTCGCGCCGATCCCTTCCCCTGCAAGGAACACCGCGGTCCGGAACGCGCGGACGGACGCGCTTCATACATGTGGCCGAGGCGTGGCGGTGCGTGTTTCAGGATCGAGCGCATCGGCCGCCTTGCCCGCCGGAGAGCCTCCCCCTAGAAGCCCGCGCGAGACGGGCGGCGGGACTCCTCGGCGATGAAACTCCTGGCCGGCAACTCGAACGCCACGCTCGCCCAGGCGGTGGGCGACTTCCTCGACGTGCCGCTGACCAAGGCCACCGTCCGCCGCTTCGCGGACCAGGAGGTGTTCGTCGCCATCGAGGAGAACGTCCGCGGGCAGGACGTGTTCGTGATCCAGTCCACGAGCTACCCCGCCAACGACAACCTGATGGAGCTCTTGATCTGCGTGGACGCGCTGGTGCGCGCCTCGGCCAAGCGGGTCACCGCGGTGATGCCCTACTTCGGCTACGCCCGGCAGGACCGGAAGATGGGCGGCCGCACGCCGATCTCGGCCAAGCTGGTGGCCAACCTGATCACCCGCGCCGGGGCCGACCGGGTGCTGACGATGGATCTGCACGCCGGCCAGATCCAAGGCTTCTTCGACATCCCCACCGACAACCTGATCGCCACCCCCGTCATGGCCGCGGACATCCGGCGCCGCTATGACGGCAAGAGCGCCGAGCTGATGATCGTGTCGCCCGACGTCGGCGGCGTGGTGCGCGCCCGGGCCCTGGCCGACCGGCTGAGCGCCGACCTCGCCATCGTTGACAAGCGCCGCTCCGCCCCGGGCGAGAGCGAGGTGATGAACATCATCGGCGAGGTGCGCGGCCGCCGCTGCATCCTGTTCGACGACATCGTCGACAGCGCGGGCACGCTCTGCAACGCGGCGCAGGCGCTGATGGACCAGGGCGCCGCGTCGGTGTCCGCCTACGTCAGCCACGGTGTGCTCTCGGGCGCGGCCTCCGCGCGCGTGGCCGGCTCGGTGCTTGAGGAGCTGGTGATCACCGACTCGATCGAGCCCGATCCCCAGATCAAGGCCTGCGCCAAGGTGCGGCAGGTCTCCGTCGCGCCGCTGATCGGTGAGGCGATCCGGCGCATCGCCAACGAGGAGTCGGTCTCTAAGCTCTTCGACTGACCCAGGCTCTTCGACCGATCCGGGCGCCCGCCCTTTCGCCGCCACGCGACGATGGTCAACGCCACGTTAAGGCGGCCGCGCCAGGGTCGGCCGTCGACCCGTCCCCCGCCCGTCGCCGAGAGTTCCCCGATGCGTCACCCCCGCCCGGCCGTCCTGGGCCTCGTCTGCCTCTCCGCCCTGGCCCTGGCGACCGCGCCAGCCCAGGCCGGCGTGTTCGGCTCGAAGAAGAAGCCTGAGCCCGCCGCCGCCGCGCCGGCCGCGCCCGCTGCGCCGCCGCCGGTGGCCGCCCTGCCCGGCCCCGTGCTGCAGGCCGCCGGCGCCTACCGCCTCTACATGCGCCGCGCCGCCGGCGTCGTCGCGGCCCACACCGGCGCCGAGCTGGAGAGCTCGCTGGAGCTGGCCGAGACCTCGGAACCCGTCGGGCTGACGAAGGGCGAGGTGGCCTACGCCGCGGTGATCGCCCTGCAGGAGCCGACCTTCGTGGAGGGCGTGCGCGCCTACGCCGCCGATCCCGCGCAGCGCCGCGTGATCGTCGACCGGCTCGTGGCCGACGCCTCCTACGCCAGCTCCTTCGCCGGGGCCGCCGCGGCGGCGGCCGCCGCCTCGCAGGCGCTGGCCATGGACGGCGTGAGCGTCGGCGCCGCGGGCAAGGCGGTGAAGCAGTCGGCCTACGACATGCAGCACCAGAGCTGGTCCAAGGGCGAGATCCCCAACCGCCCCGGCCGCCTCGCCAAGGCCAAGACGCTGGCCTCCACACCCATGGCCGCCACGACGGAGGAGATGTCCGCTCTCGCCGCCTCCGACACCGCCGCGGCGCCCGGCCAGCCGCGCCTGGTCGAGGCCTCCGCCGCCGTGGGCCCGGCGCGGACCGTGAGCTCGACCATCCAGCACGGCCTCGCCATCGCGGCGCTGGCGGCGCTGGGCGAGACGGGCGACGCCAACGACGCGGCGGTGCAGACCCTGCTCAACGACTCCGCCGGAAGCTTCTGCCACAGCATGGCGAAGCTGAACCTGTACCAGTGCCTGGCGGTGGCAAAGCCGTACTACGAGGACGCCTTCTGCCTCGGCCAGCATGTGCTGATCGACACCGGACAGTGCGTCATGCAGGGCGCGGGCGTCGCGCCGCCCACGCCGCCTCCGGCCGTCGTGGCGGAGAGCACGCCGGCGACCTCGACCAAGGCCAAGCCCTCGCGCAAGCGCCGCTGACGCCCCGTCGAACGGGCGCGGCGCGGCGCGCGCCCGTTGCGGCTTTCGGCGTCTTCGTGTAGGCACGCGCGCCTCAGATCGCACCTCCCCGCCGCCGCGCGCCCGTTCGCGCGGCGGCGTCGTTTCCGGAAAGCTCCTCCGTCATGGCCGAGATCGTCCTCAACGTCGAAGTGCGCGAGCGCACGGGCACCGGCGGCGCACGCGCCGCGCGCAACGCCGCCCGGGTGCCGGGCGTGCTGTACGGCGGCCCGCGCGGCCCGGTCGCGATCTCGGCCGAGCTGAACGCCTTCCGCAAGTCGCTCTACACCGGCAAGCTGCTCGGCCACCTGATCACGCTGAAGTACGGCGAAGAGACCCAGCCCGTCATCGCCAAGGACGTGCAGTTCCATCCCGTCAGCGACGTGCCCGTGCACTTCGACCTGTACCGGGTCGACGAGCACCAGCTGATCAAGATCGCCATCCCGGTGGCCTTCACCAACCACGAGGCCTCCCCCGGCCTGAAGCGCGGCGGCGCCCTGAACATCGCCCGCCACGAGATCGAGATCATGGTATCCGCCGACCGCATCCCCGAGGAGCTGACCTTCGACCTGACGGGCCTGGAGATCGGCGACGCGATCCGCATCTCGGCCGCCAAGCTTCCGGAGGGCGCGCACCCGGTGATCGCCGACCGCGACTTCACCGTGGCCACCGTCGCCCCGAGCCGCGCCTCGGTGTCGGACGACGCCGCGGCGGCCACCGCCGAAGCCTGATCCCGACCGTCGTGTCTTGCGAGGGCGCGTCCGGATCGGGCGCGCCTTTTGCGTTCGGGGGTCCCGTCGCGTGCTGATCCTGGCCGGCCTCGGCAACCCCGGACGCGAGCACGCCGGCCAGCGACACAACGTCGGCTTCATGGCGGTCGACGCCATCCGCGACCGCTGGAGCTTCGGCCCAGAGCGCTCGCGCTTCGCCTCGCTCGCGTCGGAGGGCTCGGTGGACACGCCCGCGGGCCCGGTGCGCGCGCTCGCCCTCAAGCCGCAGACCTTCATGAACGACAGCGGCCAAGCGGTCGGCCAAGCGGTGCGCTTCCTCAAGCAGGACGGCGACCAGCTGATCGTCTTCTACGACGAGATCGACATGGCCCCGGGCCGCTTCCGCATGAAGGCGGGAGGCGGCGCGGCGGGCCACAACGGCATCCGCTCCATCACCGCCGCCATCGGTCCGGCTTTCCGCAGGGCGCGCATCGGCGTCGGCCACCCGGGCCACAAGGACCGGGTGATGCCCCACGTGCTGAGCGACTTCCACAAGGTGGAGCGCCGCGACTGGCTCGACACGCTGCTGCGCACGCTGGCCACCGAACTCCCCTACGCCGCCGCGGGGGACGACGAACGCTACCAGGCCGAGGTCAGCCGCCTCGCCCCCGCCGACAACTACGACAGCCGCTCGCGCAACCGCGGCGAGGGTTGAGCGTCAGCCCTCCACCACCGCCAGCGTGGCGTGCCGGCCGAGCACGGCCAGGGCGGCCAGGAGCTTGTCCATCGTCACGCCTGCGGCTCCCTCGATGAGCCGCCGCACCGATCCCTCCGTCTGAGACAGGCGGCCGGCCAGAGCGGCCTCCGTGATGCTCTGCTCCCGCATGGCCGTCGCAAGCGCGGCGCGCGCGGCGGTGAGCGGCGCGAGCGGAACAAGCTCTTCCCCTTCGCACGGCTCTCGCGGGGCCGGCACCGCCCGACCGGCGGCGAGGTAGGCCAGAACGGCCTCCTCCAGGGCGTCGGCCGCGAGGCTGCGCGCCTCCTGCAGCGTCGAGGCGCCCGTGACCGCCTCGGGCAGGTCGACGAACTCGACGACGACCTCGCCTTGCGCGTCGGCCTGAAACCGCGCCGGGAACGTCCAGGTCTGCATCTCAGAACTCGTCCTTGGGGATGCCGAGCTGCTTCAGCATGGCCGCCAGCAGCCCCGCTCCGATCTCACCCGTCTTGACCACGGTGAACCGATCGCCGATCCACTGGGTCACATGCCCGCCCTTGCCGCGGGACGGGTCCACCCGCTCGTCCAGCTCATGCGCCTTGGCCCACTTGCGGGTGCGGCGGATGAACTGGTCGCCGTTCACGGCCGAAGCGCAACATAAGCCGCGCTCCGGCGCAAGCCACTCCCGATCGAGATCCCATGGCCCTCAAAGTCGCCATCGTCGGCCTGCCGAACGTCGGCAAGTCCACCCT
>CAXTBN010000054.1:0-1735 GCA_964242895.1 uncultured Caulobacteraceae bacterium | reverse complement strand
CCATGGCCCTCAAAGTCGCCATCGTCGGCCTGCCGAACGTCGGCAAGTCCACCCTGTTCAACGCGCTGACGCAGACGGCGCAGGCGCAGGCGGCCAACTATCCGTTCTGCACCATCGAACCCAACGTGGGCGACGTGGCCGTCCCCGAGGCGCGCCTGGACGTCCTGGCCGCCATCGCCAGCAGCAAGGAGATCATCCCGGCGCGGATCAACTTCGTGGACGTGGCGGGGCTGGTGAAGGGGGCCAGCCAGGGCGAGGGCCTCGGCAACCAGTTCCTGGCCAACATCCGCGACTGCGACGCCGTGGCCTTCGTCGCCCGCTGCTTCGAGGACGGCGACGTGGTCCACGTGGAGGGCCGCGTCGATCCGCTCGCCGACCTGGAGATCATCGAGACCGAGCTGATGCTCGCCGACCTGGAGAGCCTGGAGAAGCGCCTGCCCTCGCTCGAGAAGCGGGCCAAAGCCGGCGGCGACAAGGAGGCCGCGGCCACCGTGCGCCTCGCCAGGCTGGCGCTCGACCAGCTCAGCGCCGGCCGCCCCGCCCGCGCCGCCGCCGTGCCCGCCGACGACGAGCGCGCGTGGCGCATGCTGCAGCTCCTGACGGCGCTGCCGGCGCTGTACGTGGCCAACGTGGACGAGGACTCCGCCTCCGCCGGCAACGCCCTGTCCGCCCAGGTGGCCGAGCGGGCGGCGCGCGACAACGCGAAGACCGTCGCCATCTCCGCCAAGATCGAGAGCGAGATCGCGCTCCTGGACGCCTCGGAGCGGGCCGAGTTCCTGGAGACGCTGGGGCTCGAGGAGCCGGGCCTCAACCGCCTGATCCGCGAGGCCTACGCGCTGCTGGGCCTGCAGACCTACTTCACCGTCGGCCCCAAGGAGGCGCGCGCCTGGACCATCCCGGTGGGCGCCACCGCCCCGCAGGCGGCGGGCGTGATCCACTCGGACTTCGAGAAGGGCTTCATCCGCGCCGAGACCGTCGCCTACCCCGACTACGTCACGCTGAAGGGCGAGGCCGGCGCGCGCGAGGCGGGCAAGCTGCGCGCGGAGGGCAAGGCCTACGTCGTCAAGGACGGCGACGTGATGCACTTCCTGTTCAACACCTGAATCGCTACGCGGGGTTTGGGGGCGGACCTCCCCCCGAAGGTCCGCCCCGCCCCCTCGCCCTCGGCGCCGCCGTCCGCGGAGGGGACGGCGCGCACGGCGCGGGTCGGCGGACCGGCGAAGGCCCGCTCGGCGCGACGAATCCACAGGGCCGACGGAGCGTCGAGGGGACGCGCCGTCGCATGACGCCGAATTCATCCGCCGACCCTATCTTTGTAGCCCGAAAGCAACAAAAACACGGGGTCGCGCAGCTAAGCGGAGACCTGGAGCCGTAAAAACGACTTGCCCGACGGCGAGTGACGGGCCTCCGCGTAGCGTCCATAACCCTTCCGCCCCCGCGGCGCCGCCCGCGGGCGGTGCGCGACGCCAAGCCTTCCAGGAGCCGCCTCCAGCCATGAGCGTGTCGGACAGCGGAACCCGCGTTCAGCCGACCGGCGCGCCCGGTCGCCCGGGCCCCTCGCCCGCACCGCCCGCCGGACCGGGCGGCCCCGGCGGACCGCCGCCTGGTCCGTCGCGCGCGGCGCAGCGCCGCGGACGCATCATGCTGGGCGGCGTGCTGGTCGTGTTCGTGCTGGGCGCGGCCTGGATCGTCACCCACGCCGGCGACAAGTCGCAGGCGGGCCCCGGCGGAGCTC
>CAXTBN010000053.1:0-19152 GCA_964242895.1 uncultured Caulobacteraceae bacterium | reverse complement strand
GCGCCCCAAACAGGTTGGCGCGGTCGGCGATGGCCACGGCGGGCATGCCGGCCTCAAGCGCCAGCTTGCCGATGCCGCCGGCCTTGATGGCGCCTTCCAGCAGCGAATAGGCCGAGCGCACACGCAGGTGCACGAACCCCTCGCCCGCATCCGCCATTCGGCTCATCCCACGCGACTCAGCCCACGAGGTGGGCCACGGCTGCGACAATGGCGATGAACCCCGTCACCGAGGCAAGGGCGGCGGTGTCGCGTACGATGCGGATCATGTGGACAGCTCCCGTGTTCCTGCTATGTTCACGTCCACGGTTTGTTCTGTCAAGCGCCTCCTGCGGTCACTCAGGCGGTCGGCTTCGTCAGGGCTGCGCGAGGGCGAAGATCAGCGTCACGCGCGAGATGCGCGTCAGCGGCTGCGGCGTGAAGCCGAGCGTCACGGACTGCGCGACCGGCGGCGGAGGCGGCGCGGGAGGCGCCGGCAGCCCCATCGGCGGCGGGGCGACGGCCGAGCCGCTGACCACCAGCGGGTACCCAACGGCCGCGCCGTCCTGCACGCGCAGGAGCTCGCCCAGGCGTCCGCCCGCGGCGCGGGCGATCAGCTCCGCCTGCCGTCGCGCCTCGGCGACGGCCCTCTGTGCGGCCTCGGCCTGCACGTCGGACTCGTGGTCGAAGCCGGAACCGCGCAGCCCGACGCTCTTGCCGCCGAGCTGCGCCGCCAGGGACGCCACATCGCCCGCCCTCGTCGCCGGACGGACCTTAACGTCCACCTCGATGGTGGTGATCGCGCCGACCACGGCGCAATCGCCCGTGCTGAGCCGCTGCTGCGCCAAGTAAGGCTGCTGCGGACTGCACGCCGGGCTGCGCACCTCCTGAGTGGAGAGGGCGCTGTCGCTGATCTCGAGCGCGCCGATCCCCTTGAGGGCGCGCAGGCTCGCCACAACGACGTCTCGCTGTCTGGCCAGCGACGCCAGGGCGTCCACCGGCGTGGCACCCTCCCCGCGCACGCTGAAGCCGATGCGCACCCAGTCAGGCGTGCGCGTGACCTCGCCCGCGCCCTGGGCGGTCACCAGCGGACGGTCCTCGATGCGCAGCGGCTGGGCGGCGGCCTCGCCAGCAGTGACCAGGAACGCAGCTGCAAGAACGGCGATGCGCACGCGAGGCTCTCCCACAGACAATGCTGACGATGCTCCGGCATGACGCCCCGCGCCAGCGTGGCCGTCAGCGCCGCTCCACCAGCACCCCGTCCCTGAGCGCCACCACCCGGTCCATGTACCCCGCCAGCTCCAGGTTGTGGGTGGCGATGAGGCAGGCGACGTGTTCGGTGCGGGCGAGGTCGAAGAGGCTCTGGAAGACGGAGGCGGAGGTCTCCGGGTCGAGGTTGCCGGTGGGCTCGTCGGCCAGGACCAGGCGGGGGCGGTTGGCCAGGGCCCGGGCGATGGCGACGCGCTGCTGCTCGCCGCCGGAGAGCTGGGGGGGCGAGTGGGCGAGGCGCTCGCCGAGGCCCAGGCGGGTCAGGAGCTCGGCGCCGCGGGCGCGGGCTTCCCCCGAGGGGCGGCCGGCGATGCGGAGCGGGATGGCCACATTGTCCACCGCCGTGAGCTCGGGCAGCAGGTGGTGGAACTGGTAGACGAAACCGACGGAGCTCAGGCGCAGGCGGGTGCGCGCGGCCTCCTTGAGCTTGGTCGTGTCCTCGCCGGCGAACAGGACCTGGCCAGCGGTGGGGTGCTCCAGCAGGCCCGCGGCGTGCAGCAGGCTCGACTTGCCCGAGCCGGAGGGGCCGATCAGGCCCATGATCTCGCCGGGCATCAGGTCGAGGTCGACGCCGCGCAGCACCTCCAGCGGTCGCTCGATGCCCTGCGTGTAGGTGCGACGCACGCCCTTGAGCGACAGCACCGGCGCGGCGTCACTCATAGCGGAGCGCCTCCACCGGATCGAGGCGACTGGCCCAGATCGCAGGCGGCAGGGTGGCGATCAGGCTCATCACCAGGGTGGCCACCAGGATCAGCAGCACCTCGCCGGGCTCCACGCGGGCGGGGATGCGCGAGAGGAAGTAGGTGTCGGGGCTGAACACGCTGACGCCTGTCACCTTCTCGACCAACGACTGGATCGGGTCGATGAAGATGCAGAACAGCACGCCGACCGCGAGCCCGATCACCGAGCCGGCCACGCCGATGGCCGCGCCCGTCATCAGGAACACGCGCAGGATGGATCCGCCGGTGGCGCCCATGGTGCGCAGGATGGCGATGTCGCGCGTCTTGTTCTTCACCAGCATGACAAGGCCGCTGACGATATTGATCATGGCCAGCGCCACGGCGATCAACAGGATGAGGCGCATGACGCTTCGCTCCACCTGCAGGGCGTTGAAGAAGCTCTGGTTGCGCTCGCGCCAGTCCGTGACGATCCCGGCGGGACCGGCGGCCTGCTGGATCAGGGGACGGATGCGGTCGACGTCGTCGGCGTTCTGAAGCTTGATCTCGATCTGGTCGATGGAGTCGCCGCGGCCGAAGAACAGCTGGGCCTGCTCCAGGGGCATGAAGATGAAGGCTTGGTCGTACTCGCTCATGCCGATGTTGAAGAGGCCGCCGACGCTGTAGCCCTTGCTGCGCGGAGTGGAGCCGAAGGCGGTGGCCTCGCCCGAGGCGGAGATCAGCGTCAGCTCGTCGCCCGCGCGCACGCCCGAGTTCCGCGCCAGCCGTGAGCCGACCAGGATGTCGTCGCCGCCGTACTCGCCCTGGCCGAAGCCGCGGTCGGAGCCGTCCACGATCTTGGCGACGTGCGTGGACTTGAGGTCGGCGGGGCGCAGCGCGCGGACGACGCCGCCTCCCGTCTGTGAGGGCCCGACCACCATCACCGGCGCCTCGATCATCGGCACCGCCTCCGTCACGCCGGGAATGGCGCGGAGGCGGCTGAGCATGGCGTCGCGGTCGGGGCCGTTGATCGCCGGGCCGGTGACGTAGGCGTGGCCGTTGAGCCCCAGGATGCGGCCGAGGAGCTCGGTGCGGAAGCCGCCCATGACGCTCATGACGATGATCAGCGCGGCCACCGCGATGGCGATGGCGGTGAAGGCCAGGAGCGTGATCAGCGCGACGCCGCCCTCCGAGCGGGTGGAGCGCAGGTAGCGGAGCGCCAACGCCCGCTCCCAGGCGGAGAACGGACGGGCGGGGGCGGTGTCGGTCATTGCACCAGGGCGGGCGCCAGGATGCTGACCGCCTCGTCCAGGGAGCAGGTGCGCTGGACGCCCGTCGCGCGGGTCTTCAGCTCCACCTCGCCGTTGGCCAGGCCCTTGGGGCCGATGACCAAGCGCTGGGGCAGGCCGATCAGGTCCATGGTGGCGAACTTGGCGCCCGGGCGGTCGTCGCGGTCGTCGATCAGCGGGTCTAGGCCGGCGGCGGTGAGGCGGCGGTAGGCGTCCTCGCAGGCGGCGTCGCAGGCGGCGTCGCCGGGACGCAGGTTGACGATCCCCACGCCGAAGGGCGCGACGCTCTCCGGCCAGACGATCCCCGCCTCGTCATGGCTGGCCTCGATGATGGCGCCGAGCAGCCGCGAGACGCCGACGCCGTAGCTGCCGCCGTGGATGGCGCGCTCGCGGCCGTCCGGATCGCTGACCACGGCGCGCATGGGCTCGGAATACTTGTCGCCGAAGTAGAAGACCTGCCCCACCTCGATGCCGCGCGTCTCCAGGCGCTGCTCCTCGGGCACCGCCTCGAATTTGGCCGGCTCGTGCACGTCCTCGGTGGACGCGTAGTAGCGGCCGCCCCACTCCTCGACGATGGCGGAGAGGTCGCCCGCGTAGTCCACGTCGGCGCCGGGCACCGGCAGGTCGAGCACGCGCCGGTCGCAGTAGACGACGCTCTCGCCGGTCTCGGCCAAGACGATGAACTCGTGGCTGAGGTCGCCGCCGATGGGACCCGTCTCGGCGCGCATGGGGATGGCGGTCAGGCCCATGCGGTGGAAGGTGCGCAGGTAGGCCACGAACATGCGCTGGTAGGAGCGGCGGGCCGCCGCCTCGTCTACGTCGAAGCTGTAGGCGTCCTTCATCAGGAACTCGCGGCCGCGCATCACGCCGAAGCGGGGGCGCTGCTCGTCGCGGAACTTCCACTGGATGTGGTAGAGGTTCAGCGGCAGTTGCTTGTAGCTCTTCACGCTGGCGCGGAAGATCTCGGTGATCATCTCCTCGTTGGTGGGGCCGTAGAGGAGCTCGCGGTCGTGGCGGTCGCGGATGCGCAGCATCTCGGGGCCGTAGGCGTCGTAGCGGCCGCTCTCGCGCCACAGGTCGGCGAGCTGCAGGGTGGGCATCAGGCACTCCACGGCGCCCGCGCGGTCCATCTCCTCGCGCACGATCGCCTCGACCTTCTTGAGCACGCGCAGGCCCAGCGGCAGCCAGGCGTAGATGCCGGCGGCCTCCTGGCGGATCATGCCCGCGCGCAGCATCAGGCGGTGGCTGACGATCTGCGCCTCGCTGGGCGTCTCCTTCAGCACGGGCAGGAAGTAGCGCGACAGGCGCATGGGTCGGGGCGTCTCGGGCGGCGGGAGGTGGGGCGTCGTAGCGGGGCCGCGAGGCGGACGCTAGCGCGTGGGCAAGGTGGGCAGGGGGATCAGGTGAAAGCCGATGGCGGCCCAGCCAAGGCCCCAGGCGATGGCCGACACCCAGGTGGTGGTGATGAACTTGCGCTTCAGGTCGGGGTTCACGGGCGAGGCCGGGTCCCCTCCCCCCGGCACGGGCATGCCCGCGTCGTGGTGGCTGCGCGCGCCGAGCGGCAGGATGGCGAACAGCACCGTCCACCAGATGACGAGGTAGGTCGATATCGCGAACACCGGATCCATGACGGTCGACCCTGAACGGCCTTAGTGGCCGTCCTTGGGCGTCTCCATCAGCTCCACCAGCACCCCGCCGGTGGTCTTGGGGTGCAGGAACAGGATGGGCGTGCCGTGGGCGCCGATGCGCGGCTCGCCCGAGCCGATCACCTGCGCGCCGCGGGAGACCAGCTCGTCGCGGGCGGCGAGGATGTCCTCCACCTCGAAGCAGACGTGGTGCTGCCCGCCGCCCGGGTTCTTGACGAGGTAGCCGGCGATGGGACTCGCGCCGTCGATCGGCTGGATCAGCTCGATCTCGCTGTTTGGGAGCGAGACGAAGGCCACGTGCACGCCCTGCTCGGGCAGCGTGCGCGTCTCGGTGATGCGGGTCGCGCCGAACAGGTCCCGGTACATGGCCGCGCTGGCCGCGATGTCGGGCGTGGCGACGCCGACGTGGTTGAGCCGGCCGATCACGCGCGGGTCCGGGTCACCAGCGTCTCCACCGCCGGGCGGCGGTCCCAGATGCGCTGGGCGGAGCGCTTCAGGGCGCGGCCGACGGCCTGCTCCACGGCCCGGTCGTCGTCGCGGGCGTCGCCCTTGAGCGCGGTGACGGCGTCCTCCGCATCCTCGGCGAGGTCGTCGAGCGCCTCGGCGATCGGGTACTCGTCGTCTCCGGGCAGGCCGAGCGCCTTGACGGTGATCTCGGCGGCGAGCTTGCCGCGCTTGTCGAGCGTCACCGCCACCATCAGCGCGCCGTTGGCGGCGACATGCCGGCGCTCGCGGATCTGGGCGGAGTTGGACGGCGTCAGCACGCCGCCGTCCACGTAGAGGACGCCCGACGGCACCTCGTCCACCACCGCAGCGCGGCCGGGGGCGATGCGGACCATGTCGCCGTTCCGGGCGGCGATGGCCTGGCCGACCTGCATCTCGCGCGCGAGGGCGGCGTGCTCGAGCGAGTGGCGGCGCTCGCCGTGGGTGGGGAGCGCGATTTCGGGACGCACCCACTGGTACATCTGCCGCAGCTCGTCGCGGCAGGGGTGGCCGCTGACGTGGATGCCGGGGTGCTCGCGCTCGGTGTGCAGGCGCACGCCGCGGTCGCTCAGGCGGTTCTGCATGGAGCGGATCGCCACCTCGTTGCCGGGAATCTGGCGCGAGGAGAACACCACGTGGTCGCCCTGCCCCAGGTTCACGTGATGATGGCTGCCGTCGGCGATGCGGCTGAGGGCGGCGCGCGGCTCGCCCTGGCTGCCCGTGCAGAGGTAGAGCACCTTGTCGTCCGGGAAGTAGCCGGCTTCGGCGTCGCCCACGAAGTCCTGCACGCCCTGGAGCAGGCCCACGGAGCGGGCGGCCGCCGCCATGCGGTGCATGGAGCGGCCCAGGAGGCACACGCGGCGGTCGTTGGCTTCGGCGGCGCGGATCACGCTGTCCATGCGCGCCACGTTGGAGGCGAAGCACCCGACCGCGATCTTCCCCTTCAATTCGCCGATCAGCTTGGTCATGGCCGTGCGCACCGTGGCCTCGGAGCCCGCGACGCCGTCGACGAACACGTTGGTGCTGTCGCAGGTCATGGCCAGCACGCCCTCGTCGCCGAGGCGGCTGAGGGCGGCGACGTCGGTCAGTCCGCCGGTGATGGGGTCGGCGTCGAGCTTCCAGTCGCCCGTGTGCAGCACAACGCCCAGCGGAGTGCGGATCGCCAAGGCGTTCGGCTCGGGCGTGGAATGGGTCATGGTCACGAGGTCGATCGTGAACGGCCCGAGCCGCACCTGCCCGCCCAGCGGCACGACGTTGATCGTCACCTTGTCGAGAAGGTCCGCCTCGCGGAGCTTCTCGCGCACCAGGAAGGCGGTGAAGGGCGTGCAGTAGACGGGGGCCTTGAGCCGCGGCCACAGCCAGGCGAGGCCGCCGATGTGGTCCTCGTGCGCGTGAGTCAGCACGATGCCGAGGAGGTTGTGCGCCTCGTCGGCGATGTAGGTCGGGTCGGGCACGATGATGTCCACGCCGGGCGTGGTCACATCGCCGAAGGTGACGCCTAGGTCGACGGCGATCCACTTGCGGTCGTGCTCGGGGCCGTAGCCGTACAGGTTGAAGTTCATGCCGATCTCGTTCGAGCCGCCCAGCGGCAGGAAGACGAGTTCGTCATTCGGATTTGGCGCGGGGCCGGCCCGCGTCGCGTGTGTGTCTGTCATTCGCTCGTCAGATGGGCGTTGCGCCGGTGGATTTCGAGGAGGCCGCGCAGCGTAAGGTCGGGGTCGAAGCGGTCGATGGCCTGCGTCGCGCCCTCGAACAAGGAGGCGACGCCGCCCGTGCCGATCACGGTCATGGGCCTGGCCCACTCCGCCCTGATGCGCGCGACGAGGCCTTCGATCAGGCCGATGTAGCCCCAGAACACGCCGCACTGCATGGCGCTGACGGTGTCGTGGCCGATCACGCGGTTGCGCTCGGGTCGCTGGATGGCGACGCGGGGCAGCTTGGCGGCGGCCTCGTGCAACGCCTGCATGGAGAGGTTGATGCCGGGCGCGATCACCCCGCCCTCGAATCCGCCGTCGGCGGCGACCACGTCGAAGGTGGTGGCGGTGCCGCTGTCGATCACAATCAGGTCGCCGGCGTAGGCGAGGTGCGCGCCCAGGGCGTTGACCAGCCGGTCGGCGCCGGCCTCGCGCGGCTTCTCGATGCGCACGGGCACGCCCAGCTCGACGTTCTCGCCGACCACCATGGGCTCGGTGTGCAGGTAACGCCGCGCCAGGTTGCGCAGGTTGAAGATCGACTGCGGGACCACGCTGGAGATGATGCAGCCGTCGAGAACGCCGAGCGTCAGGCCGGCCATGGAGAGCAGCTGCGACAGCCACACGGCGTACTCGTCGGCGGTGCGGGTGCTCTCGGTGGCGGTGCGCCACTGGGCGATCCACTCGCTCCCGTCATGGACGGCGAAAAGGGTGTTGGTGTTGCCCTGCTCGACGGCCAGCAGCATCAGGCGGCCCTCGCGGCGGGCGCGAGCGGGAATACGTCACCGGCGGTGATGCGGCGCACGGCGCCGTCGTCCAGCCGTAGGCGCAGCGCCCCGTCGGACTCCAGAGCCTCGGCGACACCCTCCAGCGTCTCGGCGGGAAGGCGGGCGGCGACGCGGGCTCCGAGGTCGGCCCGGGCGCTCCAGGCGTCGGCGATGGCCGGAAAGCCGTCGTCGTCCCAGATGCCCGTCCAGCGCGCGAAGGCCTCGGCGAGCGTGACGAGCGCTTCCGCGGGTGTGGGCGCGCGGGTGAGGTCGGCGCGCAGGTGGTCGGCGAGCGCGGTGGCCGGGCGCTCCGTGCCGGCCGGTGCATGGGCGAGGTTCACGCCGACGCCCACCGCCAGCCACAGGCCTCCGCCCGTGCGCGGGCCGGACTCGATGAGCACGCCGGAGACCTTGTCGCCCGCCACCAACACGTCGTTGGGCCATTTCAGCCGCACCAGCGCCTCGGGAACGTAGCTCGCCGCGAGATCGGCCACCGCCAGCGCGGTGACGAAGGAGACCTGCGCCGCCTCTGCGGGCTGGCGGCGCGTGGTGGTCAGCAGGGTCGCGGCGAGATTGCCGCGCTCGGTCGACCAGTCGCGCCCGCGCCGACCCCGCCCGGCGGTCTGAACGGCGGCGGTGATCCAGAGCGGGCCGCCCTCCCCCGCCTCCGCGCGACGCCGCGCCTCGGCGTTGGTGGAGTCGAGGCTGTCGAAGGTGAGGATCGGAGTCGCCGAACTCACCATCGCAGCGTGGCCGAACTCGTCATCGAGTCACCACCCGGAGCGGCGGCCGCACCCGCCGGCTCAGGGGTGGAGTCCACCGAACGCCCGCGAGGCCAGCGCCGCCGCCGGCTGCAGGATCGCCAGCGCCGGGATCACGACCGGGAAGGCGAACAGGCCCGCGGCGTAAGCCACGCCCTTGGCTTCGATCGGTCCGGAGTCCACCGGGCCCGCGGCCGGGTCGAACCACATCGTCTTGATCAGGCGCAGGTAGTAGAAGGCCGCCACCACGCTCATGACCAGCGCGAACACGGCCACCGGCGTCTCGCCCGCGGCGATGGCCGCCTTGAACACGAACACCTTGGACCAGAACCCCGAGAACGGCGGCAGGCCCAGCACGCTCAGGGACAGGGCGGTCAGCGTCAGCGCGATGCCCGGGTGCGTCTTGATCAGGCCGGCGAAGTCCTCCAGCCGCTCGATCGGCTTGCCGTCGCGCTTCAGCGCCTCCAGGCAGGCGAAGAAGCCGGTGATGTCGATGATGTACAGAGTCATGAACACCAGCATGCCCTCCACCCCCTGCTGGGTGCCGGCCGACAAGCCGATCAGGGCGTAGCCGATGTTGGCGATGGAGCTGTAGGCCAGGAGGCGCTTGAGATTGCGCTGCACGATGCCCGCGACCGCTCCGACGGTGACGCTCAGCACGGCGATGACCACCAGCACCTGCGCCCACTGCGCCGTGGCGGTGGGGAAGCCCTGGCCGAGCGCGCGAGCGAACAGCACCATGGCGGCGAGCTTCGGCGCGGCGGCGATGTAGGCCACCACGGGCGTCGGCGCGCCCTCGTAGACGTCGGGCGTCCACATGTGGAACGGCGCGGCCGAGACCTTGAACGCCAGGCCGCAGATCAGGAACACGAGGCCGAAGATCACACCCGTGCCGTGCGCCTGCGCCACCGCCGCGGCGATGGCGGGGAAGCGCACGCTGCCTGCGAAGCCGTAGATCAGCGACGCTCCGTACAGCAGCAGGCCCGAGCTCAGCGAGCCGAGCAGGAAGTACTTCAGCCCCGCCTCGGACGCCCGGGCGTCGTCGCGGCGGAAGGCGGCGAGCACGTAGGTCGCCAGGCTGAACAGCTCGACGCCCACGTAGAGCGAGATCAGGTCGCCGGACGAGGCCATCACGCCCAGCCCCAGCGTCGAGAGCACGATCAGCACCGGGTACTCGAAGCGCGAGTTGTTCATGCGCCCGAGCCAGGGATCTCCCAGCACGATGGCCACCGCGCTCATGAGGTAGATCAACACCTTGGCGTAGCGCGACAACGAGTCGGCCACGAAGCCGCCGGAGAAGGCGGTGCCGAAGTCCCCCAGGGCCGCGGCGGCCGCGGCGGCGCACAGGGCCACGCCCGCGCCCGCCGAGACGAAGCGCGTGGCCTTGTCCCCGGCGAAGGCGCCGAAGGCCAGGAGCGCCAACGCCGACAGCGCCAGGATGATCTCGGGGAGCGCGATCTGCAGCGCGCCGGACAGGTCCATACGAGGCTTCCTAGCGGCCGGCGCCGGAGCGCCAGGCGTCGACCAGCCGGCCCACGGAGGCGGCCGTCACGTCGGTGATCAGGTGCGGGTAGACGCCCAGCACCAGGGTGCCGACCACGAGCGGCGCGAAGATCACCCACTCGCGCGCGTCCATGTCGGTGATGGCGGCCAGCGCCGGGTTGGTCATCTCGCCCAGCGTGACGCGCCGGTAGAGCGCGAGCGCGTACACCGCCGACAGGATCACGCCCGTGCAGGCGATCAGCGCCGTCATGGTCGACGCGCCGTAGGCGCCCACCATCGTAAGCATCTCGCCGATGAAGCCGCTGGTCCCCGGCAGGCCGACGTTGCCCATGGTGAACAGCAGGAACACCGCCGCGTACACCGGCATGCGGTTCACCAGCCCGCCGTAGAAGGCGATCTCGCGCGTGTGCATCCGGTCGTAGACCACGCCCACGCACAGGAAGAGCGCGCCCGAGATCACCCCGTGACTCAGCATCTGGTAGAGCGCGCCCTGTTCGCCCTGCAGGTTTCCCGAGAAGATGCCCATGGTGACGAAGCCCATGTGCGCCACCGACGAGTAGGCGATCAGCTTCTTGATGTCCGTCTGGCGGAAGGCGACGAGCGACGCCCAGACGATGGCCGTCACGCTCAGTGCGAACACCAGCGGCTGGAAGGCGTGGCTGGCGTACGCGAACATGGGCACGCTGAAGCGCATGAAGCCGTAGCCGCCGAGCTTCAGCAGCACCCCCGCCAGGATCACCGAGCCCGCAGTCGGCGCCTCCACGTGCGCGTCCGGCAGCCAGGTGTGCACCGGCCACATGGGCATCTTCACCGCGAAGGAGGCGAAGAAGGCGAGCCACAGGAACAGCTGCAGGTTAGGGTCGAAGTGGTACCGCAGCAGCTCGGGTATCGACGTTGTCCCCGCGATCCCCGCCATCGCCAGGATCGCCGCCAACATAAGGACGGAACCCAGCAGCGTGTACAGGAAGAACTTGTAGGCCGCGTAGATGCGGTTCTTGCCACCCCACACCCCAATGATGATGAACATCGGGATCAGGCCGAACTCGAAGAAGATGTAGAACAGGATCAGGTCGAGGGCGCAGAAAGTGCCGACCATCAGCGTCTCGAGCACCAGGAAGGCGACGAAGTACTCGACCACCCTGTCCTTGATGGTGCTCCAGCTGGCCAGGATGCACAGGGGCATGAGGAAGGTGGTGAGCAGCACCAGCAGCACGCTGATGCCGTCGACGCCCATGCGGTAGCTCGCGCCCGCGAACCAGGTCTGCGCCTCTTCGAACTGGAAGCCGGGGTTCGACATGTCGAACCGCGCCACCATGACCACGCTAAGGGCGAAGGTGGCGAGCGTGGTCACGAGCGCGATCAGCTTGACGTTGAACTGCGTGGTGGCCGCGTCGACGCGCTTGCCCGCCAGGCCGCCCGCCAGAAGCACGGCCACCACGCCCACCAACGGCAGGAAGGTGATGACGGAGAGGATGCCGGTCATGCTGGTCCCCCCCGCTCAGCGCGCCCACGCCCACAGGGCGTAGGAGAGCAGGCCCGCCAGACCCAGCAGCATGACGAAGGCGTAGTGGTAGATCAGGCCGGACTGGAAACGCCCGAGCACGCCCGCGAACCGCGCGGACATCCAGGCGAAGCCGTTCGGCCCCAGCTTGTCGATGGTGGCGACGTCGCCGCGCTTCCACAGGAGATCGCCCAGCGCCTTGGCGCCGCGCACGAAGGTCGCCTGGTACAGCTCGTCGAAGAACCACTTGTTGTACAGGAAGGTGTAGAGC
The DNA here is from genome assembly GCA_964242895.1 of uncultured Caulobacteraceae bacterium. Classification (GTDB taxonomy): domain Bacteria; phylum Pseudomonadota; class Alphaproteobacteria; order Caulobacterales; family Caulobacteraceae; genus JASLDZ01. The sequence continues at coordinate 7,339 of CAXTBN010000053.1, read as the reverse complement.
GGCCCCCGCCGGTCGGCGATGCGCTTCGCCAGCCCGATGTGCCACAGGTAGTAGTACGCCGCGACCAGGGTGCCGAGCACGGCGGCCGCCAACGGCAGGTTCGGCACCCAGCTCTGCAGGTGCTCGCGCGTCTCCAGCACACGGTTGCCCGGGCCGGTGAAGATGGAGCCGCGCCAGAAGTCGGCCTGATGCTCGCCGATGAAGTACGGCATGAACACGAAGCCCGCCGCGATCGCGCCGATCGACAGCACGACAAGCGGGACCAGCATGGTCCACGGGCTCTCGTGCGGCGGGTGGTGGGCGTCGACGCCGTGATGGTCGTCGGCGGCATGCCCGCCCGTATTCTCGTCCGGCTCGGAGTGGGTCTCGTGCTGGGCGGAGGTCGCGTGATCGCTGTGCGCCGTGGCCGAGGCGGCCTGCCCCCCCGTCGCGTGAGCATCGGCGTGGGCGTGCTCCCACGCCTTGGGCCCGTTGAAGGTCATGAAGGCCAGCCGCCACGAGTAGAAGGCGGTCAGGCCGGCCACCAGCGTGCCGATGAAGTATCCGAAGTACCCGAGCCCGTTGCCGGCCTGCCCGTTGGCGAAGGCCGTCTCAAGGATCGCGTCCTTGGAGTAGAAGCCCGAGAAGCCGCCGATCCCGGGGATGCCCAGGCCGGTGATGGCGATGTTGCCCACCGTCATGGCCGCGAAGGTGATCGGCAGGAAGCGCGCCAGCCCGCCCATGCGCCGCATGTCCTGCTCGTGGTGCATGCCGTGGATCACCGAGCCCGCGCCCAGGAACAGCAGCGCCTTGAAGAAGGCGTGGGTGAACAGGTGGAACATGGCCGCCTGGTAGGCGCCCACGCCCGCGGCGAAGAACATGTAGCCCAGCTGCGAGCAGGTCGAATAGGCGATCACCCGCTTGATGTCGTTCTGCGCCAAGCCGACGGTGGCGGCGAACAGCGAGGTCACCGCGCCGACGATGATGATCAGGTTCCGCGCCTGGGGCGCATGCTCGTACAGCGGCGACAGCAGGCAGAGCATGTAGACGCCCGCGGTCACCATGGTGGCCGCGTGGATCAGGGCGCTGACCGGCGTGGGCCCCTCCATCGCGTCGGGCAGCCAGGTGTGCAGGAAGAACTGGGCCGACTTGCCCATGGCGCCGATCAGCAGCAGCACGCCGGCGAGGTCGAGCGCGCTCCAGGTCCCGCCGGCGAAGCCCCAGGTGCGGCCGGCGTGGCTCGCGATCTGCGGGAACAGGGTGGCGAAGTCGATGGCGCCGAACTGCCAGAAGATGGTCATGATGCCGAGGGCGAAGCCGAAGTCGCCCACCCGGTTGACAACGAAAGCCTTGATCGAGGCGGCGTTGGCGGTCGGCTTCTTGAACCAGAAGCCGATGAGCAGGTAGCTCGCCAGGCCGACGCCCTCCCAACCGAAGAACAGCTGCATGAAGTCAGCGGCCGTCACCAGCATCAGCATGGCGAAGGTGAACAGCGACAGATAGGCGAAGAACCGCGGCTTGCTGGGGTCGTCCTCCATGTACCCCCAGGAGTACAGGTGTACGAGCGCGGAGACCGTCGTCACCACGATCAGCATCACGGCCGACAGCGTGTCGAGCCGCACGGACCAGGCGGACCGGAAGGCGCCCACGTCGATGAAGCGCGCCCACTCGATCACGTGGTGGCCGGCCCAGTCGCCGAAGGCCACGCGCCCGAACGTCAGCCACGCAAGCGCGCAGGAGAGGAACAGCAGGCCCGTGGTCACGGCCATGGACGCGGTGTCGCCGATACGGCGGCCGAACAGGCCGGCCACGGCCGCGCCGAACAGCGGGCCGAACACCAGGAGGGCGAGGATCAACGTCACGGAACCGGTCCTCAGCCCTTCATGGTGGCGGCGTCTTCGACGCTGATGTCGCCCCGGTTGCGGAAGAAGGTCACCAGGATCGCCAAGCCCACGGCGGCCTCGGCGGCCGCCACGGTCAGCACGAACATGGCGTAGATCTGGCCCACCACGTCGTGCAGGTACACGGAGAAAGCGACCAGATTGATGTTCACGGCCAGGAGGATGAGCTCTATAGCCATCAGGATGATGATGATGTTGCGGCGGTTCACGAAGATGCCGAACACGCCGATGGTGAACAGCATGGCCGCCACCGTCAGGTAGTGGGCGAGCGTCACGCCGCCGCTCACAGCGTCACCCCTTCGCCGACCTTCACGTCCTTGTGCACCTGCATGCCGGTGGCCACCGTGCGCTGCACCTGCTGGCCGACGTTCTGACGCTTGACGCCCGGGCGGTGGCGCAGCGTCAGCACGATGGCGCCGATCATGGCCACCAGCAAGATCATCCCCGCCGCCTGGAAGAAGTAGGCGTAGTCCGTATACAGCACGCGTCCGATCGCCTCGGTGTTGGTCACAGATGTCGGTGCGCTCGGGCCGGTCTGGATGTGGGTTCCGCGCGTCGCGACGGCGGTGGCGACCAGGATCATCTCCGACAGCAGGAAGGCGGCGACCACCATGCCCAGCGGCAGGTACTGGGCGAAGCCGGCCCGCAGAGAGCCGAAGTCCACGTCCAGCATCATCACCACGAACAGGAACAGCACCGCGACCGCACCGACATAGACCACGACCAGCAGCATGGCCAAGAATTCAGCCCCCAAGAGCACGAACAGCCCGGCGGCGGTGAAGAAGGTCAGGATCAGGAACAGCACGCTGTGCACGGGATTGCGCTGCGTCACCACGAACGCGGCCGAGGCCACGGTGATCACGCTCAACACGTAGAAGGCGATGGCCTGGACGCCCATGGGCGGTCGGGGACTCCCGGTGGAAAGCGCGCCCGTCCTAGAGCGCTTGGGGGCGAGAGGGAAGCGGAGCCGAGGCCCCGCCGCGGATCAGCGGTAGGGCGCGTCGATCTCGAGGTTCTTGGCGATCTCGCGCTCCCAGCGGTCGCCGTTCGCGAGCAGGCGCTCCTTGTCGTAGTAGAGCTCCTCGCGCGTCTCGGTGGAGAACTCGAAGTTCGGGCCCTCCACGATGGCGTCCACCGGGCAGGCCTCCTGGCACAGGCCGCAGTAGATGCACTTCACCATGTCGATGTCGTAGCGCGTGGTGCGCCGGCTGCCGTCGGCGCGGGGCTCGGCGTCAATGACGATGGCTTGGGCGGGGCAGATGGCCTCGCACAGCTTGCAGGCGATGCACCGCTCCTCGCCGTTGGGATAGCGGCGCAGCGCGTGCTCGCCCCGGAAGCGCGGCGACAGCGGCCCCTTTTCGTTGGGGTAGAAGATCGTCGCCTTGGGCTTCAGCATGTACTTCATCGCGAGCCCGAAGGCTCCGGCGAAGTCCAGCAGCGCCGCCCCTTTGACGGCCTGGGTGATGCGGGCTCCGAGAGCCATGGGAACTCCTTAAGCCTGGACGCCGAACACGCGCCAGGCGGACACAAGCACCACGGCCAGGATGGAGGTGGGCAGGAAGATCTTCCAGCCCAGCCGCATCAGTTGGTCGTAGCGGTAACGGGGCACGATCGCCTTGGCCATCGCGATCATGAAGAACCAGAAGCAGATCTTGGCCGCGAAGAAGACGAAGCCGTGAAGGCTGCGCAGGAAGCCCGGTGCGTGGTCGAGGTAACCTTCCGGCCAGGGCGCATGCCAACCGCCGCAGAACAGGATGCTGATCATGGCGCACATCAGCACGATGTTGGCGTATTCGCCGATCATGAACAGCAGGTACGGCGTGGAGCTGTACTCCACTTGGTAGCCGGCCACGAGTTCGCTCTCGGCCTCGGGCAGGTCGAAAGGCGGCCGATTCGTCTCGGCCAGCGCCGAAACGTAGAACACCCACAGCATCACGATCATGACCGGGGCCAGGATCAGGTTGCGCAGGCCCCCTCCCCCCAGCACGTTCCAGTTCCAGAAGCCGCCGGCCTGCGCATCGACGATGGTGGACAGGTTCATCGACCCGGCAAGGATCACCACGTTGATGATCACGAGCCCGATGGAGACCTCGTAGCTCACCATCTGCGCCGCAGACCGCAGGCCGCCCAGGAACGGGTACTTCGAGTTCGACGCCCAGCCGCCCATGATGATGCCGTAGACGCCGAGCGAGCTCACGCCGAGCAGGTAAAGAATGCCGACGTTGACGTTGGCGATCACCCAACCGGGTCCGGCGGGGATAACCGCCCAGCCGATGAAGGCCAGGACGAAGCTCATCATCGGGGCGAGCAGGAAGACGGCCTTGTCCGCCCCCGCCGGGATGGTGATCTCCTTCAGCACGAACTTCAGGAAATCGGCGAAGGACTGCATCAGCCCGAACGGGCCGACGACGTTGGGCCCTTTGCGCATCTGCACGCCCGCCCAGATCTTGCGGTCTGCGAGCAACAGGAAGGCGAGGCTGACGAGCACCGCCGCCACGAACAGGAGCACCTGTCCGAGCGTCAGCAGCGTCCAGCCGACGGGGGTGGTCCAGGGGTTCACCGGGATCACTCCGCCGCGATCCGGTGCGCGCCCGAGTGCAGGGCGGAGCACTCGGCCATGGTCACGCTGGCGCGCGCGATCGGGTCGGTCATGTAGTAGTCGGTCACCACGGCGTGGAACGGCGCGTCGCTCACCTCGCCGGACGCGTACAGGGCCGAGGCGTCCAGCGTCGCGGCCGTGAGATGGCCCTGGGTGTAGTCGACCTGGGCGAAGGTGGGGTGGTCGGCCATCAACCGCGCCCGCAACTCGTCCAGCGTGTCGTAAGGCAGCGTGGCGCCCAGCTCGGCGGAGAGGGCGCGCAGGATGGCCCAGTCGTCTTTGGCCTCGCCCTTGGGGAAGATCGCGCGGGGCGCGAGCTGCACCCGGCCCTCCGTGTTGACGTAGATCCCGTCCTTCTCCGTGTAGGCGGCGCCCGGCAGGATCACGTCGGCGCGGTTGGCTCCGGCGTCGCCGTGGCTGCCCTGGTAGATCACGAAGGCCTCGCGGCCGACCGTCGACAGATCGAGCTCGTCGGCGCCCAGCAGGAACAGCACGTCGAGCGCGCCGGGCTGCAGCATGGCCGTCGTGTCGAGCCCGCCCTCCCGGGGGATGAAGCCCATGTCGAGGCCGCCCACGCGGCTGGCGGCCGTGTGCAGCACGTTGAGGCCGTTCCAGCCCTCGCGCACCAGCCCCGGATGCAAGCCGGCGGCGAGCGCGGCCACGGCGGCGCCGTCGGCGCGCGCCAGGGCGCCGCCGCCGAGGATCACCATGGGCGTCTTCGCTTCGGCGAACGCGCGGCCGAACTCGGTCTCGCCAAGCCGGCGCAGGCTCTCCGCCCCGGCGCCCAGGTACTCGTGCGGGTAGCTGAGCTCCGCCGGCGCGCCGATCAGGCCCACGCGGGTCTTGCCCTGCAGCCAGCCCCGGCGGATGCGGGCGTTCATCACCGCCGCCTCGAGCCGCGGGTTGGTCCCGACCAGGAGGATCATGTCGGCGTCGTCGATGCCGGTGATCGTGGTGTTGAACAGCCAGCTCTCGCGCGGACCGCGGCCCAACTGCGAGCCGTCCTGCCGGCAGTCCAGGCTCTTCACGCCGAGCGCGGAGAACAGGTCCATCGCCGCCTTTATCGACTCGGCGTCGTGCAGGTCGCCCGCGATCACGCCCACGCGGTCGGGCGAGGCGGCGCGGACGCGGCCGGCGATGGCGGCGAACGCCTGACCCCAGCTCGCCGCGCGCAGGCGGCCGTCGACGCGCACGTAGGGCCGGTCCAGCCGCTGGCGCATCAGTCCGTCGACCGCGTGGCGCGTCTTGTCGCTGATCCACTCCTCGTTGATCTGCTCGTTCACGCGCGGCTGGATCCGCATGACCTCCGCGCCCTTGGCGTCCACGCGGATGGCGCTGCCCAGCGCGTCGTGCACGTCGATGGACTCGGTCTTCTTCAGCTCCCACGGCCGGGCGTTGAAGGCGTAGGGCCGCGAGGTGAGCGCGCCCACCGGGCACACGTCCACGAGGTTGCCCGTGAGCTCGCTGGTGACCGCCTGCTCGAGGTAGGTGGTGATCTCCGCGTCCTCGCCGCGGCCGGTCATGCCGAGCTCGGGCACGCCGGCCACTTCGGTCGCGAAGCGCACGCAGCGGGTGCACTGGATGCACCGCGTCATCACCGTCTTGATGAGCGGGCCCATGAACTTCTCTTCCACGGCCCGCTTGTTCTCGGCGTAGCGCGTGTCGTCGCGGCCGTAGCCGAGCGCCTGGTCCTGCAGGTCGCACTCGCCGCCCTGGTCGCAGATCGGGCAGTCCAGCGGGTGGTTGATGAGCAGGAACTCCATCACCCCCTTGCGCGCCTTCTGCACCATGGCGCTGTCGGTGAAGATCTCCTGCTTGTCGGCGGCCGGAAGGGCGCAGCTGGCCTGCGGCTTGGGCGGGCCGGGCTTCACCTCGACCAGGCACATGCGGCAGTTGCCGGCGATGGACAGGCGCTCGTGGTAGCAGAACCGCGGAATCTCCACGCCCGCGCGCTCGGCCACCTGGAGCACCGTCATCCCGGGCTCGAACGCGACCTCGACGCCGTTGACCTTGGCTGAAGGCATGCGCGCTTACTCCGCCGCCAGCAGGGTTGCGCCCTGCACGTGCGGCTTGGCCACGCGGTAGCGGCTGATGCGCGCCTCCACCTCGGGGCGGAAGTGGCGGAACAGGCCCTGGATCGGCCAAGCGGCCGCATCTCCCAACGCGCAGATGGTATGGCCCTCCACTTGGCTGGCGACGTCGAGAAGCGTGTCGATCTCGCCCATCTCGGCCTCGCCGCGCGCCATGCGCTCGAGCACGCGCCACATCCAGCCGGTGCCCTCGCGGCAGGGCGTGCACTGGCCGCAGCTCTCGTGCTTGTAGAAGAAGGCGATGCGGGCGATGGCGGCGACGAGGTCGGTGGACTGGTCCATCACGATCACCGCCGCGGTGCCGAGGCCGCTCTTCAGCTCGCGCAGCGAGTCGAAGTCCATCAGCGCGGTCTCGCACTGCTCGGCCGGGATCATCGGCACGGAGGAGCCGCCGGGGATCACCGCCTTCAGGTTGCCCCAGCCGCCGCGCACGCCGCCGCAGTGCTCCTCGAGGAGCTGCTTCAGCGGGATGCTCATGGCCTCCTCCACATTGCAGGGCTTCTGCACGTGGCCGGAGATGCTCATCACCTTGGTGCCGGTGTTGTTCGGCCGGCCGAAGCCCGCGAACCATCCCGCCCCACGGCGCAGGATCGTGCCCACCACCGCGATCGATTCGACGTTGTTCACCGTCGTGGGGCAACCGTAGAGGCCCGCGCCGGCCGGGAATGGCGGCTTGAGCCGTGGCTGGCCCTTCTTGCCCTCCAGCGACTCCAGCAGCGCCGTCTCCTCGCCGCAGATGTAGGCGCCGGCGCCGTGGGAGACGTAGAGGT
>CAXTBN010000052.1:11626-19518 GCA_964242895.1 uncultured Caulobacteraceae bacterium | reverse complement strand
GACCTAGACCGCCCGCCCCACCCGCTTCACCTCCCACTGCAGCTCGACGCCGGTCTGCGCGCGCACGTCGGCGCGCACGGTTTCGCCCAGGCTCTCCAGGTCGGTGGCGGTGGCCTCGCCCGTGTTGATCAGGAAATTGCTGTGCAGGGGGGAGAACATCGCCCCGCCGAACGGCTTGCCGCGCCAGCCGGCGTCGTCGACCAGCTTCCAGGCGCTGTGGCCGGGGGGGTTCTTGAAGGTGGAGCCGCCGGTCTTCTCGCGCACGGGCTGGGTCCGCTCGCGGCGGGCGGTGATGTCGGCCATGCGGCGCGCCACGGCGGCGGGATCGTCGGGGCGGCCCTGGAACCGCGCGCCCGTGACGACCACGCCCTCCTCCGCGCCCCAGCCGTGGCGGTAGGTCCAGGCGGAGGGATCGCCGGAGGTGACGGGGCGGCCGGCGCGGTCGAGGCCGTGGGCGCTGACGCACACCTCGCGCGTCTCGGCGCCGTAGCAGCCGGCGTTCATGGCCACCGCGCCGCCCACCGTGCCCGGCACGCCGGTGAAGAACTCCAGCCCGGCGATCCCGGCCTCCGCCGCGCCCCGCGCCAGGGCGGAGTCGAGGGCCGCGGCGCCCGCCGCTACCGTTGCGCCCTCCCCCGCCTGCACGGCGGCGAAGCCCTTGCCGAGGCGCACGACCACGCCCTCCACCCCGCCGTCGCGCACCAGGGTGTTGGAGCCGACGCCCAGCACCGTCAGGGGCACGCCCGGGTCCAGGACCGCGAGGAAGGCGGCGAGGTCGTCCTCGTCGGCGGGCAGGAACAGCAGGTCCGCCGGGCCGCCGACGCGCAGCCAGGTGAAGGGCGCCAGCGGCGCGTCGCGCTGCACGCGGCCGCGGACCGGCGGCAGGCGGTCGAGCCAGTCCTGCGTCGCCGGGGCGCTCACCTCGCGCCGCCCTGCTGCGGGCGGAAGCCGGGCGCGTTGACCGGCGAGTCGGCGCTGTCCTGCGTGCGGCTCTCCGGCAGGCCGGGGTTAAGCGCCACCCAGCCCACCCGGGACTCGACGCCGAAGTGCTCGGTCATGGGCCAGGCGCCCGGGTCGTCGAGGCTGCCGATGGTGACCTCCATCCGGTCGCGGTCATCAAAGGCGAAGGTCAGTGGCGTGCCGCAGTCGCGGCAGAAGCCGCGCTTGGCCACGTTGGAGCTGGCGTAGAGCGTGGGCTCGCCCCGCGTCCAAGTGACGGCGCTCTTGGGCACCATGGCCAGGGCGGCGAACACGTTGCCCACCGCGCGCTGGCACATGCGGCAGTGGCAGACGGTGCTGCGCGGAGTATCCGAAAGGGCGTAGCGCACCGCGCCGCACTGGCAGCCGCCGGTGATGTCCGTCATGCGGGCATCGCCTCCAGTTGGCCGGGCAGCGCGTAGGCCCAGCTGGTGATGTCGCCGGCGCCCAGGCAGACCACAAGATCGCCCGGCTTGGCCTCGGCGGCGATCAGGCGCGGCAGGGCGGTGGCGCTCTCCAGCGGCAGCACATGGCGGTGGCCGTAGCGGCGCAGGCCCTCCACCAGCGCGTCGCGGCTGGCGCCCTCGATCGGCGTCTCGCCCGCCGCGTAGACGTCGGCCACCACCACGGTGTCGGCGTCGTGGAAGGCGGCGCTGAACTCGGCGAACAGGTCGCGCAGGCGGGTGTAGCGGTGGGGCTGGACCACGGCGATGACGCGTCCGTCGCCGCCCGACTGCACCTCGCGCGCCGCCTTGAGCACGGCGGCGATCTCGACAGGGTGGTGCCCGTAGTCGTCGATGACTCGCACCCCGCGCGCCGTGCCGGTGGTGGTGAAGCGCCGCTTCACGCCGCCGAAGCCGGCCAGGCCCTTGCGGATGGCCGCCTCGTCCAGCCCCAGCTCGCGCGCCACCGCCAGGGCGGCGAGGCTGTTGAGCACGTTGTGCTTGCCCGTCATGGGCAGCTTCAGGCCCAGCCAGTCCATCGGCTCACCCTCGCGGGGCTGGATGCGCACGTCGTAGTCGGCACCCTCCGGGCCCATGTCGATGCGCGTCGCGCGCACCTCCGCCTGGGGCGAGACGCCGTAGGTGACCAGGCGGCGGTTCTCCACGCGCGCCGCCAGCGCCTGAACCTCCGGGTGATCGAGGCAGACGGCGGCGAAGCCGTAAAAGGGGATGTTCTCCACGAAGTCGCAGAAGCCCTTCTTCACCGCATCGAAGTCGCCCCAGTGGTCCAGGTGCTCCGCGTCGATGTTGGTGACCACGGCGACCGTGGACTTCAGGCGCAGGAAGCTGCCGTCGCTCTCGTCGGCCTCCACCACGATCCAGTCGCCGTCTCCCACCTTGGCGTTGGTGCCGTAGGCGTTGATGATGCCGCCGTTGACCACCGTGGGGTCCATGCCGCCCGCGTCGAGCAGGGCGGCGATCATGGAGGTGGTGGTGGTCTTGCCGTGGGTGCCGCCCACGGCCACCGAGAACTGCAGGCGCATGAGCTCGGCGAGCATCTCCGCGCGGCGCACCAGCGGCAGGCGGCGCTCGCGGGCGGCGGCGAACTCGGGGTTCTCCGGCTTGATCGCGGTGGAGTAGACGACCGCGCTCGCGCCCTCGAGGTTGGCCGCGTCGTGGCCGGTGAAGATGCGCGCGCCCAGCGCCGCCAGCCGCTCGGTGTTGGTGGACGCCTTCGCGTCCGAGCCCTGCACCTGGTAGCCGATGCGCAGCATGATCTCGGCGATGCCGCTCATGCCGATGCCGCCGATCCCGATGAAGTGCACGGGGCCGAGGGCGAACGGGGTGGGGCGCAGCTTGGAGGCCATGCGCGATGGGTTAGCCCGAGCCGGGCGGTCGCGTCACCCCTAGCCGGTGGCGCGCAGCGGGCGGCCCTCGCGCGCGCCGCGGAGGCGCTCGGCGACGAGAAAGGCGAGCTCCAACGCCTGGTCGGCGTTCAGCCGCGGGTCGCAGTGGGTGTGGTAGCGGCGGCTGAGCTCGTCCTCGGTGAGGGCGCGGGCGCCGCCGAGGCACTCGGTGACGTTCTGGCCGGTCATCTCCAGGTGGACCCCGCCCGCGTGCACGCCCTCGGCCGCCGCCACGTCGAAGAAGCCGCGCACCTCGGTGAGGATGCGGTCGAAGGGGCGGGTCTTGTAGCCGTTGGCCGCCTTCAGCGTGTTGCCGTGCATGGGGTCGCACGACCAGACCACGCGGCGGCCGGCGCGCTTCACCGCCCCCATCAGCCGCGGCAGGCGCGAGGCGACCTTGTCCGCGCCGAAGCGGCCGATCAGCGTCAGGCGGCCGGGCGTGTCCTGCGGGTTGAGCAGGTCGATCATGCGCAGGAGCTCGTCGGGCTCCATGGTCGGGCCGCACTTCAGGCCGATGGGATTGCGTACGCCGCGGCAGAACTCGACGTGTGCGCCGTCGGGCTGGCGGGTGCGCTCGCCGATCCAGAGCATGTGCGCGCTGGTGTCGAACCACTCGCCCGTGTGGCCGTCCAGCCGGGTGAGCGCCTGCTCATAGCCCAGCAGCAGGGCCTCGTGGCTGGTGAACATCTCCACGCGGGCGAGGTCGGGATGGGTGGCGGGCGTGACGCCCACCGCGGCCATGAAGTCCAGCGCCTCGGCGATCTTGCCCGACATCTCGCGGTAGCGCTCGGCGTTGGGCGAGCCCGCGACGAAGCCGAGCGTCCAGTCGTGGATGTTGTACAGGTCGGCGAACCCGCCCTGGGCATAGGCGCGGATCAGGTTCAGCGTCGAGGATGACTGGGCGTAGGCCTTGAGCAGCCGCTGCGGGTCGGGCTCGCGCACGGCGGGCTCGAACTCCGGGCCGTTGATGATGTCGCCGCGGTAGGAGGGCAGCGTCACCCCGTCGACCGTCTCGGTGTCGTCCGAGCGCGGCTTGGCGAACTGGCCGGCGATGCGGCCGACCTTCACCACAGGCTTGGCGCCCGCGAAGGTGAGCACCACGGCCATCTGCAGCACCAGCCGGAAGAAGTCGCGGATGTTGTCGGCGTGGAACTCCTTGAAGCTCTCCGCACAGTCGCCGCCCTGCAAGAGGAAGGCGCGGCCCTCGGCGACCTCGCCCAGGTGGTGCGTCAGCCGGCGCGCCTCGCCGGCGAACACCAGCGGCGGCATGCTGGCGAGTTCGCCCTCCACGCGCGCCAGCGCGCCCGCGTCCGGATAGTCGGACGGCAGGTGGCGGACGGGCTTCGACCGCCAGCTCGAGGGGGACCAGCGCGGGCTCATGCTGCGGCCGCATATAGGTCGGCGCGCCCGCCCGTGGAAACGCGCCGCGCGGTCGCAAGCCAGGTCACCGTCGCGGCGGCGAGCGCGCCGAGCGCCAGCCACCACTCCTGCCAGACGCCGAACGACAGCCCGCCGATCACCAGGTAGGCGGTCGCGCTCGCCGCGGCGGCGGCCCCGAGGCTGCGGTCGGTGCGGGCGAGGCGCGCGCAGCCGAGGAACACCACCGCCCAGAAGGCCGCCGCCAGGACCGCGCCGACGACGCCCAGCTCCAGCCAGACCTGCAGCGCCATGTCGTGCGGGTGCAGGGGCACCACGTGCGGGAACACCCGGCTGCCGTCGAGGCCCCAGCCGAGCGGCCGCTCGCGCACCCGCTCGCCCACGAAGCGCCAGATGGCCAGCCGCGCGCCCCAGCTCGCCTTGGCCACCCCGCCGGCCACCTGCACGACCGGCGCCGAACCCGCCGGGCCCCCTCCGCCGGGCAGGAGCGCCGCCGCCCAGGGCGCAGCCAGCACGACCAGCGCGGCCGCGCCGCCCAGGACCGCCGCGGCGGGCGGGCCGCCGTAGCGCACCACGAGCAGCACGGCGGTGGAGAGCAGGATCGCGGCGACCGGCGCGTCCACGCGGAACAGCACGGCCGCCACCAGTCCGCCCAGCCCGACGGCGGCGGCCACGACCGTCCAGCCTCGCTCACGCAGCCCCAGCGCCATCGGCCACAGCAGCAGCGCCAGGGCGTAGAGCCCGCGCGCGACGTTGCGCCGGGCGAGGTCGGGCCGGGTCGCCTGGTGCGCCGCCCGCTTGATCAGCTGGTAGAGGGCGGCGCCGCCCAGCGCCTCCACCAGCAGCAGCCCCGCCACCAGCGCGAAGCCGCAGCCCAGCACGGTCACCGCGAGCCTGGCCGCCCCGCGCGGCGCCTCGCGCGCGGCGAGCACGAAGCTCCCGTACAGCGCGGTCTCCAGCAGCAGCTTCAGCCCGGTGAGCGCCTCCACCTCCTTGTAGCGCGGGAAGGCCGTGGGCCGCACCGCGCCCCAGCGGTAGCTCAGCGCCGCGTACACGGCGGCGGCCAGCAGCACCGCCAGCGCCGCCCAGGGCCGCCGCCGCGCGTGGAGCGTTACGGCCGAGACCGCGCCCGCAGCCGCGACCAGCGGCGCGAACCCCAGGTTGCCGACGTAGGCGACCAGCGGCGCCAGGGCGGCCACCGCCACCGCGACGGCGCCCGCGACCCGCGCCCTCCAGGGCGTCGGCGTCACTCCGCGGCCATGAGCTCTTGCGGGACGTACTTCTCGCGCAGCGTCACCAGCTCCTCGGCGACCGTGGGGTGCAGCGCGCAGGTGGCGTCCCACTGCGCCTTGGTCAGCCCCGCCTTCACGGCGACCGCGGCGAGCTGGATCAGCTCCGGCCCCTCCGGCGCGACGATGTGGCAGCCGAGCACGCGATCGGTCTCGCCGTCCACCACCAGCTTCATCAGCACGCGCTCGTCGTTGCCGGCCAGCATGTTGCGCATAGGGCGGAAGCGCGCGCGGTAGATGTCCACGTGGCGGAACTTGTGGCGGGCCTGAGCCTCCGTCAGCCCGACCACGCCCACGGGGGGTTGCGAGAAGACCGAGGTGGGCACGTCGGCGTGGTCGAAGGCTGTCGGGCGGCCGTGAAACTCGGTCTCGGCGAAGGCCTGCGCCTCGCGGATCGCCACGGGCGTCAGGTTGATGCGGTCGGTGACGTCGCCCACCGCCCAGATGTTGGCGGCGGTGGTCTTGGAGTACGCATCGACGCGCACCGCGCCCCTCTCGTTCAGCTCGACGCCGGCGGCCTCCAGCCCCAGCCCTTTCACGTGCGGCTCGCGGCCGGTGGCGAACATGACGACGTCGGTCTGGATCGGCTTGGCGCGGAGTACGTGGTTGCACACGCGCCCGTCCGGCAGCTTCTCGATGCGCTCGTGCTCGCAGGCCAGCGCCACGCGCAGACCGCGGGCCTTCAGCTCCTCGGCCACGTGCGAGCGCACGTCCTCGTCGAAGCCGCGCAGAAGGTTGGAGCCGCGATAGGCCAGCGTCAGGTCGACGCCCAGCGCGTGGAAGATGCAGGCGAACTCGATGGCGATATAGCCGCCGCCGACGATCAGCATGGAGCGCGGCAGCTCGGGAAGGTCGAACACCTCGTCGGAGGTGATGACGTGCTCGATCCCCGGCACGTCGCTGGGCAGCTTGGGCCGGCCGCCGGCGGCGATCAGCACCTTGTCGGCCGTGACGGTGCGTGGATGGTCGCCCTCGATGCGCAGGGTGTGGGCGTCCTCGAACACGGCGCGGCCGCGGATCAGGTCAGCGCCCGCCTTGGCGAGGTTGGCCTCGTAGATCCCCGACAGGCGGGAGACCTCCATGTCGCGGCGGGAGCGGAACTCCGCCCAGTCGAAGCTCGTCTCGCCCACGGTCCAGCCGTAGCCGCGGGCGTCCTCGAACTGGCGGGCGAACTCGCTGGCGTAAACCATGAACTTCTTGGGCACGCAGCCGCGGATCACGCAGGTGCCGCCCACGCGGCTCTCCTCCGCGACCGCGACGCGCGCGCCCGTCATGGCCGCCAGCCGCGCGGCGCGCACGCCGCCCGAGCCGGCGCCGATGACGAACAGGTCGTAGTCGAACTCGGCCATGGCCGCTCCGGGAACACGCGCTACGGTTGCGCTAGGATAGGCTGTCGGCCGGCCCGAGGGAACGCACGCCGGTGTCGGTGGCCACCAGCGCCTCGTCGGCGAGGGCGGGGAAGAGCCCGTGCTCCACCACGCCGGTGAGGCCCTTGAGCGCCTGCGCGAGCGCCAGGACGTCGGGGATGGCCCCGCACGGCAGGTCGTAGATCAGGCCGCCGTTGTCGGTGACGAGCGGGGCGCCGTCGCGCATCCGCAAAGCCGGCTCGGCGTGCACGCCCGCATGGGCGGCCGCACGGCGGATCCGCTCGGCGGTGACGACGTGGCCGAAGGCGACCACCTCGATCGACAGGGGGAAGCGGCCGAGCTGAGCGCTGAGCTTGCCCGCGTCCACCACCGCCAGGCAACGGGCGGAGGCCTCCCACACCAGCTTCTCGCGCGTCAGCGCCGCCCCGCCGCCCTTGATGATGGCGAGGCCGGGGGCGACCTCGTCGGCCCCGTCCACCGTCAGGTCGATCCGCCCGGCGTCGTTCAGGTCGAGCAGCGGAATGCCGAGCGCGGCCGCCTGGGCCGCGGTGGCCTGCGAAGTCGCGACCCCACCGCGGATGGCGAGCCCCTCGCGCACGCGCCGGCCCAGCGCCGCGACGAAGAACGCGGCGGTCGACCCCGTGCCGAGGCCCACCGTCATGCCGGGCTCGATCCGCAGCGCCGCGGCCTCGCCGACGGCGCGCTTCTGGTCATCCGCGCTCACTTGCGCAGGCCGGCCATCTTGGCGCGGAAGCGGGCGGCCCAGCCGGGCTTCGCCTCCTGCCGCGCGCGGCCCAGCGCCAGGGCGTCGGGCGCCACGTCGGCGGTGATCACCGACCCGGAGGCGACATACGCCCCAGCCCCCACCGTCACCGGAGCCACCAGCGCGCTGTTGGAGCCGACGAACGCGCCCTCGCCCACCACCGTGCGCGACTTGGTGAACCCGTCGTAATTGCAGAAGATCGTGCCCGCGCCGATGTTCGCCCTCGGCCCGACCTCGCCGTCGCCGAGGTAGGCGAGGTGGTTGGCCTT
>CAXTBN010000052.1:0-11526 GCA_964242895.1 uncultured Caulobacteraceae bacterium | reverse complement strand
GCTGAACATCACCGTGTCGGGCGCGGGCATGGCCACGCCGCCGTCCAGCGCCTCGCGGCGGCGGCGCGCCTGGAAGGCGGCCTCGGCGGCGGCGAGCTCGGCCTGGCTGTTGACGCCCAGGAGGTCGCCCTCCTCCGCCCAGGCCACGCGTACGTCCAGCCCGCGCCCGGCGGCCAGGCCCACGATGTCGGGCAGGTAATACTCGCCCTGCACGTTGTCGTTGCCGACCTCGGCCAGGAGCTCGAACAGCAGCCGAGCCGGCGCGACCATCACGTTGGAGTTGCAGGTGTTCCGCGCCAGCTCCTCGGGCGAGGCGTCCTTCGCCTCGACGATCCGCTCCAGCCGATCGCCCGCCCCCGTCACCAGCCGGCCGTAGGCTCCGGGCTCGGCGGCGCGGAAGCCCAGCACCGCGAGATCCGCGCCCGCCGCCCGCACGGCGAACAGGGGCTCGACCGCCGCCGCGCCCAGCAGCGGCGCGTCGGCGTTGGTCACCAGCACGTCGCCGTCGAAGCCCTCCAGCGCGGCTTCGGCGGCGCGCACGGCGTGGGCCGTGCCCAGCGGCGGGTCCTGGATCGCCGCCCCGCCCTGCCCCAGGCGCTTGCGCGCGTGGTCGGCGACCGGCGAGGGCTCGCGCCCGGCCACCACCACGATCCGCTCGCAGCCGAGCCCCGCGCACGCGTCGATCACCGCGTCGAGCATGGCGCGGCCGCCCACCCGGTGCAGCACCTTGGGCAGGGGCGACTTCATGCGCTTGCCCTGGCCAGCGGCCAGGATCACCGCGGCGCGTGCGGTCATGGGCGGTGGGCTCCGGAGCGGGATGGCTGGCGGCGGGCGGGCGGGACGGTCTAGACCGAACCCCCGCCCGCCCCAAGCCCGAGCCCGCATGACCTCCCGCCCCCTCGACGGCTGCGTGATCGCCTTCGATCTCGACGGCACGCTCGTCGACACCGCGCCCGACCTGATCGGCGCGCTGAACCGCGTGCTCGAGGAGCAGAGCCTGCCCCGCGTCCCGCTCGCCTCCGCGCGCCACCTGGTCGGCCAGGGCGCCCGCGCGCTGCTGGTGCGCGGCTTCGCCGAGGCCGGGCGCACGCTGGACGTCGAGGAGGCCGACCGGCTCGTCGCCCGCTTCCTCGACATCTACCGCGACCATATCGCCGACGAGAGCCGTCCCTTCCCCGGCCTCCTCCCCGCGCTCGACACGCTGGCCGCCGACGGCGCGCGCCTGACGGTGTGCACCAACAAGCCCACGCACTTCGCCCGACTGCTGCTCGAAAAGCTGGACCTGTCCGACCGCTTCGTCTGCTGCACCGGGCCGGACGACGCGCCCGCGCGCAAGCCGGATCCACGCCACCTCCTGGCCAGCGTCGAGGCGGCGGGCGGGGCCGAGCGCTTCCTGCTCGTGGGCGACAGCTTCGCCGACGTGGCGGCCGCCCGCGGGGCCGGCGCGCCCTGCGTGGTTGTGAGCTTCGGCTACACGGAGACGCCCGCGGCCGAGCTGGGCGGCGACCGGCTGATCTCCTCGTTCGCGGAGCTTCCGGCGGCGGTCCGCGAGCTGCTGGCGCCGCCCGCCGCGACGGCTTGATGGCCCGGGCCGGCGCCGCTATAGGCACGCCTCCCCGACGACCCTGGCGGTCCGGACGCGTAGCTCAGCGGGAGAGCACACCCTTCACACGGGTGGGGTCGTAGGTTCAATCCCTACCGCGTCCACCACTCCCACGCCCTCAGCCGACGCCTAGCCCTCGCGCGGCCGACTGGTCCGGCGTGCGTCATTCGGGGTCCTTCACCCGGAAGCGCTCGTGGCAGCTCTTGCAAGAGGCGCCGACCTGGGGCGCAAAGGTCTTCATCTCGGCCACGTCGCCGTTGTGCGCGATGGCCTGGAACTTCTTGGTCCGCTCCTCGAATTGCGCGGTCTGCACGAGGAACCCCTTCGGGTCCGACCAGATCTCGGCCCGGGCGCCCGTCTTCAGTCCGGCTTCCGAGCCCGTGCCCTTGGGGAACCAGCCGCCGATCTGCGGGGCGTAGAGCGCGAGCGTGTCGGCGTTCCTGACCACCAGCGCCTTGTCGACGGCGGGCTTCTGCAGCTCCTCGGTGATCGCCTTCCAGGAGCGGCCGATCTCCTTGTAGTGCGTCTGGCGCGCGTTGATGGAGTCGGCCGCGTTCGTCTGCGGTGTGGCGGCGAGCGCGGCGGTCGCGAGGGCGCCTGCGGCGAGCGCCAGGGAGACGGCTGTGCGGGTGATGCCCACGGGGCGCCTCACTTCTTGGCCAGGTATGTGTCGAACCAGGCCACCGCGCGATCGGCCTCGTCCTTGACGTTCTTCGGATCGCGCAGGCCGTGGCCCTCGCCGGCGTAGATCACCAGCGAGGTGGGCACGTCGTACTCGCGCAGGCCGTGCCAGAACTCGATGGACTGGCCGGGCGGGCACTCGATGTCGCGCTCGCCCACGGTGATCAGCGTGGGCGTATGGACGTCCTTGATGTAGCGCACGGCCGACAACTTGTCGTAGATCGCGGGGTCTTCGTAGAAGCTCTTGCCGAAGTACGGGATCATCCACTTGTCGATGCCGTTCGTGCCGTAATAGCTCGACCAATTCGACAGTCCGGCCGAGGCCACCGAGGCCTTGAAGCGGTTGGTGTGGGTCACCGCCCACATGCTCATGAAGCCGCCGTAGCTGCCGCCGTAGACGCCCATGCGGTCGAGATCGACGGGCGCGACCTTGGCCGCCGCGTCGGCCCCGGCGAGGATGTCGGCCAGGTCGCCGCCGCCGAAGTCGCGCTTGTTGGCGGCGGTGAAGGCCTCGCCCTGGCCGTAGGAGCCGCGGGGGTTGGGCAGCAGGATGTAGTAGCCGCGGTCCAGCAGCCGCTTGTCGAGCGAGGCGCCGCCCAGGTAGCGCGGCGTCTGCGCCGCGGCGGGGCCGCCGTGCACCTGCACCAGCAGCGGCGCCTTGCCCGCGGCGGGCGGGGTCAGCGGCTGCAACAGCCAGCCCTGGATGGAGAAGCCGTCGCGCGTCCAGGTGACGTTCTGCGCGCGGGCGTTGGCGGGCAGGGCGTCGTTGTCGTGCGTCAGTTGCACGGGCGGGGTCGGCGTCGCGCTCAGGGCCTGAACGAAGATGCGCGGTGCGTGCTCGAAATCCTGCACCACCGAGGCGCCGACGGCCTCGTCGGCGCTGACGCTGACGTGGCCCTCGCCCGCGGAGAAGCTCGCGGGCGCCTGGCCCAGCACGGTGACGCCGCCTTCCGGCCTGATCCTGACGGCCGCCGTGTCGGCGCCGATCAGGGCGGAGGCCAGGATCGCGGGCCGCCTCCAGGGCGCAAGTCCGGTGAAGCTGCCCTTGTAGCCGGGCGTCAGGTCGCGCGGCGCGCCGCCGGCTAAAGGCACGGCGTAGACGTCGCCGCCCACCGAGCCGAAGTCGCTCATCAGGCCGCCGATGAAGGCCACCGTGCGACCGTCGGGCGACACGCGCGGGTAGTTCATCTGCATGTCGGGCGCGGCGATCACGCGCTCGCCGCCGTCGCGGCCGAAGGCCTCCAGCTTGGCGACCCACCAGTTGTCGTCGCCGTCGCCCTTGGCGGCGGTGCCCACGAAGCCGCGCCCGTCCGGCGTCCAGTCGTACTCGTAGACGAAGGTCCCGTCGGGGCTGGCGAAGGCGAGCGGGCCGCCGGCGGCCGCGACCACGGCGATGCGCTGGCTGTCGAACGCCGAGCCCACCTCGCCGACGATGGCCGCGCCCGCCTGGGTGGCGCCCGTCTGCTTGCGCGGGTTGGCGGTGGCCAAGACCGCGAGCGAGCGCCCGTCCGCCGACCAGCGCGGGGTGGACATCAGCCCCTTCAGCGAGGCCGCCTCGCGCGGCGCACCTCCGGCGGCCGGCTGCACGCCGAGGTGGGCCGTCGCCGTCTTGTCGTCGTGCGCCACGAAGGCCAGCGACGCGCCGTCGGGCGACCAGGCCAGGTCGGACAGGCGGCAGGCGCGGCAGAAGGCCGGCTTGGCGAGCACGGTCCTCGCCCCGTCGCGCGCCGAGCGGATCACCAGGGCGGAGCGCTCGGCCCCGACCTCCTCGACCGTGGCCACACGTGCGCCGTCGGGGCTGAGCGCCAGGGCGCCGTAGGCGTGCACCTGGGGCGCCTGCGTCGCGGCCGGAGCGCCGACGGGAGAGGTCGAGGGCGGGGTGGTGACGGGCTTGGTCCCCGCCTTGGCGGCGGGGGAGGCCTGGAGCAGGCTCGCGAGCAGGAGGGCGGTCAGCATGGGGCGGGCGGGCGATCCTGGCGCGGCGGCGGGGAGACGGACTGAACACCGGCGGCGCGCGCCGGTCCAGCGACCCGCTCTAGCCGCCGCCGGGCCGGCGGGTGTGGCGGCGGCGAAACAGGGGGAAACAGCCCTTGTCTTTGCCTCGGCCCGGCCGCCGCCCTAAACCCGCGGCCATGTCGGACGCCCCCGCCGCCGCCCCTCCCCCGCCACCGCTCGCCTTCATCGACCTGGGCGCCCAGCGTCGACGCCTGGGCGACCGCATCGACGCGGCCATCTCGCGCGTGCTCGACCACGGCGGCTTCATCATGGGGCCGGAGGTGCGCGCCTTCGAGGATGCGCTGGCGGAGTTCGGCCGGGCGAAGCACGTGCTCAGCTGCGCCAACGGGACGGAGGCGATCGCGCTTCCGCTGATGGCCTGGGAGATCGGCCCGGGCGACGCGGTGTTCTGCCCCTCCTTCTCCTTCGCGGCGACGGCCGAGGTGGTCCCCTGGCTCGGCGCGACGCCGGTGTTCGTGGACGTGCTGCCCGACACCTACGGCATGGACGCGGCCCATCTGGAGCTCGCCATCGCGGGCGTGAAGGCCGAGGGCCGCCTCATCCCGCGCGTCGTGATCGCCGTGGACCTGTTCGGCCAGCCCGCGGACTATCCGGCGATCTCGGCGGTGGCGCGGGCGCACGGGCTGAAGCTGATCGCCGACTCGGCGCAGGGCTTCGGCTGCACGCTGGACGAGCGCCACCCCCTGAGCTGGGCCGACTGCACCACCACCAGCTTCTTTCCCGCCAAGCCGCTGGGCGCCTACGGCGACGGCGGCGCGGTGCTGACCGACGATGCGGACCTGCACGCGGTGCTGGTCTCGCTGCGCAACCACGGCGCGGGCGCGGACAAGTACGACAACGTGCGCATCGGCATGAACAGCCGGCTGGACACGATCCAGGCCGCGATCCTGCTGGAGAAGCTGGCCGTCTTTCCCGAGGAGATCGACTGGCGAAACGCC
Organism: uncultured Caulobacteraceae bacterium; assembly: GCA_964242895.1. GTDB lineage: Bacteria > Pseudomonadota > Alphaproteobacteria > Caulobacterales > Caulobacteraceae > JASLDZ01. The sequence goes on along the minus strand of CAXTBN010000052.1, from coordinate 6,288 downwards.
GCGGCCGATCGCTACGGCGAGCTTCTGGCCGGCGTGGTGACCACGCCCACGGTGATCGAGGGCGGCGTCTCCACCTGGGCGCAGTACACGGTCGAGACGCCTGACCGGGACGGGCTGATGACCGCGCTCCGCGTGGAGGGGATCCCCACGGCGGCCTACTATCCCAAGCCGATCCACATGTCGTCGGCCTACCGCGGCTATCCGCTGGGCGGGAACGGATTGCCTGTGACGGAGGCCAAGGCGGGCGTGGTCGTCAGCCTGCCCATGCACGCCGACCTCGACGCGGCGACCCAGGTGCGCGTGGCCGACGCGGTGAAGCGCGCGGTCGGCTGACCGCTCAGCCTTCGCCCAGGAACACGACGCGGCGCAGGCCCGCCGCCGCGCGGGCGGCCTCGGCCGTGTGCTCGGTTTCCGGCGTGCGCGGCCCCTCGACGTACCAGGTGCGGTCGATGGCGGCGATCAGCATGCGGCAGGCGCGGCGGTGGCCGCGGAACAGGGCGGCTATCGCGTCGCCCACCAGCCCGGCCACGGGCACGAGGTCGAAGGCGCCCACCGCCGTGCGCGCGCCCACCAGGGCCGCGGCGACGGCCAGCGTTCCCGCCGGTGCGTGGGCTCGGCGCCCGGCCGCGAGCAACCAGGCGCCCGCGCCCAGGCTGTAGACCTCGCCCACGCCGGGGATGAACTCGAGCGCCGCATCCCACCCGAAGCGGAACGGCCCGATGCGGACCAGGTCGTCGGAGACCCGGCCGATGCGCTCCAGGTCGCGCCGCGCCGCCGCGACGTCGGCGAGCGTCCGGGCCCGGGCGAGCGGTCCGCTCAGGCCGTCGCCTCGCCGGGCTTGCGCCGGCCGTTGGTCTTGGGGGCGGCCGAGCCCTGCACCGCGAGGCTCTCGTCAAGCGACTTCACGGTCTTGGCGGGCGCCACCTCGTCCACCCCGCCCGACAATCCGGCCGCGGCCGTGGAGGCGAGCAGGCGCGCCTCGTCCGCCGTCGCCTTGCCGGAGCCCGGCTTGGAGCCGCTCGTCGCGTCGCCGCCGGCAGCCCCGGACGTCTTGGCCGGATCGACCTCCGGCGGGGGCGGCGAGTGCGCCATCACGTCCTCGGCGGGCTCGCTGAGCTTGGCGGCGGAGGGGTCGGGCGCGTCCGTGCGTGCGCCGGCGGGCTCGGGCGAGTGCGCCATGACGCTCTCCGGGTGCGCCTTGCCCTCGGCTCCGCCCGCGGCGTCCAGAGCGGCGCGTTCGGCGACGCCGCGCGACCAGGAGGTCCACCACCAGAAGGCGACGCCCGCGCCCGCGGCCGCCAGCACGCTCGGCCACAGCACCGAGTGCGAGCGGCGCGGTTCCGGCAGGCGCGCCTCGATCCAGCGCACGGGCGCTCGCAGGCGGTCGTCGTCCGCCGCACGCCGGGCCGCCGAGCGGGCGGCGTCACGCGCTCGGTCGCCACCGCGCTCGGCCTGGCGTCGCACGTCGCGCGCGTCGGGCAGGTGGTCTTCGATCCAGTGGCGGCCGTCGGCGTAGAAGCGCTGCGCGTTCTTGCGGCCGCCGTCGACAAGGCCCTCCAGGTTGGAGCGGCCGGTCTCGACCAGATCGTCCAGGCGGGGGAGCTTCATCGGCGTGGCCTCTCGGCGCGCCCGATCCGGCGCGCGTCTCGCCCCACCAACCCGCGAAGCGCGGCTCAGGTTGCCCTCGCCCGTCGCTCAGGCCGACAGCGGCTCCAGCACGGCGCGGCCGCCCGCCTCGCCGCAGCGCCACGCGACGGCCTCGGCGGCGGCCAGGGCGGCGGTGGACAGGTCCGGGCCGCCGAGCAGCAGCATGGCGCAGCCGTTCAGGCGCAGCGGGTCGTCCAGCGGCCGCAGCCGCACCTGCACCGCGACCGAGCCCGGCGCCGTCCGCAGAGCCTCCACGCGGCCGAGCAGGCGGTCGAAGCCGTCCAGATCCTTGAGCGGGACCCAGACGGCCGCCGGCTCGCCGCGGGCGAGCACCGCCGTGAGCGCCTCGGCGAGCTGCACGCGTTCGTCCGCCGACTCGAACGGCGGGTCGATCAATACGGCGCGCCGTACCCCGGGCGCCGCATTGCGCGCCGCCTCGTAGCCGTCCGCGAGCTCGGCGCGGAGCTGCGCGCCCGCGCCGCGCGACCGCAGGCTGCGGGCGAGCTCCGCGTGCACGTCCGGCCGCGTCTCGCAGCCGACGTAGCGGTCGCCTCGCCGCAGGGCCTCCGCGGCGAGCACGGGCGAGCCAGGGTACAGCGGCCCCTCCCCGCCCGCGTTCAGCGCCCGCACCCGCTCGACCAGCGGCGCGAGCGCGGGAGGCGTCTCGCCGAGCACGCGCCCGATCCCCGCCGCCGCCTCTCCGGAACGCGCCGCCGCCGCGTCGCGCAGGTCGTAGACGCCCGCTCCGGCGTGGGTGTCGAGCAGCTCCAACGGCCGCGGGTCGGCGGTCAGCGCCTCCAGCCAGGCGAGCAGCACGGCGTGCTTGAACACGTCGGCGAAGTTCCCCGCGTGAAAGGCGTGACGGTAGTTCAGGGGGAAGCTCCAGGGTGCGCCGGAACCGGGCGGCCGACGCGCGCTTTACGCCCGGCGGATGCGCCCGGGCCAGCCGCGCGCCTAGGACGCCGATGAGCGACACTCCCCTTCCGGACCCGGCCGACAACGCCGGCTTCGCCCAGGCCGCCGGCCTCAGCTACGTGGACGACTCGGAGCCCGGGTTCACGCGGCGCAAATCCGGCAAGGGCTGGGGCTACCGCGACCTCGACGGCAAGCCGATCAAGGACCCGGCGGTGGTGGAGCGGATCAACAAGCTCGCGATCCCGCCCGCCTACACCGACGTGTGGATCAGCCCCGACCCGAACGGCCACATCCAGGCCACGGGCCGCGACGAACGGGGCCGCAAGCAGTACCGCTACCACGCGCACTGGGCCGAGGTGCGCGCCGAGACCAAGTACGCGCGCATGGCCGCCTTCGGCCGCGTGCTGCCCTCCATCCGCGCCCGGGTGGACCACGACCTCGCCAAGCGCGGCCTGCCCAAGGAGAAGGTCGTCGCCGCCGTCGTGCGCCTGCTGGAGCGCACCCTGATCCGCGTCGGCAACGACGAGTACGCCAAGACCAACAAGAGCTACGGCCTGACCACCATGCGCGACCGCCACGTGCACTTCCACGGCGAGGAGATCGAGTTCGAGTTCAAGGGCAAGAGCGGCGTCAAGCACAAGACGGCCATCCACGACCGCCGGCTCGCCCGCGTGGTCAAGGCCTGCCAGGACGTGCCGGGCCAGCACCTGTTCCAGTACTACGACGCGGACGGCCACCGGCAGGGCGTCGAGAGCGCCGACGTGAACGCCTACCTGCAGGAGATCACGGGCGAGCACTTCACCGCCAAGGACTTCCGCACCTGGGCGGGCACGGTCTCGGCCGCCAAGGCGCTGTCGCTGCAGGACCCGCCCGAGACGGAGCGCCAGGCCAAGGCCTCCATGACCCTGTGCGTGAAGGCCACCGCGGGGCTGCTGGGCAACACGCCCACCGTGTGCCGCTCCTCCTACATCCATCCCGAGGTGCTCAAGGCGTTCCAGGAGCACCGCCTGCCCAAGACCTTCGCCACCGCCGAGGGCGACGCCTACGAGGCCGAGGTGCTGGCCTTCCTCGACGCGCTCGCAGAGGAGGTGCAGGAGGAGACGGGGCTGTCCGTCGAGGCGCAGGTCGAGGTCTCGCCCGCCTAGGGGCCCGAGGAGTTTCCATGCGCTACCGCCAGCTCGGCCGCACCGGCCTCTACGTGTCGGAGATCTGCCTCGGCGCCATGACGTTCGGTGGCCAGGGCTTCTGGAAAGCCATCGGCGAGCTCGACCAGTCCGCGGCCACCGACCTCGTTCGCACCTCGCTGGAGCATGGGGTCAACTTCATCGACACCGCCGACGTCTACTCCAACGGCGTCAGCGAGCAGATGACGGGGCAGGCGCTCAAGGACCTCGGCGTCAAGCGCTCCGACGTGGTGGTCGCCACCAAGTTCTACAGCGAGATGGGCCGCGGGCCGAACGACCGGGGCGGCAGCCGCGGCCACATCATGGACGCGGTGAAGGCGAGCCTCGACCGGCTCGGGCTGGACCACATCGACCTCTACCAGATGCACTCCACCGACGTGGTCACGCCCGTGGAGGAGACCCTGCGCGCGCTGGACGATCTCGTGCGCGAGGGGCTGATCCGCTACGCGGGCGTGTCCAACTGGCAGGGCTGGCGCATCGCCAAGGCGCAGACGATGGCCGAGCACCGCGGCTGGGCGCGGCTGGCCTCGGTGCAGAGCTACTATACGATCGCCGGCCGCGACCTGGAGCGCGACGTCGTGCCCGCGATCCAGGACGCCGGCATGGGGCTGATGGTCTGGTCGCCCCTGGCGGGCGGCCTGCTCTCGGGCAAATACGCCCGCGACGGCTCCGGGCCGGAGGGCTCCCGGCGCGTGAACTTCGACTTCCCGCACGTGGACAAGGAGCGCGCCTTCGCCTGCGTCGACGCCATGCGCCCGATCGCCGAGGCGCACGGGGTCTCCGTGGCGCAGGTGGCGCTGGCGTGGCTGCTCAGCCGCCCGTTCGTGACCAGCGTGATCGCCGGCGCCAAGACGGTCGAGCAGCTGGTGGACAACCTCAAGGCGGCCGAGCTGGAGCTCACCTCGGAGGAGGTCGCCAGGCTCGACGAGGTGAGCACGCTCCCGCTCGAGTACCCGGGCTGGATGCTTAACCGCCAGGGCCAGACGCGCGTGCCGGGGCCGTTCAAGAAGCCGGAGGGCTGACGGCCAGCGCTCACCCCGCGCCGTAGAGGGCGCGGACGTCGCGGCGGAAGGCCTGCTGGCTGTCGGGGCGGCTGTAGAACATGTGGCCGCCCGGGTACTCGCGCACCTGCAGCCGGTCGGGCGAGCCCATCACCGGCGTCTGGTCGGCGATCAGCACCGAGGCCATGAACGGGCAGCTGAGGTCGTTCCAGCCGTGGGCGATCAGGACCCGCAGCTTGGGGTCGATGGCCAGCGACTCGCGCAGGTCGGTGACGCTCTCCGTCTGCGGCCCGCGCCCGCGGTCCCACAGGCGGTTCACCGTGTCCGACAGCGGCTCGTAGCGCGCGTCGATCCGCCAGCCGACCACGCGGGTCACGAAGTCCACCATGGCCGTGGTGCAGGGGGCGATGATGCTGTCGAGGATGGGGTCGTTGGGCCGCTGGTCGGGGTCGTAGGGGAAGGGGTCGTAGCTCTGCACGTTGATGTCGTAGCGGCTGCCGAGCTTGCCCGAGGCGCGGAACACCTCGCGCAGCACCGCCTGCGTCTCCAGCCGCCCGCCGCAGCGGCGCACGAAGGTCGGGTCGAGCCCGGTCAGCTCGGTCACGCGCTTGACCACCCGGTCGGTGGCGCCCGGGTCGGAGCGGCCAGCCATGATGTCGCGCAGGTAGTCGCCGCGCGTGTAGGCGATCACCCCCGCCATGGCCTCGGACGTCAGCCGGTTCTCGCGCTCCAGGTAGGAGGCCGCCGTCGAGGGCAGGGTCATCATCCACGGCAGCGGCGAGATGTCGCCCGCCGTGCGCGAGGCGTTGTCCAGGAGCGGCGAGACCAGCACCGTGCCGCTGACCCCCACGCCCAGCTTCGTCTGCAGGTAGTGCGTGATGCGCGGGCCGCGGAAGCCGCCGTAGCTCTCGCCCACCACGTACTTCGGCGACTGCAGCCGGCCGTTCTTGAGCAGCCAGTCGTAGACGATGCGCGACAGGTACTCGATGTCGGGCTGCACGGCGTAGAAGCGCTTCTTGGTCTCGTCCTCGTTCAGCAGGCTGCGGGAGAAGCCGGTGCCGACGGGGTCGATGAACACGAGGTCGGTGAAGTCGATCCACGAGCCGGCGTTGTCGCGCAGCGCGGCGGGGTCGCTGGGGCTGTCGCCGTTGGCCCCGAACTGCACGCGCTTGGGCCCGATGGCGCCTAGGTTCAGGTAACAGGAGGCCGCGCCCGGGCCGCCGTTGAAGGCGAAGGTCACCGGCCGCCCGGCCCCCGAGCCCTCGGCCACGTAGGCGGTGTAGACCACGTCGGCGACGCGCTTGCCGTGCTCGTCGCGCACCGGCAGCGCGCCCACCGTGGCCGTGTAGCCCACCGCGCGGCCGCCCACCGTCGTGGACTGGCGCACGCTCGCGGCCGGCGGGAAGGGCGCGAACTCGTTGGCGTCCTTGGCCGGCGTGGAGGCGGTGGACTCGGGCGCCGCCCCGCCCCGCCCCGTCTCGGGCGCCGCGCCGGGCGAGGCCGGCCCCGGCCGCGCGCCGGCCCGCGCTCCGGCCCCGCCC
>CAXTBN010000051.1:0-19523 GCA_964242895.1 uncultured Caulobacteraceae bacterium | reverse complement strand
CGTCCCTGTCCGGTCGGCCTCCAGCGACACGGTGAAGGTCTGCCCCGTGTCCGTGCCCGTCACGACCGCGCTGGCGAAGGGCTGGATCGCCGCCTGGCCGGGATCGGTCTCGGTCGCTGGCACGCCGGTGATCGTCGGCGGCGTGCTCGCAGGCGGAGGCGTCGCGGCTGCGACCGCGGTCAGGAACACGTCCGAGGTTCCGTTCGTGTCGTTGGCGACGAGGTTGGAGGCGGTGCTGAAGAAGGCGGCGTGCGTGCCGTCGGGAGACAGGATCGGGTTCTGCCCTTCCCCGTTGCCCGCGGCGCCCGTGCTCGTCTGGTCCAGCAGCGTGAGCGCGCCGGTGGTGAGGTTCTTGACGTAGGCGTGGAGGTCGCCGTCAGCGACGCCCGCGACGAGGTTGGTGGCCGTGGACTCGAACGCCACCTCCGTGCCGTCGGCTGAGAGGGACGGCGTGTAAGAGTCTCCATTCGCCTTCGTTCCGTTCGGCGTCGTGTCGGCGAGGACAAGCGCCCCGGTGGTCAGGTTCTTCACGTAGACGTCGTAATTGACGTCCGTGTCCCGACTGTCGAAGTTGGTGGCCTGGGTCGCGAAGGCGACGTGCGTGCCGTCGCTCGAGACGCTGGGATAGGCGCTATAGCCATTGCTCTTCACGCTCGGAGCGTTCGCGCCCTGGGTGTCTGATACGAGTTGGAAGGTGTTGCTGGCGATGCTGTAAGCGTAGATGTCGGATGTCGTATCCGTGTCCGCCGGCTGCGCGCCGGCCGGCTGCAGGGTCGCGTTGGTCGAGAACACCACCGTGGACCCGTCCCGGGAGATCGTAGGGACGGTCGTGACGGGTCCGGCGACGTTGTTCAGGTCCACGCCGGTGTGGGTCAGCGTGTCGAGGAGCAGGATCGTCGTGCCCTGTGCGCCCGTGTCGCCCGCCGACGCCACGATGTAGCGGCCGTCGCCCGAGAGGGTCGGGAAGGCGACGTCCACGAACCTCGTCGACGCCTCAACCGCGCCCGTGACCGCGTTCTTGATCAGGTAGTCGGTGGGCGCGATCAGCGTCAGCGTGCCCGCCGAGACGTTGCGGACGAAGACGTGGCTCGTGCCGTCCGTCGCCCGGGGATCGAGGTTGGTGGCCCCGGCGAAGAAGGCCACTAGGTTGCCGTCGCCGTCGACCGAGCCGTAGCTGACGCCGAAGTCGTTGGGGCGCACGCCCGCGGCGTTGGTGGTGATCAGCGTGATCGCGCCCGTGACCGTGTTCTTCAGGTACAGGTCGGGCGTGGCGTCCGTGTCGCCGGGCGCCAGATTGGTGGCGTCGCTGTTGAACAGCACCGAAACGCCATCGGCTGTGAAGGCGACGGCGGTGTTGTTGGTCTGCGAACTGTCGTTTCCCTCCACGCCCGCGGCGCTGGACGAAACGAGCGTGGTGGTGGTGGGCATGGCGGTGCTGGTTCCCGAGACGACGTACTGCTGGCTGAGGAGGTCGGTGGAGGTGGTCGTGACCGTGCGGCTGACCGTGTTGGTGTCGGTGATGTTGACGTTGATTTCGGCTTGACCGGGTAAGGCGTAGAAATAACCTCTGGCGTTCAAAGCCCCCGAATCGAGGGGAACGCTGACGCCGGGACCATCGAAGTCGGGCCCGAACGTGCTGGTCGTCTGCTCCGTGGGATCAGTAGTGCTGCCGGTCTGCGTCGCGCTCGTCTGACTGCTGAGCGTCTGCAGGTTCGACGCCGTCTGCATCGGCGAACTCGGCGTGGCCCCGGCGTTCTGGAGTGCGGCGTTCGCCTGTGTGACCGCCGCCTGAACCTGCGGATCGGAGTAGGGCAGGTTGAAGCTCTGATCGTAAACGACGTTCGCGCCGTTCAGCACGGCTTCAATGGTGGTGGCGTAGGTGTGGGTCGTGTTCGCGGCCGGCGTATCGTTGTAGACGGTGACCGACGTGGTCGAGTTCGTGACGACCTCCGACCCTCCAGGGTTCTGGGCGAGCCCGAGCGAGGAGGTTGCGGTCGTCGGAGCGCTCAGGCCGTCCGACACCTGTAGGGTCATGTCGAGCGTCGCCTGCGACCCGGGCGTCGCTGGCGCGAACGCGAGCCCTTGCAGCTCCGCCGTCTCGGACGCGGGGCTCGCGGCAGATAGGGTGTAGGTCCCCACACCCGTCTTGGTCAGCCCGACGCCCGAGAGCAGGCCCACCGCGTCGGTCGCAACGCCGTTCTGCGCCAGAGTGATCCGGGTGGTCTCGGTAGCACCCGCGTCGGGGTCGGTGATCGTGCTGTAGGCGAAGGGCGTGAATGAGGTGAGGGAAGCAGACGCGGTCGGGGTCTGCATCGCCGAGGTGTCCGTCACCGTCGGAGGCGTGTCCGCCGCGGTCGCGACCACGCTCGTGCGCGCGTCGCTCACCGAGCCCGACGCGTCCGATACGGCGAGCGCGAAGCCGGTGGTGACGCTCTGGCCGACAGGGACCTGGTGCGCGGTGGGCGTGAACACGAGGCCGCGCAGCGCGGTCTGCACGTCGGCGGTCGAGCCCGAGACCGTGTAGGTGGCGCCGTCCGCGCTCAGCACGCCGGTCCCGAAGTGCGAGAGCGCGCCGTCGGCCGTCGTCGACAGCGTGACGACGGCGGTGGCGTACGGCGCGGCGGAGGCCGTGCTCGCAAGCGACACCGTCGAGAACGGAGCGGCGGTGGCGGCGTCGGTCACAGGCTGCCGCGCGGACGTGCCGGAGAGGGTGATGTCTGTCATTCGGGATCGAGGTTCCGCGCACGCCCGGCCGCCCGGGCGCGTCGACGCTAGCTCCGCCCTGGCCCGGGCGCGCGGGGTGGTTGGGGTCAAGGTGGGACAAAGTGTCGGGTCAACCTCGGCCAGCCGCTGCGACAGCGGGAAGGCCGCGGTGTATCGAGGGTTGGAGCCGGCGTGGATCGCCGCTCGGCGAGGGAGGGGCGGTGTCACCGGAACGACTGACGACCTGGCCCGAGATCGCCGCCTACATCGGCCGCGACGTGCGCACGGCCAAGCGTTACGAGGCCGCTCGCGGGCTGCCGGTCCGACGCGTTCCCGGCGGGGGCAAGGCCCCCGTCTACGCCTTCCGAGACGAGTTGGACGCCTGGTTGGGGCGCGGCGCGGCGCCGTCGATCCCGGCGGCGGCCGCAGTCCCGTCGGCGGAGCGCCGGTCTCGGCTTCGGCCCTGGGCGCTCGGTGTCGGAGCAGGTCTCGCCGCGCTCGTCGCGGTCGCGGTTGTGACGGGCGGCGTCCGGCTCCGGACGGCCGCAGCCCGCGCGCCCGATGCGCGAGCCGTCGCGCGTCGCCAAGCCGGAGACTTCGCTTGGCGGCGGCGGACGCCCGAGGGGTTGAGGGCGGCGCTGGACGCCTACACCCAGGCCGTGGTGCTGGATCCCGGGTACGCGCCCGCCTACGTCGGCCTCGCGGACACCTACGACGTCGCTCCGGAGTTCGCCGGCATGGCGCCGGCCTACGCCTACCCCCGCGCGCGGGCGGCCGCCGAGCGCGCGATCGCCCTCGATCCGCGTTCCGCTGCGGCGCACCGGGCGCTGGGCTTCGTGGTGTTCTGGTGGGCGCAGAAGCCGGCCGAAGCGTTTCGCGAGTTCGAAGCGGCGCTGCAGCTCGACCCGCACTCGGCCCAGACACACCACTGGTACGCCAACGCCCTCGCCGAGCGCGGCGACGTCCGCGCCCTCCCTCAGATCGACGCAGCCCTGGCGCTCGATCCCGCCGTGCCGGTGATGGCCGACAAGGGCTGGGTGCTCGCCATGCTGGGACGCGACGCGGAGGCCGAGGTCGTGCTGCGCCAGGTGACGAGCCTGGAGCCCGGCTACGCGCCCGCGCACGACCACCTGGCCATGGTCATGGAGCATCGAGGCCTCGACGCCCAGGCCCTCGCCGAACGGCGGACGGCCGCCGAACTCCGCCACGACGACGCGGGGCTGGCGGTCGTCGCGTCGGCTCAGGCGGGGCTGAAGGCGACGGGGCGTCGAGGCATGAACGCAGCGGCCGCCGACACGCTGGAGCGCCTGTTGGCTTCGGGCGAGACCACCGCTTTCCGCGTCGCCTGCGCCGAAGCGCGTCGTGGCGACGGCAAGACCGCCCTCGCCCTGCTTCGCAGGGCGAAGGCGGATCGTGACCCGGTCATGCTGGGGCTGGGTCGCTCCCCCGAGTTCGCGGCGCTGCGTTCCGACGCTGAGTTCAAAGCGCTCTTGAATTGATCCACTTGAGTTTCACGCCCGTCAGAGGATCATCGTTCCCCAGAAGGCTTGGCGACCTTCGTCCTCCTCATCACACGCCCACGCACGGCGAGTGCGGGAGCAGGGCAAGGGCACGGGCCTGGGCCTCAGCCAGGTTTTCGGCTTCACCAAACAGTCCGGCCGCGAGGTGGACGTCAGCAGCGAGCTCGGACGCGGGGCGACCTTCACGCTGTACCTGCCGTGCGTCGCAGGCGCGCCTCCCGCATCGGCGCAGGACGAAGCGGCGGCGGTCGAGCCTCCTCACGAGTTTCGCGTGCTGGTGGTTGAGGACAACGAGGCGGTCGGCCGCTTCGCCGACGAGATGCTGGGCGACCTCGGCTGTCCAAGGTCCTGCGCGCGGTGGCCGAGCCGAAGGTCGCAGCGTTGCAGGAGTGAACGTCTGCGAGGGCGCGGGCCGATCCGCGATCGCGCCCGCCTGCAGCGGCTGGCGAACCTGGCCTACGGCTTCGACGAAGCCGAGGACCAGCGGCTGATCGCCGCCGCCCCCCGCCGGCTCCGCCCTGGCGCCGCCGACAGACGCTCGCCCCGCACGGCGGAATGGCTGCGGGAACAACCTGTTGGCGCGTGCGCTCTCCGCTCCACAAGGGAGCTCCACATGCCCGACGCCGTCCACCGCCACCTGTCCGAAGCCGGCTTCGCGTCCGATTAGGAAGGACCGGATGATCGCGCGCGGACCGGGCCGGAGCTGAGGATGCCCGTCGCCACGACCAAGCACCTGGAGATCGCCTACGCGGACGCGGGCCCGGCCGATGCGCCGGTCGTGCCGCTGCTGCACGGCTGGCCGGACGGCGCCGAGACGTGGTCCGCCGTCGCGGCGAAGCTGAACTGATCCCGCCCCCAAACCAGGAGCAGACCCCATGCCCGATCCCGCCCCGCAAGACGCGGCGCTGACGCTCGTCGCGGAGTTCGTGCACCAGGTGACCGGCGTCGCCGTGGTCGAGGACGGCCGCCGTTTCGTCAACTTCCCCCGCTGGACCGACGACGCGCCGATCTCCGTCGCCGAGGTGCTGCAGGACGGATCGCTCCGGCCCTACCCCGACGAGACGTGGAACAGCTGGCGCAACGCGCGCGCCAACGAGATGGACGTGGGCGACCACTTCGTCTGCGTTCAGTCGATCGTGCCCGACGGCCAGGGGAACCTCTGGGTGCTCGACCCCGGCGCGCCGGGCAATGAGAAGATCCTCGAAGGCGCGCCGAAGCTGGTGAAGATCGACCTGAAGACGGACAGCGTCACCCAGGTGATCAAGGTCGCACCCGACGTGGCGCTGCAGGGGACCTACCTGAACGACATCCGGTTCTCGCCCGACGGGGCGATCGGCTACATCACCGACAGCGGCACGCGCGGCGCGATCGTCGTCATCGACCTGCGCAGCGGCGAAGGCTGGCGCGCGCTGGATGGTCATCCGTCGACGCAGGTCGACAAGTCGGTGAAGGTGGAGATCGACGGGGAGCCGCTGGTGCGCCCCGACGGGCGCCAGCCCACCTTCGCCTCGGACGGGATCGCGATCTCCAAGGACGGCGGGACGCTCTACTACCAGGCGCTGACCGGCGAGACGCTCTATGCGATCCCGACCGCGAAGCTGGCCAAGGGCGTCGCCGAGGCCGAGCGTGCGACGGCGGTGCAGACCGTGGCCAAGACCCACGTCGCCGACGGCCTGTGGATGAGCCAGGCGGGCGCCCTCTACCTGACCTCGCCGTCCGACTTCTCGATCAAGCGCCTCACCGGCTCGACGACGCAGACCGTGCTCACCGACCGGCGCCTGCGCTGGCCGGACACCTTCTCGGAAGGGCCGGACGGGACGATGTACGTCACCGCCAGCCACATCCAGGACACCTGCTGGTTCAAGCCGGAGGCGTCGCCGTCGATCACGACGCAACTCTTCTCCTTCGCGCCGGTCGCACCTGCCTGACGACGTGCGAGCAAGGCCGCGGATCCTTCCGCGCTTGCGACGGAAGGCCCGGGCCCCGATCTGCGTCCGATGAAACACCTGCATCTCGCGCCCGTGCTGGGCTTGCTCGCCGCCCTCCTCGTCGCGCCGCTGGCCCATGCCGCACCGCTCCAGGCCGCCGTGTTCTCGGGCGGGTGCTTCTGGTGCATGGAGCACGACATGAAGGGCATAGCGGGGGTGGTCTCGGTGCAGTCGGGCTACACCGGCGGGCACGTGGACCATCCCAGCTATGAGCAGGTCTCGTCCGAGACCACCGGCCACTACGAGTCGGTCAAGGTCACCTTCGATCCCGCGAAGATCGACTACGGCTTCCTGCTCTATCGGTACTGGAAGCTGGTCGACCCGACGGACGGGGGCGGGCAGTTCTGCGATCGCGGCCCGTCCTATCGGCCGGCGATCTTCGTGGCCGACGCCCAGCAGCGGAAGGTGGCCGAGCAGTCCGAGGCGGAGGCGCAGAAGCGGCTTCCCCACGCGAAGATCGTCGTGCCGATCCTGCCCTTGAAGGCTTTCTGGCCGGCCGAGGACTATCATCGCAACTACGCGGAGGCGCACAAGCAGGATTACGACCTGTACCGGGCCGGCTGCGGTCGCGACGCCACCCTGCGGCGGGTCTGGGGCCAGGGCTGACCGGGTCATCGCTCGCGCTGCGGCTTGGGCGACCCGACCGCTTCACCGCCCCCGACCACACCGCGTACGCAAGGGAGATCAATCATGTCCGACGTCGCCGCCGCTGGAACCTTCACCCTGGGCGACCGCGCGGTGCGCCGCCTCGGCTATGGCGCCATGCAGTTGGCCGGCCCCGGCGTCTGGGGGCCGCCGAGGGATCGCGTGGAGGCTCTCGCCGTGCTGCGCGAAGCCGTGGAGAGCGGCGTCGACCACATCGATACGAGCGACTTCTACGGCCCGCACGTGACCAACGAGATCATCCGCGAGGCGCTCACGCCCTACCCGGACGGTTTGACGATCGTCACCAAGGTCGGCGCCGTACGCGGACCGGACAAGTCTTGGAACGCGGCGATGTCGGCCGAACAACTGACGGCGGCGGTTCACGACAACCTGCGCAACCTCGGGCGCGAGGTGCTGGACGTCGTGAACCTGCGCGTGATGGGAGGCGAGGACCACGGCCCGGCGGAGGGCTCCATCGAGGCCCCGCTCTCGGTCCTGGCCGACCTGCAGCAGCAGGGGCTGATCCGCCACCTCGGGCTCAGCAACGTCACGCCCACGCAAGTGAAGGAAGGGCGGCGCATCGCCCCGATCGTCTGCGTGCAGAACCAGTACAACCTGGCGCACCGCGGCGACGACGAGCTGGTGGGCGACCTCGAGGCCGAGGCGATCGCCTACGTGCCCTTCTTCCCGCTGGGCGGCTTCACCCCGCTGCAGTCCACCACGCTGGACGAGGTGGCGCGCTCCCTGGACGCCACCCCGATGCAGACGGCGCTGGCTTGGCTGCTGCAGCGTTCGCCCAACATCCTCCTGATCCCCGGCACCTCGTCGCGCACCCACCTCCGCGAGAACCTCGCCGCGGCCGAGCTGCGCCTGCCCGAGGAGGCGATGGCGAAGCTCGACGCCATTTGAAAGGCTGGAAGGCTGACGCCGACCCGTGTCCGCTGGACGCCGCTCTCCCCTCCCCTCGCAGAGCGCCGCCCGCGAGCGCCTGACACTCCGCCGTGAGGCGACTGCGCCGGCGCGCCTGTAGCGCGCGGCCGCGACGTCATCCCTCCCGTCAGCCGGGAACCACCGACTCCGCGAGCCTCACGAACCAAGCTGCGCCTGCGCCTGCTCAAGGCGCAGGACGCCACGAAAGTAGGCGACTCTGGCGAGAAGGAGGCGACATTTCGCCATAGTTCCCACTCGCGTGTCGCAGCTGTTACGTATCGAATGATGGCATCGGGGTCGGGGGACCGCACGTGAAGCTCAGACATCGTGATCTCTTGCTGTGCGCGTCCGCGCTCGCGGCGCTCGCGGCCGGCTCGGCGTCGCGCGCCCTGGCCGACGAGCTGCCCGCCGCAGGCGAGGTCGTTGCGGCCCAGGTTCCGCGGCCCGCGGCGCCGACCAGTCCCACGGGGCCCGAGGCCGCGCCCGGCGCCACCCGGTCGGGCGAGCGCTCCGGCGAGGCGTCGGAAGTCGTGGTGACCGGCACGCGCATCCGCAAGCCGAACCTCGAGTCCAACAACCCGCTCACCGTGGTCGACGCCCGCTCCATCGAGATCAGCGGCATCACCGACGTGGCCGAACTGCTGCAGCGCGAGCCCCAGGTCGGCATCGGCACCAACTCGTCGAATACGACCAACGTGGTGCGCAACCAGGGCATCGCGACGCTGAACCTGCGCAACCTCGGCACCAACCGCACGCTCGTGCTGATCGACGGCCACCGTCAGGTGGGCGGCGCCGCGGGCTCCAGCGCCGTGGACGTGAACACCATCTCGACCACGCTCCTGGACCGCGTGGACGTGGTGACGGGCGGCTCTTCGGCGATCTACGGCGCCGACGCCGTGGCCGGCGTGGTGAACTTCATCCTGAAGAAGGACCTCGACGGGGTCGTCTCCAAGCTGCAGTACGGCGACAGCGACCAGGGCGGCGGCGCTTCGTACTTCGCCTCGGTGTCGGCGGGTAAGAACTTCGACGACGGCCGCGGCAACGTCACCCTGTCCGGCGTCTTCCGCCAGACCAACCCGATCTTCCGCGCCGATCGCGACTACGCGCTGACCAATCTTTCCGGCGTGCCCAACCCTCTGCGCTCCACGGTGGCCGGCGTGGTGAACGCGCCCGCCAACATCGCGCTGACCGGCGTGGCCAGCAACACGCTGGCCAAGAACAACGAGCCCGTGATCGTCACGGCGCTCGCCGGCGCGGCCGCCTTCAGCACCACGTTCGACCCCATCACCGGCCTCGCCACGCCGTTCAACCGCGGCACCATCCTGCTGAACAACCGCGGCGTGGCGCAGACGAGCTCGATCAACTGCCCGGCCTGCTTCGTCGACACCCTGTCGGCCCTGCAGGCCCGCACGCAGAGCCAGGGCGTGGAGAGCACCGGCCGCTACGAGATCCTCCGCGGCACATCGATCTTCAAGGACGTGGAGGCCTACTACGAGGGCAAGTTCTACCACACGGACGGCTATTCGCGCTCCAGCACCGGCACCTTCGAGAGCGGCACCTCGGTCGCGGCCTACGGGACGACGGGCGCCGCGATCGGCCTGCCGACGCCGGGCTCGCCGCTGCCGATCTTCCTCGACAACGCCTTCATCCCGGCCAACCTGCGCACGACGCTGAACGCCACGGCGCTCACCAGCCTGCCGACCTACCAGGGCAAGGCGGGCAACCCCCGCGTGTTCTACATCAACCGCGTCGACAACGACTTCGGCGACCGCGACTTCAAGACCGGCTATGACAGCTTCGAGACCGTCGCCGGCCTGCGCGGCACGCTGCAGAACGACTGGCACTTCGACGCCTTCCTGAACTACGGCCAGACGAACACGACCGCGAAGAACTTCGATCGCGACCAGGTCAAGTTCTTCCAGCAGCTCGACTCGGTGATCAACCCGGCCACGGGCCAAGCGGTCTGCCGCTCGACGTTGACCAACCCGTCCAACGGGTGCGTGCCGCTGAACCCGTTCATCAACAACACGAGCGCGGCGGCGAAGAACTACTCCTACCTGTACACGGTGGAGCACGACAAGAACGCGCTGTGGAACGCCCAGGCCAACCTGAACGGCACGCTGTTCCACTTCCCGTCGCTGTTCAGCGGGACGGACCTGCCGGTCTCCTTCGCCACCGGCTTCGAGTTCCGCCGCGAGGCCAGCGAGAACGTGCCAGACCGCCTGAACCAGATCGGCGAGATATTCGGCAACGTGCTCTCGATCAACAAAGGATCCTACTCGACCCGTGAAGGTTACGCCGAGCTGAACATCCCGTTGATCGCGGACGTGCCGCTGGCCAAGCGGATCGAGATCGACGCGTCCACCCGCTACCAGGATTATACGACCACGGGCGGTGACTTCACCTACGAGTTCAACGGCAACTGGGAGATCACCCGCGACATCCGCTTCCGCGCCGCCTACTCGAAGGCGGTGCGGGCGCCGAACATCAACGAGTTGTTCGCGGGCGGCAGCCAGAATTTCCAGGCCATCGCCGATCCCTGCGACATCTCCAACGTGATCCTGGGCACGCAGACGGCCAACCGCGCCGCGAACTGCCGCGCGCTGCTCACCGGCCTCGGCATCAACCCGGCCACCTTCGTGCAGACGACCTCGACCAAGTCGACGATCAACCTCGGCAACCCCAACCTCAACGCCGAGCACGCCACCACCTACACGGGCGGCCTGGTGTTCACCCCGCGGTTCCTGCCGCGCCTGTCGTTCACGCTCGATTACTACGACATCAAGATCAAAGGCGAGATTGCATCGCTCGCGGCGGCGACCATCGTCAACGACTGCGTCGACTCGCCGAGCCTGAACAACCAGTTCTGCGGAGAGGTGACGCGCGGACCGGACGGAAACGTCGTCAACGTGGTCACCTCGAATTTCAACGTGGCGTCTCTGACGACCCGCGGTGTGGACTTCGGAGTGAACTACTACTTCGACGTGAAGGACATCGGCCTGATGGGCTGGCGGGCTCCCGACCTGGGACGCGTCACCTTCAACCTGAACGGCACCTACGTCACCGACCTGCTGTCGTTCCCCGTCGCAGGCGACAACACCACGCGTCAGCAGGGCGCGGGCGCGCTGAACTTCGACCAGCCGCGCTTCCGCGGCACCTCCGCCGTCGTGTACGACATCGGGCGGCTGACTCTCAGCTACCAGCTTCTGTACGAGGGCCCGCTGTTCCTCAGCAACCAGGACGCGATCCAGAACTTCAGCTACGAGCGCGTGCCGGAGTTCTTCCAACACGACCTGCGCGCCGAATACCGGCTCGACGGGATGGTGCCCCTGATGAAGAACGCCAGCGTCTACGTCGGCGTCAACAACGTGAGCAACGCCAATCCGCCCTACATCCCGGGCGTCTATACCGGGACGGGAACGGCCAGCCTCTACAACCCGATCGGTCGCTTCTTCTTCGGCGGCATCAACCTGCGCTACTGAAAGAGGCGTCGGCCCGGTGTCGCCTCGCGGGGCGACGCCGGGCCGCAAAGGTGCGCGGGCGCGCCGCAGGGGCGGCCTGGGCGCCGTCAGATTGCGGCGCACCTCTTCCATTGAGGACGAGGTGATCGGGAGCATGGCGGCGCAGGGCGTCGCATCAATGTGTGGCGATCTGGCAAGTGCGTCCGGACAGACCTAGATGCGCCGGATGGTGACGACCTCTTCGCCCGAAGCGGGTCCGCGCCCTGAGCTCTCCGCCGACCGCATCTCGAGCGCGTTCGCTCAGGCGCTCGACGCGGCCCAGGCGTACGTGGGCGCCACGGCGCCCAACCCCCCCGTCGGGTGCGTCCTGCTGGACGTCGACGGCGAGGTGCTGGCTCGCGCCGCCCACGCCCGGGCTGGAGCCTTCCACGCCGAAGCGGCGGCGCTGGCCCAGGCCCGCGCGGACGGGACCACCGCGCGGATCCACACCGCCCTGGTCACGCTGGAGCCCTGCAGCCACACGGGTCGCACCGGCCCCTGCGCCGACGCGCTCCTGACCACGCCCGTGCGCCACGTGTGGATCGGGGCGATGGATCCGCATCCTCGGGCGCCGGGAGCGGGCGCGGCGCGTCTGCGGGCCGGCGGCGTCGCCGTGAGGGAGATCGGCGCCTTGGACCAGCCTGGGGCCGCCGGCCTCGCCGCCGCCGCCGCGCGCCTCGTCGCCCCCTTCGCCAAGCACGCTCGCACCGGCCGCCCGTGGGTGGTGGTGAAGACCGCGCGGGACGCCCGCGGCTCGATGATCCCGCCGCCGGGCGCCAAGACCTTCACCTCCGACGCATCGCTCGACCACGCGCATCGGCTGCGACGCGAGGCCGACGCCATCATCACCGGGTCCGGCTGCATCCTGGCCGACGACCCCGCCTTCACCGTCCGCCGCGCGCCCGACCACCCCGGCAAGCGACGCGCCCTGGCCATCCTCGACCGCCGTCGGCGCGTGCCCCGGACCTACCTGGACGCGGCGGCGGCGCGCGGCCTCGACGCCGCCGTTCACGACGACGTCGACGCAATGCTGGACGCCCTCGGCGCGGCGGGCGTGCTGAGCGCTCTGGTCGAGGCGGGGCCCACGCTCCGCGCGGCCGTGCTGGATCGCCATCTTTGGGACGAGGAGGTGGTGTTCACGCGGGCGCTCGAACCCGGCGCTCCCGATCGGGTCGAAGTCCGGACGCGCGCCGCATGAGACCTGGACCGCCGCGGCGCGCGCCGGAGCCCCGCCTGCCCGGCGTCGGGCGGGAGCCCTGAGACCCGCCATGCCGACGAGTGAGCCCATATCTGCGCAGGTCGAGGAGGTGGCGCGCGCGCCGCTGCCCTCGCGTTACGGCGAGGGGTTCATCGCCCACGCCTTCCGGGACTTGGGCGACGGGGTCGAGCACCTCGCCCTGGTCAAGGGGACGCCGGGGCCGGGCGCCCTAGTGCGCGTCCACTCCGAGTGCCTGACGGGCGACGCGCTGGGCTCGCTGCGCTGCGACTGCGGAGAGCAGCTGCGCACGGCCATGGCGCGGATCGCGCAGAGCGACTCCGGCGTCCTCGTCTACGTCGGCGGCCATGAGGGCCGCGGCATCGGCCTCGCCAACAAGATCGCCGCCTACGCGCTCCAGGACCGCGGGCTCGACACCGCCGAGGCCAACACCGTGCTGGGGTTCGCGACAGATGCCCGCGACTACGCCGCCGCCGCCGCCATCCTGCGCGCCCTGGGCGTGGACGACCTGCGCCTCCTCACCAACAATCCGCTCAAGGCGCAGGCGCTGCGGGCGCACGGGCTGACCGTGCGTGAGGAGCTCCCCCTCGCGCACACGGCCAACCCGCACAACGCGGACTACCTCGCCGCCAAGCGCGACAAGATGGGGCACCGATTGCCCGGAGGCGCCGCCGACCGGACCTTCCTCCCCGCAGAGTCCGCGTGAACCGCCCCTCAGCCGCCGGTGCGGCCGGCGCCTGGCAGCATGCGCTGCAGTTCCGGCTCACGATCCAGCCACTGGTGCTTGAGCGCCGCGCCCACGTGCAGGACGAACAGCGCGTAGAGCGCGTAGGCGAGCCAGGTGTGCACGGCGAACCAGACGTCGTGCGCGTGCTCCTTCGCGGCCGGCGGCAGGTCGGAGAGGGCGGCCAGGTGCGGGAAGGGCGCGAGCCAGAACAGCTTCAGCGGATGGGTCGGCGCGCCCTTCCAGGCCGAGTCGTGCAGCCAGCCGGAGAAGGGCAGCGCCAGGATCACCGCGTAGAGCACCCAGTGCGCGACGTGCGCGGCGCGGCGCTCCAGCTTCGGGTACTCGGCCGGCAACGGCGGCGGCGGATGGCCCGCCCGCCACAGGAGCCGCAGCAGCACCAGCCCGAACACCGTGATGCCCACCGACTTGTGCAGGTCGATCGCCGGACGCACCCAGCCCTCCGGCCACCTGTCGGCGAACCACACCAGCACGAGGTTCAGCCCGATCAACGCGGCCACGAGCCAGTGCAGGGTCATGGCCACCCCTGTGTAGCGCGGGCCGGCGTAGCCGGATCTCTGGACGGCGGTCATGGGGGAAGGTCCTGGCCGATGTTGCAGGGCGCCGAACCGCGACGCGCCCGCGCCGTGCGGCGAGCCGCGGCGTGACCCCGAGCCTAAGCGAGCCCTCGCCCGGCGCCCACCCTGCCCCGGACGTTCTGGCGGCGGTGCGGCGGGTCGCCTCGCCGCGCCTCAATCCTCCGCCCACGCCGCTGGCGAGCCGCCTCATCCACGCCGCGGTGCTCCTCCTGTGGGCCGCCCTGCTGGCCGCTCCGTTCGGCCTCCGCGGCGTGTGGGTGTGGTCCGCCGGGCTGATCTACGTGACCTATGACACCCTGCTGCTGGCCTTCACCTTCTGGCAGACGCTGCCGCTGGCGCGCGGCGTCCCGGCTCCGCCCGGCGGCGGCGTCCGGCCGACGGTCGGCGTGATCGTGGCGGCGCGCGACGAGGCGGTGGTGCTGCCCGTCACGCTCGCCGCCCTGCTCGACCAGACCGATCCGCCCGACCGCATCCTCGTCGTCGACGACGGCTCGACCGACGAGACCTCGCGCGTCCTGGGCGAACTCTACGGCCTGGCCCCGCCCCACCTCGGCGGGGTCTCCGCGGGCTCTGGCCCGATCGCGTGGCTCAGGCTGGAGAACGGGGGCAAGGCGCGCGCCATGAACGTCGCACTGCCGCTGATGGACACCGAGGTGGTGGTCACCGTCGACGCCGACACCCTGCTGCGTCCGAACGCGGTTGCGGCCGTGCGCGCGGCCTTCGCCGCCGAGCCGCAGCTCGTCGCCGCCACCGGCGTGCTGACGCCGGTGTGCGCCCCGACCGTCGCCGGCCGGCTGTTCCAGTGGTTCCAGACCTACGAGTACATCCGCAACTTCCTGTCCCGCTACGCCTGGATGCGGCTGGGCGGCCTGCTCCTGATCTCGGGCGCGTTCGCGGGCTTCCGTCGCGAGGCGGCGCTGGAAGTGGGAGGGTTCGATCCCGACTGCCTCGTCGAGGACTACGAGCTGATCCACCGCCTGAAGCGCCACAGCGCCCTCAATGCGCGGGGCTGGACCACGCGCGTGCTCGGCGGGGCCCTGGCGCGCACCGAAGCGCCGGGCGCGACGGGCGCCTTCCTGCGCCAGCGCCGGCGCTGGTTCGGCGGCTTCCTGCAGACGCAGTACTGGTATCGCGACATGGTGGGCGACCGGCGCTACGGCGCGCTGGGCCTGGCGATGCTGCCGGTGAAGGCGATCGACACCCTGCAGCCGGTCTACGGCCTGACCGCCTTCGTCCTCCTCTGCGTGTACCTGGTGCAGGGCCGGATCGGCGTGCTGGCGCCCATCGGGGGCGTCATCGCCGTCAAGATCGTGATCGACTTCTCCTTCCAGCTCTGGGCCATCCACCTCTACCGGCGCTGGGTCGGCGAGACGGGGGCGGCCTCGTACGGCCAGGCCTTCCTGGCCTCGCTGGTGGAGCCCTTCAGCTTCCAGCTCCTGCGTCACGTCGGGGCGGTCTGGGGCTGGGGCGCCTTCCTCGCCGGCCGTCAGACCTGGGGCGCCCAGCGGCGAGCCGGCGCCCTGCGGTAGCCGGCGGAGACGCGGCCGACGGGGCTCGACCCGCGTCTCACGCGTTGGGGGGTGAAGAGCTCGGGATCCAGCCATGCCGGTCGAAGAACCTGCCTTTCACGTCCGGGTTAGAGAGGGGCGGTTCGAAATCCGGGACTATCCCGCGCTGACCGTTGCGGAGGTGGTCGTCGCGGGAGGCCAGAAGCAGGCGGTCAGCGGCGGCTTCCGCATCCTCGCAGGCTACATTTTCGGCGGGAACGCTCGCCGCGAAAGCATCGCGATGACCGCGCCCGTGACGCAGTTCCGCGCGGGCGAGAGGATCGACGCCGCACCCTTCGTCCAGGCCCGCGGCGACGGCGCATGGGTGGTGCGCTTCACCATGCCGAAGCGCTACGAGCTGAACGCGCTGCCTGCGCCCAAGGACGCGCGCATCAGCCTGCGCGTCGTTCCGCCGACCCGGTCGGCCGTCGTACGCTTCTCAGGCCTCGCCGAGCCGGCCGACGTCGAAAGCCACGCGACCGAGCTGAACGCCTGGGTGCGGGGGCGTCATCTCCGCACCGCGGGCGCGGCGGCGCTCGCCCAGTACGATCCGCCTTGGACGCTGTGGTTTCTCCGGCGCAACGAGGTGATGATCCCCGTATCCGCATGACCCTGTGAAGGTCGGAGAACGCCGGGGAGCCGCGACCTGGAGCCGGCGCAGGGGTTCAGCCGCGCGACGCGCAAGCGTCCACGTGCAGGCGCCGGCGGACGGGTTGCCCTCCGACGACGGTTTCGAAGTCGACGTCGGCGGGGCCGCGCCATGCGATCGGACGGCCGGGAGCGTCGCCCACCTCGCGCCAGACCCGGCGCGGCGCCCGCCCGCCCTGGTGGAGCATGACGGACAGCGTCTCGATCTGCCCCAGCGCCTCGTCATGCGAGGCGACGAACTCGCAGCGGCCGCCCGGCGACCAAGCGGTCTCCGAGCGCGCCGAACACCCGGCGACGCCCAGTCCCGACATGCAGAGCACGAGCTTGGCGGCGGCTCCGCGACGCGCGCAGGCCGGTGGGCCAGGGCTGTGCGACATCGCGCGATAGGGGTGCGGCGGGCGCCGCTGCGCCCTCATGAGCGCGAGCACCGCCGTCCGCCAGCCCCGCATGCCCATGCGCGCGGCTCAGCTCAGGGGCGAGATGGGCGCGGCGGCGCTGAGCCGGGGATCGGCGAAGGTCATGGTCTGGTGATTCCGGCTGGGACGGCGGATCTTCGAGGGCCTTCCCTGCCTACGCATGCGCTCGGCCGCCTCGATCCACGGCGGGGCGGCTTCACCGGCCTGCTCCCAATGGACGACGCTGGCCTCGTCGCACCACACCGCGAACTTGGACATGGCGCCCCTGTGCGGCCCGGACAGGATGTAGGCGCGCATGGCGTCCTCGCTCCTCCACACCGTCAAGGTCCAAAAGGCGAGGCGGCGATCGGGACAAACCGAGCCGCCGAGGAAGCCGTCCGCCCCGCGCGCCTGCTTGAGCGACGCGAACGCCGCCAGAGCGAACGGGGGCACGCTCCACACGCGTCGGATGCGCGCGCGGGTCACGCTGACCAGGGGCATGCTGAACCGCTCCGAGCGCCGCCCGCCTGAGCGATCGCGGCTCCCCTCCCTCATCGCGGCTGCGGCGAAGAACGGCAACCCTCGGGTCCGAAGCGGCGCGAGGGGGAACACCCGCCTGCCCGCCGGCTTAACAGCAAAGCATCCCCGGACTGTGGAGGTCGACGATGGCCAAGGGTCAGAAGAAGAGCAACAAGGAAGCGCGCAAGCCGAAGGCCGAGAAGCCGAAGCCCGTCCTGGCCGGCCGCGACTTCACGAGCCCGCCCGCGCCGAAGGCGAAGTGACGCGCCCGAGCTTCTGAGGAGCGCTCGCATGCCTCATCGCCTCGACGGCAAGGTCGCGCTGATCACCGGGGGCACCAGCGGCATCGGCGAGGCCACGGTGGAGCTGTTCGTCGCCGAGGGCGCCCGGGTGCTCTTCACCGGCCGCAACGCGGACCGGGGTGCGGCGATCGAGGCGCGGCTCGGCGACGGCGCGTGCTTCTTCCAGGCCGACGTGACGCGCGAGGCCGAGATCGCGGCCTCCGTGCAGGCGACGGTGGCCCGCTTCGGCCGGCTGGACGCCCTGTTCAACAACGCAGGCGGCGGGACGAAGGGCGGCCCCGACGACTTCACCCAGGCCGACTTCGACCACGCGATGAGCCTGCTGGTCGGCTCCGCGCTGTTCGGAATCAAGCACGCCGCGCCGCACATGCGCGCGCAGGGCGGCGGCGCGATCATCTCGAACGCCTCCATCGCCGCACACCGCAGCCACATGGGCGGCTACCTGTACTCGATCGCCAAGGCGGCGGTGGTCCACGCCTCGCGCATGGCGGCCGTGCAGCTCGGCGCGGACCGCATCCGTGTGAACACCATCTCGCCGGGCGCCATCGCGACGCCGATCTTCATGGGCGGCTCGGACGTCGCCGCGGGCATGGAGGCCGGCAAGGTGCAGGCCAAGATGGACAAGCTGGCGGGCAACCTCGCCAAAGCCAACGCCCTGCACACCTCCGGCTTCCCCGCCGACATCGCCTGGGGCGCGCTCTACCTGGCGAGCGGCGAAGGGCGGTTCGTGACCGGCCACGACCTCGTCATCGACGGCGGCATGACCGCGGGCGGCCGCACCAACTTCGAGGACCTGCGCCCCGGGTCCGCGACCTGAGCCCGCCTCGGATCGGAGGTCGGCGAGAGCGCCGCTAGGACGGCTTCATGGCTTCGATCCGGGGAGCGAGGGCGGGCGGCGCGGCCGCCGCCATCACGTCCACCAGGGCCCGGCACTCCGCCTCCCCCGTCGCCAAGAGCTCGCGGAACGAGCGGATGCGCGAGACGGACCACAGCACCGCCGCCATCACCCAGGGCGGACTGGCGTCGATGCGCTTCTTGGCCTGCGGGTAGATGGCGTGGCCTTGGCTCCGGATGAGCGCGAAGCTCGCGTGAACGCCCCGGGACAGCCGTGAAACGTCGCGCCAGGACGCGCCGCCGCCGCGACGCTCGCCGGCGACGGAGACGCTTTCGAAGGCCACGCAGAACGGGGCGTGGCAGCGGAGCCAGAGCGGCATGTCGGGCTCCAGCGTCGCGGGCAGTCCCGCCGCGGTGAACACGTCGACCCAACGCCGCCGGTCCATGATCGTCTTCTGGCCGCCGGCGTTCACGACCGCCTTCAGCCGGCCCCCGGCGTCCAGGGTCGCCTGCACGAAGGGCATGCCGAAGGCGCATCGCTCGGGCCCGATCGCCGCCTGCAGGCGCTCCGGCTCGAAGGTGTTGAACATGAACTGGATGCACTGCGCCGCACTGCGCTGCAGGGCGGGGAGCAGCGGCGCGACCTGATGGGCCAGCAGGGTGACGATCACCAGGTCGTAGGGCGCGTTCTCGTCCAGCTTGTCGGCGGCCCGGACCCGCGCCTTGACGCCGTGGATGTCGACGACGGCCTCGTCGCGCGTGAGCTGCTCCAGGCGAGCCGAACCGGGTCGGGCGACGACGGTGACGTCATGCGCGCCGGCCCCGGCGAGATGGAAGGCGAAGGCGCTGCCGATCTTGCCCACCCCGACGATGGCGATGCGAAGCGGCGGAGATGTCCCGGACATGACGGCTCCTGGCTCACCTCGGCCGGGCGAACAGCGGCGGCACGGGCGCACACTCTTCCACGTCCCTCAAGGCTGAACGACCTCGATGGGACACATCGGGCGGGCGGCGCCAGGCGACCGGGCCCGGGCGCCGTCGGTCCAGGCGACGGGAGATCCCCGGACGGTCGGCGAGGTCACCTGCCCGTCTCGTCGACGACGATGGCCACGGTCTTGCCGCGCGACAGCGGCTCCCAGCCCGCCGCGATGGCCGACTCGATGGCTTGCGCCACGATCTGCGGCGGGATCTGCGCAGGCTGGATCAACGGGGTTCCGCGCCGGGGCGGCGGAGCCGGCGGAAACTCCAGCACGGCTTCGCGTCGCCCCTCCAAGTGCCGCACCGCGATCGCCATGCCGCGCCAGCCCGCAGCGTCGGTGGACCACACCGGCTGGCGTTGCACGCGCCAGACGTAGGCCTCGCCCGCGACCTCGATCTCGACCTCGGGCTTCCGCGTCTTTTGCGCCATCAAGGAGGAGTATCGCGGCGGCCGGCCGCAAGCCATGCCCCGCGG
>CAXTBN010000050.1:7154-20317 GCA_964242895.1 uncultured Caulobacteraceae bacterium | reverse complement strand
GGACGAGATCGGCTTCCCGCCCGAGGACATCGTCTTCGACCCCAACATCTTCGCCGTGGCGACCGGCATCGAGGAGCACGACAACTACGCCGTCGACTTCATCGAGGCCGTGCGCGACATCCGCGCCACCCTGCCCGGTGCCCACATCTCGGGCGGCGTCAGCAACGTGAGCTTCAGCTTCCGCGGCAACGAGCCCGTGCGCCGGGCCATTCACAGCGTGTTCCTCTACCACGCCATCGCCGCGGGCATGGACATGGGCATCGTCAACGCCGGCGACCTGCCCGTCTACGACGACATCGACCCCGAGCTGCGCGAGGCGGTGGAGGACGTGGTCCTCAACCGCGCCTCGCGGTCCAACGTCTCCCCCACCGAGCGGCTGGTGGACCTCGCGCCCAAGTACAAGGGCGGCAAGTCGGATGCCGCTAAGGGTCCGGACCTCGCCTGGCGCGACCAGCCCGTGGCCGAGCGCCTCGCCCACGCCCTCGTGAAGGGGATCACGGACTACATCGAGGAGGACACGGAGGCGGCGCGCGTATCGGCCGAACGGCCGCTGCACGTGATCGAAGGCCCGCTGATGGACGGGATGAACCGCGTCGGCGACCTGTTCGGCGCAGGCAAGATGTTCCTGCCGCAGGTCGTGAAGTCCGCGCGCGTGATGAAGCAGGCCGTCGCCTACCTCCTGCCCTACATGGAGCAGGAGAAGGAGGGGCAGGTCCGCCAGGCCGCGGGCAAGATCCTGATGGCCACGGTCAAGGGCGACGTCCACGACATCGGCAAGAACATCGTCGGCGTGGTCCTTCAGTGCAACAACTACGAGGTGATCGACCTCGGCGTGATGGTCCCGGCCGACCGCATCCTGGACGCGGCGGTCGAGCACGGAGTCGACATGATCGGCCTCTCCGGCCTGATCACGCCGTCGCTGGACGAGATGGTGTTCGTCGCGGCGGAGATGGAGCGGCGCGGGATGTCGATGCCGCTCCTGATCGGCGGGGCCACCACCAGCCGCACGCACACCGCGGTGAAGATCGAGCCCGCCTATCGCCGCGGCTCCACCACGTACGTGCTCGACGCCTCGCGCGCCGTGGGCGTGGTCTCCGGCCTTCTCTCACCCACCGACCGGGCGGGGCACGAGAAGACCACGCGCGACGAGTACGTCCGCATCCGCGAGCAGTTCGCCCGCGGCCGCGAGGTGAAGAGCCGCACCCCGCTGGCCGCCGCCCGCGCCAACGCGTTCCGCATCGACTGGCCGAGCTTCCAGCCCATGCGCCCGTCGTTCCTGGGCGTGCGCAGCTTCGACGCCTGGGACTTGGCAGACTTGGCCGAGGTGGTGGACTGGTCACCCTTCTTCTCGAGCTGGGACCTCGTCGGCCGCTTCCCCGCCATCCTGGACGACGACGTAGTGGGCGAGGCTGCGCGTGAGTTGTGGGCCGACGCCAAGCCCATCTTCGACCGCATCGTCGCCGACAAGCTGTTCACCGCGCGCGGGACGGTCGGCTTCTGGGCGGCCAACTCGGACGGTGACGACATCGTGCTGTGGACCGACGAGACGCGCTCGCGGGAGCTCGCCCGCTTCCACACGCTGCGCCAGCAGATCGGCAAGAGCGACGGCAAGCCCAACACCGCGCTGAGCGACTTCGTGGCCCCGATCGGCGCCGCGCCCGACTACCTGGGCGCTTTCGCGGTCACCGCCGGGCATGGCGAGCCGGCGCTGGCCCGCGAGTTCCGGGAGCACGGCGACGACTACTCCGCCATCATCACCGCCGCCCTGGCCGATCGCCTCGCCGAGGCCTTCGCCGAGCGCCTGCACCAGGGCGTGCGAACCGAACTGTGGGGCCACGCGCCCGACGAGCGCCTCTCGCCCGAGGACCTGATCGGCGAGCGCTACCAGGGCATCCGCCCCGCGCCCGGCTATCCCAGCCAGCCCGACCACACCGAGAAGGCGACCCTGTTCCGCCTCCTCGCCGCCGAGCAGGCGGGCATGGCCCTGACGGAGAGCTTCGCCATGACGCCCGCGGCCTCGGTCTCGGGCCTCTACTTCGCCCACCCGCGCGCCCACTACTTCGGCGTCGGGAAGATCGACCGCGACCAGGTGTCCGACTACGCCCGCCGCAAGGGCTGGGACCTCGCCACGGCCGAGCGCTGGCTGTCGCCGATCCTGAACTACGACCCCGCGGGCGAGCGGGAGGCGGCGGCCTGAGGCGTCGCTGCCGCGGCGGCGCCCGGCGCAGGAGCGGCGACGCCGGGCGCATCGCCTGAACCGTGGGCTGTAGGCGCGCGCGCCTCGCCCGGCGTCGCAGACGCACCCGCGGCGGAGCTGGAGGCCGGCGTCGGCTCGCCGGCCGCGCCCGAGCCCGGCGGGGTGGCGGGGCGCCGCGCGGTGTCGAACACCGGGCCGCCCTCGTAGGTGAAGTAGACCATGTGGCGCGTGCGCGAGACCAGCACGCGGTGCGACTTGAGGAAGTCGAACCCGAGCAGCATCTCGGGCTCGTCGTCCATGTGCTTGGCGATCAGAGAACCCGTCTCGCCGAAGGTGGTCGCGCCGAACAGGTCGCTGAAGCGCAGCTTGGCGTTCTGGATCGTCTCCCCGCCGATGGAGAAGCTGTCGAGCACGCCCACCTCGTTGGTGAGGGTCAGGGCGCCGATCCCGTGGCCCTTGATGTCGCTCGCCTCCAGCTTGACCTTGGCGATCGCCGCCGCACGCGGCGTGCCCACCGAGGTGGACGCGCCCGAGTCGAGCATGGCGCGGACAGGCCGGCCGTTCAGCTTCACCATCAGGTCGATCTTGCCCTGCGTGTCGGCGACGATGGGCGTCTCGTTGTAGGCCGAGGCCCAGTAGGCCATGTCGCCCTCGCCGCAGCCGCGGGGCTGGAGCAGGCGAACGGCGCCGTGCGCGAGGTCGAACTCGATGTCGTAGCGGCCGAGGACGTCCTCCCCGAGCAACACGTCGAAGTCGGCCGCGCCGCCCTCGCCGGCGACGAGCATGTAGAAGTTGGACAGGGTCGCGCCGGCGAGCTGCAGCTGTCCGAGGTAGGCCGTCTTCGCCTGCGTGACGCCGCCCGCACCCCCCATCCGCATCCCGGGAGCATCCGCCAGCGGCAGGTGTAGCGCCTGCGCCTTGGCGCGGTGGAGGAGGGAGAGGGACGCACCCGTATCGATCAGCACGCGGACGGGCTGGCCGTTGACCGCGCCCTCCAGCATGGCCCGGTTACGCACCACGTGCACTTTAAGGTCGCCAGCCTGGTACATGACGCATTTCTTGGCTGGAGGCGCGTCGGCGGCCGCGGCGCGGCCTCCGAGCGAGGCCACCGCCATCATCGCCACCCCTGCCGCAGCCACCGCCTTCACCCGCACGCGCGCTCTCCGCACCGTCCCCGACTCCGAATGAGGGCCGGGGAGCGGCGTGGACGTCAAGCTTGGCCCTCGTCAGCCGTTGTCGTAGTCGAAGTCCGCGCCGCCGCCCATGTCGCCGTCGCCCGCGTCGGCGAAGCCCTGCCGGTCGTCTCCACCGCCGAACTCGTTGACGGTGACGTTCTCCCCGCCGCCGCCGAAGCCGTAGCCGCCGCCGTGGTGGCCGCCGAACATGCCGGACAGACCCTCGAACAGGAAGGCGCCGCCCGCGACGCCCGCCGCCGTGGTCCCGGCGCTGCGCAGGAAGTTGCCCAGGCCGCCGCCGCCCGAGAACGGGCCGGGTCCGCCGCCGCCGAACAGGCCGCCACCGGTGGGCGGAAGCGCCGTGGCCTGTGGAGGCGGGTAGCCGCCGCCCTGCGCGTAGCCGCCCGGCCCGTATCCCTGCGGCGCACCCTGGCCGTAGCCGCCGCCCAGGAAGCTCCCGCCCTGCCCCTGCGGCGGCCCGAGCTGCTGCTCCAGCTCGGCGATGCGGCCCTGCGCGTCCTGCAGCGCCTGGTCGGAGAGGATGGCGTGCTGCACCAGCACATAGCTCGCGTCCGGATTGGCGCGGAGCGCGCGCTCGATGCGGTCGGCGGCCTCCGCGTCCTTGGGCCCGGGGCGCGCGCCGGTGAGGTCGGCGAGGAAGAGGTCGAGGAGGTCGCGTTCTTGGGGCGTCATGCGCCTTGGTCCTGCGGAGGGGCGGGCGTCACGCACCCGCACGCACGATGTAGGCCCGATCCGGAGCTGGCTGGAGGGGCGGCCGCCTTACGTTTTCGTCATCGCCGCACGCGTCCAGTCGGCGACGGCGCGGTCCAGCACCTCGAGCGGCATCGCGCCCGGCTTCAGGCCGGCGTCATGGAAGCCCTTGATGTCGAACCGCGGGCCCATCGTCGTGCGCGCCCGGTCGCGCAGGCGGTTCCAGTAGGTGTGGCCGATCTTGTAGCTGCACGCCTGCGCGGGGATGGCGCAGTAGCGCTGCACCTCGCGCGTGGTGGAGCCCTCCGCATCGCCGTCGAGCTCGACGAGGTAGCGGATGGCCTGCTCGCGGCTCCAGCGCAGGTGGTGCATGCCGGTGTCGACCACGCAGCGGCCCGCGCGCCACACCTGCGCTTTCAGCCAGCCGATGCGGCCCAGCGGGTCGTCCTCGTAGAGGCCCATCTCGTCGGCCAGCTGCTCGGCGTACAGCGCCCAGCCCTCGCCATAGCCGGAGAAGTAGAGGTTGCGCACGAACACGGGGATGTCGCGGTTCTCCAGCGCGATCCCGCCCTGCAGCTGATGGCCGGGCAGCCCCTCGTGGTATAACGTCGAGGGCAGGTTCCAGCGCGGCCACTCCGCCGTGTCCGCCAGGTCGAAGTAGATGTAGCCCGGCCGCGAGCCGTCCAGCGACGGGCTTTCCGAGTAGGCCAGGGGCGCGCCGTCCTGGATCGCGGGCGGCACCCGGCGCGCCTCCACGGCGTAGTGCGGAATGGTGTCGAACATGGTCGGAAGGCGCGCCTTCACCACGGCGAGCTTGCGCTGCAGGTCGGCGACTATCTCGGCGCGCCCGGCGTCGGTGTTCGGGTAGAACTGCTTGGGGTCCTTGTAGAGGCCGCGAATGCGCTCACCCACCGTGCCCTGGGTCAGCCCCTGCTTGCGCAGGAGCGTGTCGAGGCGGGCGGTGATGGTGCGCGCCTCGTCGAGGCCGAGCTTGTGCACCTCGTCCGGCGTCATGTCGGTGGTGGTCGTGCCGTGCAGGTTGGCGGCGTAGAACTCCGCGCCTCCCGGAAACCGCCAGCAGCCCGCATCGTGCGTCGCCCCGGCGCGCGCGGCGCGCACCGCCTCGACTTGCCGCCCGAGCGCCGGCGCGATCCGCGCGGCGTAGGCCTGCGCGGCCCGCGCGCCCCAACGCTCGCCCAGCCCTTTGGCCCGCGCGCGCCGGTCGAGCGAGGTGACCAGCAGCGACCGGTCCGCCGGGACCTGCAGGGCCGTCAGTTGCGCCAGGGTCACGTCGAGCAGGAAGTCCGGCGGAACCACGCCCTGCCCCATCGCGGCGCGCAGGCGGTCGGTGTTGGCGTCGATCGCGGTGGCGAAGGCGTCCAGGCGCGAGAGGTAGGCGTCGCAGTCGGCCGCCGACTCGATCTTGTGCTTGGTGTCCAGGAAGGTGGGGACGCGCTGGTAGGCCCCGGTGATCGGGGTGAGCACGTAGGGCGACGGGCTGAAGCCGTCCTGCGACACCCAATCGAACTGGAGGACGCGCCGGGTGGAGTCCTCCTGGTAGTTCACCGTGTCCAAGTGCAGCCGCGACTCGGGCGACAGCGCGTCGCGGCGGACGGCCGCCAGGGCGCGGAGCCGGGCGGCGTTGGCCGCGCGGTCGCGCTCCAGCCCGGCTTGGCTCACGTCGCCCAGGCGCGCCTTGAGGCGCGCGCGCCGGCCGGTGTCGAGGCCGAGCTCCGTGGCGCTCTCCGGATGGCGGGCGAGGTCCTCGTCGAGGAAGCCGTCGAGGATGGAGCGGAGGCGCGCCTCCTCGCCGCGAGGCGCGGCCCTCGCCGCGGAGGCTGCGGCCATCGCGGCCGAGGAGAGGAGCAGGTCACGGCGGCGCATGGGCCGGACGCTAGGCTGCGCCGCACCGTGGCGGCAAGCCGGTGCGGACCCGCCCCGCGCTGCCCCGCCTCACGCGACACTGTTCGCCGCGGCGCCTATAAGCCCCAGCTTGCGCGCCCTCCTGCGAGCCCTGACCAACCTCGACGCGCGGGCGTGGCGCACGCTCGCCGTGTCCTTCCTGCTGTTCGGCGGCGTGGGGGTGGTGTTCGTGTTCGGCGCGGCCGCGCTGGGGCTGAGGGGCGGCGGCGGCGTGGAGCGGTGGCTCGGGGCCGGGCTGCACGGGCCAGCCGCGCCCCTGGCGGCGGTGGCCGGGTTCTGCCTGCTCGCCTTCCTGGGCGCGCCGCAGATCCTGCTGATCGCCGCCGCCGTGGTGGCGTTCGGGCCGTGGGCGGGGGCGGCGTACAGCTGGCTGGGGACGGAGATCTCGTCGCTGATCGGCTTCGGCCTGGGCCGCCGGTTCGGCGCGCGGGTGCTGCGCGACTACGGCGGAGCGGGCGTGAACGCCTTCGTGGACATGGTCGGCCGCAACGGCTTCTGGGCGAGCCTCGTCGTGCGGCTGGTGCCGTCGGCGCCCTTCATCGTGATCAACATGGCCGCGGGCGTGACGCCCATGGGCTGGGGCGCCTTCGCGCTCGGGACGGGGCTCGGCATCGTCCCCAAGATCGCGCTGACGGCCTTCGCCGGCCAGGCGGTGGTGCGGGGCGTGACCGGCGGCGGCGGGCCGGCGCACTGGGCGGGGCTGGCGCTGGCCGCTGCGGCTTGGCTCGGCTGCGGCCTGTGGGCGCGCGCCTGGATCAAGCGGCGCGAGCGCGCGGACGACGCCTGAAGAGCCGTCGCGCCCGCGACGATGCGGCCCGGCTCCGCGACCACCGCAGGGTTGATCTCCCGACCCGGAGTGGGCAGACAGCCCCATCCGCCGGGCCGCTCGCGCCAGGGACGGGGCGTTCGGGGGAGCGCCGCGTCCCCGAAACTCACGGGCCGGCCCGCCCCCGTTCCGTCAAGGACGCCTGATGTTCTCCTCCGTCTTCGGCGTGATCTCCAACGACATCGCCATCGACCTCGGCACCGCCAACACGCTGATCTACCAGAAGGGCAAGGGCATCGTGCTCAACGAGCCCTCCGTGGTGGCGCTGCGCAACGTGGGCGGCCGCAAGGTGGTCCACGCCGTGGGCATCGAGGCCAAGCAGATGCTCGGCCGCACCCCCGGCCACATGGAGGCCATCCGCCCCATGCGCGACGGGGTGATCGCCGACTTCGAAGTCGCCGAGGAGATGATCAAGCACTTCATCCGCAAGGTCCACAACCGCAAGGGCTTCGTGAACCCCAAGGTGATCGTGTGCGTGCCGTCCGGCGCCACCGCCGTGGAGCGCCGCGCCATCAACGACAGCTGCCTCAACGCCGGCGCCCGCCGCGTGGGCCTGATCGACGAGCCCATGGCCGCCGCCATCGGCGCGGGGCTGCCGATCCACGAGCCCACCGGCTCCATGGTGGTCGACATCGGCGGCGGCACCACCGAGGTGGCCGTGCTGTCGCTGTCGGGCATCGTCTACAGCCGCTCCGTGCGGGTGGGCGGCGACAAGATGGACGACAGCATCATCAGCTACATGCGCCGCCACCATAACCTGCTGATCGGCGAGACCACCGCCGAGCGCATCAAGAAGGAGATCGGCACCGCCCGCGCCCCCGCCGACGGCGAGGGCCTCGCCATCGAGGTGAAGGGCCGCGACCTGATGCAGGGCGTGCCGCGCGAGGTGCGCGTGACGGAGAAGCAGGCGTCCGACAGCCTGAACGAGCCCGTGACGCAGATCGTAGAGGCCGTGAAGGTGGCGCTGGAGGCCACGCCGCCCGAGCTCGCCGCCGACATCGCCGACAAGGGCATCATGCTGACGGGCGGCGGCGCCCTGCTGCGCGGCCTCGACATGGAGATCCGCGATCACACCGGCCTGCCGGTGACGGTGGCCGACGACCCGCTCAGCTGCGTCGCGCTGGGCTGCGGCAAGGTGCTCGAGCATCCCAAGTGGATGAAGGGCGTGCTGGACGCGTCGCTGGCGTAAGATGGGCGCGGGCGGAGTCGGCGGAGGCTGATTCCACCGCTCGGAGCCGCCAGCGTTGACCTTCCGCGAAGGACCCCGGCCTGATCGCGCCTCCCCCTGGACGTGGGCGGCGGTGGGCGCGGCCGCCGTCGCGCTCCTGATCTCGGTCGTCCTGCTCCTGGCCGACAAGCGCGAGGCGATGGCGCAGACCGGCCAGTACGGCGCGGCGCGCAACGAGTTCGACGAGCTGGCCGCGCCCGTGATGGGCGTGCTCTCCGCCCCCGTGCGCTTCCTCGCCGACGCCTCCACAGACGTGCGCGGCTACTTCTTCGCCGTGAGCGAAAACCGGCGGCTCCGCGAACGGCTGAAAGAGATGGAGCGCTGGCGCGACGCCGCCCTCGCCTTGAAGAACGTCAACGAGCGCTACGAGGCGTTGCTGAAGCTGCACACCGAGCCGGCGATCCCCATGATCTCCGCCCGCGTGGTGGCCGACGCCCGCGGGCCCTTCTCCAACGCGCGGCTGGCGGACGCGGGAACCACCGACGGCGTGTCGAACGGGCAGCCTGTGCTGTCGGAGCACGGCGTGGTGGGCCGTGTGGTGGGGGCCGGTCCCCACGCCAGCCGCGTGCTGCTGCTCACCGACGCCGACAGCCGCACCCCCGTGCTGGTGGACCGCACCAACGCCCGCGCGATCCTGACCGGCGACGGCGGGGCCAATCCGCGGCTTGAATACCTGCGCGGCGGCGACACCATCAAGGCGGGCGACGTGCTGCTGACCTCGGGGGACGGCGGCGTCTATCCGCGCGGCCTGCCCGTGGGCGTCGCCGCGCAGGACGTGCGCGGCCAGTGGCGCGCGCGGCTCTACGCCGACCGGCAGGCGCTCGACTACGTGCGGATCCTGACCTACGTCGACTTCGGAAAGCTCGCCAAGGAGGCGACGCTGGTGGACGCCGCACCGCCGCCGCTCGACCCGACACAGACAGCGCAGCTGCAGGCCACGCTCGCCGCGCGGACCTCGCCGCCGCCCGGGGCCGCTCCGCCCTCCGCGGCGCCAGGTTCGGCCGCCCCGGTCATCAAACCCGGCGCCTCCGCCCCCGCGATCGCGACGACGGCTCCGGGGAGTGCAGCGGCGTCGGCTCGGCCCACGACAGCGGCCCTGTCGGCCGCCTCGCCGGCTGCGAGGGCTGCAGCCGCGTCGACCTCCGGCGCGAAGCCAAGGCCGACGTCGGCCAAGCCCGTCGTCCACACCCGCCCGAACGCCGACGCCGACGCCGACGCCGCGACGCCCCCCAAGCCGCACCGGACCGCGACGGCCTCGACAACGCCCACGTCCGCCACGGCACGGCGCTCCGAGGCGCCGGCCGGCGAGACGGCGGAGGAGCGCGCCCGTCGGCTGAAGCTCCGCGCGCTGACCCGCAACGCCGCCCGGCCCGCGGCCACCATGCGTCCGATCCCCGACCCGCAGGACGACCGGTGAACCGCGCCGGCCAGGGCCTGCAGCCGCTGCAGTGGCTGGCCGCTCCCGCGCTGGCCGCCCTGGCCGCGACCGTGCTCCTGGGCGTGCCGATCCGCGCGTTCGGCTTGGCCCTGCCCGAGCCGGTCTGGCCCATGGCGCCCGCCTTCGCCTGGGCCGTGGTCCGGCCCGCGGTGCTGCCGCCGCTGCTGCTTCTGGTGTGCGGCCTGTTCCTGGACCTGTTCTGGGGCGGGGCGCTGGGGCTGTGGCCGACGGCGCTCCTGCTCTGCTACGGCCTGACCTTCGCCGCGCGCCAGCTGATCGCGGGATCGACCACCGCCGCCCTGTTCGGCTGGTGGGCCACGGCGCTGCTGTTCGCCTTCACCGCGGCGTATTTGGCCGCGATGCTCGACAGTCGCGTCGCGCCCAGCCTGGTCGCGACCGGCCTGCAGTTCGCCTTCACGCTCGCCCTGTTCCCCCTGGCGCGGATCATGATCGACCGCTTCGAAGACGCCGACATCCGCTTCCGGTGAGCTGAATGACCGCCGAGCCGCAGATCATCTTCGACGAGGTCAACGAGCGGCAGAGCCTGTTCCATCGCCGCGCCTTCCTGATGGGCGGGCTGGGAGGCCTGGGCGTGCTGGCCCTGAGCGGGCGCCTGCTGCAACTGCAGGTGCTGGACACGCAGAAGTACGCGACGCTCTCCACCGCCAACCAGTTCAACTTCCGACTTCGCGTGCCGCCCCGTGGGCGCATCGTCGACCGCAATGGCGTGGCGCTGGCCGCCAGCCGCCCGGACTTCAGCCTGACCATGCGCCGCGACGAAAACGCCGACGTGCCGGCCACCCTGGCCAAGCTGGCCACCCTGGTCCCGCTCACGCCGCAGAAGCAGGCGCAGCTCGCCAGGGAGATCGCCGTCGCTCCCCGCGCCAGTCCGGTGTCGGTCGCCGACGATCTGACTTGGGACGAGTTCAGCCGCGTGGCCGTGCGCGCGCCGGAGCTGCCGGGCGTGGTGGCCGAGATGGGCGAGGCGCGCGTCTACCCCTTCGGCGGCGCCTTCGCCCACGTGATCGGCTACGTCTCCAAGGTCACCGCCGCGGACCTGGAGAAGGTCGACGGCGACCCGCCGCCGCTGATGCTCAACCCCGGCTTCCGCATCGGCAAGCAGGGCATCGAGAAGGCGCTGGACGAGGAGCTCCGCGGCGAGCCCGGCGCTCAGAAGGTCGAGGTCGACAGCGTCGGCCGCGTGATCCGCGCCGACCCCGCGGGCGACGTGCCCTCCAAGGCGGGCGCGGAGGTGGTGCTGACGCTCGACGCCGACGTGCAGAACCGCGCGCTGGAGGTGTTCGGCTCGGACTCGGGCGCCTGCGTGGCCATGGACATCAGGAACGGCGACCTCCTGTGCCTGCTCTCTGCGCCGGCCTTCGACCCCAACGCCTTCGTGCCGGGCATCCCGGGCCCGCTGTACCACGCGCTGAACACCTACGATCACAAGCCGCTGCTGGACAAAGCCCTGTCGGGCACCTTTCCGCCGGGCTCCACCTTCAAGACCATGGTGGCGCTCGCGGCTCTTGAGGCGGGGATCAGCCCCGACAAGACGCACACCTGCGGCGGTGTCTTTCCCTATGGAAATCACGTGTTCCACTGCGATGGCCACCACGGCACGCAGAACCTGCACGGCGCGATCGTCACCTCCTGCGACGTGTTTTTCTTCGCCACGGCTGTCGAAGTGGGGGTGGAGAAGATCGCCGAGACGGCTCGCAAGTTCGGCCTAGGCCAGATCTTCGACATCGGCATCCCCGGCCAGCACAAGGGCGTGGTGCCCGACGCGGCCTGGAAGAAGGCCTATTTCGCCAAATCCCCCGCCAACGTGCAGAAATGGTACCCTGGCGAGACGCCTTCCGTCGGCATCGGCCAGGGCTACACCAACGTGAACGCCCTGCAGCTCTGCACCATGGTCAGCCGCATCGCCAACGGCGAGAAGGCCATCCTGCCGCGGCTCATCAAGTCCGTCGGCGGCGAGAACCGACCGAGCGGGGCGGAGGCGCCGGACCTGCCGGTGGACAAGGCCCACCTCGCCTATGTGCGCCAGGCCATGGCCGATGTGGTGAAGAGCGGCACGGCGGCCAAGAACGGCAAGCTCGACCTCGGCACGCTGGAGATGGCCGGCAAGACGGGCACGGCCCAATCGCACTCGGGCAAGACCGCGCACGGCGCTCTCGGCGCCTGGAACCTGCGCGACCACGGCTGGTTCGTGGCCTTCGCTCCCTACGACGCGCCCCGCTATGCCGTGGCGGTGCTGGTGGAGCACGGCGGCTTCGGCGGGGACGCCGCCGCGCCCAAAGCGCGCGAGGTGATGAAGACCATCCTGCTCAAAGACCCGGATATGGTGGCCCGCATCACGGCGCGCGGCGAGACGCCTCAGATGGCCGAGCACGCGTCGGAGCCGGCGGCCACGGGCGGCGATCCGACGCCGCAGCCAGTCGATCCCGTGGGTGTCGGCCAGCCGCTGGCGCCGGCGCCCGCCCTCCCCGACCAGGGCGTGCCGCAATGACCGCAAGCGCCCTCACCCGTCCCGGCGAGCGCGATCGGCTCAGCTCCAAGCTGCCGGAGATCGACTGGCGGCTCGCCTTCTCGCTGGTGGCCATCTGCGGCATCGGCTCGATGATGCTGTACTCGGCGGCGGGCCAGCACTGGCAGCCGTGGGCGTTCAAGCACATCGCCGTGTTCGCCGTGTGCTTCGTGGTGATGCTCGGGCTGTCGCTGCTGAACCTGCGCGTCTGGTTCGCCGTGGCCTACCCGACCTACGCGGTGGGCGTGCTGCTGTGCGCGGCGGTGCTGGTCGTGGGCCACCATGCGCTCGGGGCTCAGCGCTGGATCAAGGCCGGGCCGATCCAGATCCAGCCGTCGGAGATCGTGAAGATCGGGCTCGTGCTGGCGCTGGCCCGCTTCTACCACGGCCTGCCCGCGCAGGCGGCGCGGTGGTCGTGGAAGCTGCTGATCCCCGCCGGACTGATCGGCGTGCCCGTGCTGCTGGTGCTGAAGCAGCCCGACCTCGGCACCGCGATCCTGATCGCGGCCACCGGCCTGGCGGTGATGTTCTGCGCGGGGCTGACCTGGAAGGTGCTGGCCGCCGGAGCCTTGAGCGCCGCCCTGGTCGCGCCCGCGGCGGTGACCTTCCTGCTGCACGGCTACCAGCGCGAGCGGATCATGACCTTCCTGAACCCGGGCGGCGACCCCTCGGGCTCGGGCTACCACATCCTGCAGGCGGAGACGGCGCTGGGCTCCGGCGGGCTCCTGGGCAAGGGCTTCGGGCTCGGCTCGCAAAGCCACCTGAACTTCCTGCCCGAGAAGCAGACCGACTTCATCTTCGCCACCTTCGCCGAGGAGTTCGGCTTCGTCGGCTGCATCGTGCTGCTGCTGCTCTACGCGGTGGTGGTGGCCATCGCGCTGCGCATCGCCTCGCTCAGCCACAGCCACTTCGGCCGTCTGTCGGCGGTGGGGGTGACGGCCACCTTCGCACTCTACGTGCTGATCAACGCCTCGATGGTCATGGGCATGGCCCCGGTGGTGGGCGTGCCCATGCCGCTGATGAGCTACGGCGGCACGGTGATGGTGACGGTGATGGTCGGCTTCGGCCTGGTCGAGTCCGTGCGCGTGCACCGCTACCAGGAGATCGGCGCGGGCAGCGGCGCCGTCCTGATTTGAGC
>CAXTBN010000050.1:0-7054 GCA_964242895.1 uncultured Caulobacteraceae bacterium | reverse complement strand
ATGTCGACCTACGTCTACCCGCCGTGGGTGGCGCAGGCGCTCGGCCCGCTGGTGCGCGCCTTCGGCCCGGCCGGAGGTTACGCGCCCTACCTCGTGCTGTTCGTCGCCGGCTTGGCGCTGCTGCTGTGGGCCGCCTTCGCCGCCCGCTGGCCGTGGGCGCTCCGTCGCGAGCGCGCGCCGTTCCTCGCCCTGGTGAGCTGGAACCCGATCGTCGTCGGCAACGTGGCCGTGGTGCAGCAGGCCGCCGTGATCACCGCGGGGCTGTTGGGCGGCGCGGCTTCCGTCCCATTCGCGCTGACAGTCGCCGTCGCGGCGTTGGTGAAGCCCACGGCGCTCGCTTTCTGCGCCTGCATCCTGTTCGCCTCCGCCCCCCTGCCCCGCCGCCTCACCCTCTGCGCCCTCGCCTGCTCACCCGTCCTCCTGCTGATC
The DNA here is from genome assembly GCA_964242895.1 of uncultured Caulobacteraceae bacterium. GTDB lineage: Bacteria > Pseudomonadota > Alphaproteobacteria > Caulobacterales > Caulobacteraceae > JASLDZ01. The sequence continues at coordinate 6,625 of CAXTBN010000050.1, read as the reverse complement.
GGGCTGAACGTGGACGGGGCGGCGGAATGGCGGCGCTTCACCTTCGGCGAGGCGGTGGCGGGCGACCCGGGCGGCGGCGTGCTCCGCTGGCTGGACGACGCGGGCCTGCAGGGCGCGCCCGCGCTCGCCCTGTCCGCCGCCTGTGGCGCCCTCCTTTTGGCGGCAGGCTGGATCATGGCCGCCCGTGGCGGCCTGGAGCCCCGCGCGCGCCTGTTCCTGGGCGTCACGGTGGCCGTGCTCGCCACTCCCCGCGTGGTCGCCTACGACCTCCTTCCGCTGGCCCCCGGCTGGCTCGCCGCGGCCGCCGCGGCGGAGGCGCGTCGACCCGGCATGGGTCGACGCCTGCGCGGCTGGGCGATCGCGTGCTGCGCCCTCTACCTCGCCGCCAGCCTGGGAGGCGGCAAGCTCAAGCTGGGGCACGACGCGGCGTTGGCCGGACTGGCGCTCGGCCTCGTCGTCGCGGCCAGCACCGTGCTGCGCGCACCCACTCCGCGCGAGGCCCGGCCGGCGTAGTCCCCGCCGTCCCGGCTAGTCCTTCTCGGCCTCTTCCGCCTCGGCCTTGGTCTTGTGCGAGACGCCCGGGTCCTCGGCGGGAGGCGCGTACACGGTGAACAGCTTCATGGGCGCGTCGCCGCCGTTGATGATGTTGTGCTTGGTCCCCTTGGGGATGACGAGCAGGTGGTTCGGCGACACCTTCGTCTTCTTGCCGTCGAGCACGGCCTGACCCTCGCCTTCGACAAAGAACGTCGTCTGGTCGGCGTCGTGGGTCTCCTCGCCGATGTCCTCGCCGCCGGGAATGCTCATCATCACGATCTGGCACTGCTCGTCCAGATAAGCCTCCTGCTGCCACTTCGTATTTGAGGTGGTCAGCTTGATGATGTCTTTGTTGAAAACGGCCATCTGGTCTCCTTTGGGGGGCTGGGGAGAGAACACGCGGCCAGGACTTTCGTTCGACATGATCCGCGATGGCGAAGGCCATCCGCTGGGCCCGGCGCCGCTCCGTCGCATGTAAAGCCGCATCGACAGCGTCCCGAGCTAGAAGCGCAAGCCGTCCAGCGCCTCCTCGTCGCAGACGATGTCGGTCGCCGTCGCGACGGGCGGGGCGTGCCGTGTCGGCCGCGGCTCGTCCCCCTTCGGCGCCGGTCCGTCCACGAAGTTGCCGACGAAGCATCGCATCGCGTGGGCTACCCCCAGGCGGTTCACCTCGCGGTGGTCCTCCTCGTAATACAATCCCCCGGCGTAGCTCCCGGTGATGATTTCGTAGGAGGGGAAGTACTCGACCCACTCGGAGCGTCGGACCGCGGCGTCGGCGACGACGCGAAGCACCGCCTTGCTGTAGGTGGTCGAGACGAGCACGCTGCGCGGCTCGTAGGTGGCGACCAGCGGCACGGGGGAGACGGTCAGGACGACGCGGATGCGCGGGTTGAGCTCGCGCAGGAGGTCCAGCGCCGCGAACAGGTCGGCCTGCACCTCGTCGACGCCGAAGTTGACGAACTCGTGCAGGGCGGTGTCGAAGGCGCCTGCCACCACGCCCGGCGCCGCCGAGTAGACCGAGCCATCCGCGCGCGAGCGCCACGCCTCGGTCAGCCCGAGGGTGAAAACGAAGACATCGGCCTCCGCCAGCATGCGCCTCACCGCGGCCAGGTGACTCGCCCGATCCGCGAGCAACTCGTCGAGCGCGGCGAAACCTTCAGGCTCGACCTGCTGACGCCAGGGATCAACCATCCGGCCGTCCGGCCGCACGAGGTGGGTCTCGGCCGGCGTGCGGCGACCGAGGCACTCCTCGAAGAGCTGCCTCAGTTGCGCGGTGGTGTAGATGTTGCCGAACCGCGCCGAGAAGACGCCGTAGCCCCGGCGGCGGCGCTCGCCCTCGGGCAGGTGCTCGCCGGGCTCCGTGACGTGGAAGCCGTGGCCGATCTCGACCAGCCGCCGCGAGATGTGCTGGGCGAAGCAGCTGCCGGCGGTGGCGATGCGATCCGTCGAGGCCAGCTGGAAGCGGGGCGCGATCACCGGATCGACGAGATGCGCCTCCACCCGCGCGACGGATCGCCGCCAGAACTGGTGATCGGGAAGGCCGCCGTAGGGGTTGGTCACCGCGTCTCCCCCGCACCGTCGAGCACCGCAGCCACGCGTTCGGAGCTCGCCCGGAATACCGCGTGGGTCGCCAGCGACCCGCGCGGACGGGCGTCGTACACCGCGAAGCACTCCTCGACGTACTGCTGAAGTCCGATCTGGGTGTATGCATAGGCCCGCTTGAACAGGTACGAGCCGGGCACGCCCAGGGCTTCGCCGACCTCTGGATAGACGGGGAAGACGCCGCCGTGCGCCAGGTTGTCGCTCGGCAGCACATCTGAGACGCGGGCCGTGTAGCCTTCGCGTTCGAGATACAGGCGGGCGATGTCATAGAGCACGTGGATGCGGGGATGGTTAGTGCTATACATGAACGCGCCGTCCCGCCCCCAGCGCCGCACCGCTTGGCGCACGTCCAGCCCCACGACATCGAAGTGCGCGATCAGAGCGTCGCGCGCCGTCGTCCAGCGGTCGAGATAGCCGCACGCCTGGTAAACGCCGCGGTTGAACAGCGGCAGCGTCTCCGCCACCGAACGACCACCACGGTGGGAGACGAAGGCGATCGTCGAGTGGTAGACGTCGAGCGGCCCTTTGAGGAGGTGCGCGCCGTCGACGACGTAGGTCATGTCGGGATGGTAGGCGGAGAACGCGAGCTCCGCGACCTCGTCGACTCGCCGCGCGCGGGAGAGATCGGCGCCTGCGACGTCCATCGCGCTGCGCCCGACAAGCACGCGGTCATACTCGCCGAACCTGGCATTGTAGTGTTCGGTTTGCTCTTGGTACTGCGCGACATCGACCGGCTCGACCGTCAGGTCGTCGGCCAACATCTGCAGGCTGTGCGCGAGTCCGTAGGTCTGGCAGTTGGAGATGATGATCCAGCGTTCCGTCATCGTTTTCTCAAGCGGCTTGCTCGGCGATCCCGCAGGCGGCGCTCCTGGCGATGCGCGCGGCCTCGACGGCCTGAGCGGCGCGACCGAGCGAGCCGAGCATCAGCCCAGCGCCGCGTCTGTCGCGCGCACCAGGGCGTCCACCACGCCCGGCTCGGTGGAGGCGTGGCCGGCGTCCCAGACGAGGTCGAACTTGGCGCGGGGCCACGCCTTGTGCAGCGCCCAGGCGGCGGTCATGGGCGTGACCACGTCGAAGCGGCCCTGCACGATCCAGCCCGGGATGTCGGTCAGCCGGCCCGCCTGCTCCAGCAGCCAGCCGTCGTGCGGGAAGAAGCCGCCGTTCATGAAGTAGTGGCTCTCGATGCGCGCGAAGGCGGTGGCGAACTCCTCCTCGTTGAACTTGGCCGGGCGCGCGTCGGGGCCTCGGATCGAGATGGTGTCGCCCTCCCACCGGCTCCACGCATTGGCCGCCACGGCGCGTTCGGCGCGGTCGGTCCCCGTCAGCCGGCGGTGGTAGGCGGCGATCAGGTCGCCGTGCTCGGCGGCTGGGATGGGGCTCAGGAAACGCTCCCAGGCGTCCGGGTACAGCATGGCCGCGCCGCCCTGGTAGAACCAGGCGAGCTCGGCCCTGGTCAGCAGGAATACGCCGCGCAGCACCAGCGCCTCGACGCGCTCGGGATGAGTCACGGCGTAGGCGAGGGCCAGGGTCGAGCCCCAGCTGCCGCCGAACACGGTCCACTTCTCCGCGCCCGTCTTTCGGCGCAGGCGCTCGATGTCCTCCACCAGCGCCCAGGTGTCGTTGTCGGTCAGCACCGCGTTGGGGCGCGAGCGGCCGCAGCCGCGCTGGTCGAACAGCATCATGCGCCAGCGCTCGGGGTCGAAGAAGCGGCGCATGGTGGGGTTGATGGCGCCGCCCGGGCCGCCGTGCAGGATCACGCACGGCTTGCCGTCGGGCCGGCCGCACTCCTCGTAGTAGACCTCGTGCGCAGAGCCGGTGGGCAGCCAGCCGAAGGAGAAGGGCTCCGTCTCCGGGTAGAGGGCGCGGCGCGCCGGCGCCTGGGCGGGCGTGGCGCCGGCCCCCACAACCGTGCGGTGCAGCCGGTCCACTAGCTGCGCGCCGAAGCGGCGGACGGCGACGCACTCTGCGGGAAGCGCCGGTCCAGCCAGTCGAGCATCAGCCGGTTCACCTGGTCTGGCGCCTCCTGCTGCGACCAGTGGCCGACGCCCTTCAGCTCGTGCAGCTCGAGATCGGCCACGTGCGCCTTCATGGGTTCGGCCAGCGAGGGCGGCAGGGCGGCGTCGAGTTCGGCGGTGATCATCAGCGACGGCGCGTCCACCCGCTGCTCCAGCGCGGCCGCGCGCTCCCAGTTGCCCGTCATGTTGCGGTACCAGTCGATGCCGCCGGTGAAGCCGGTGCGTTGGAAGGCGCGCACGAACACCGCGCGCTCGTCGTCGGACAGGAGCTGCTGCGCGTCCTGCGCCGGGTCGTAGGCCTCCAGCATCTTCTGCAGGGGCAGGCCGCGGCGGCCGACGCCCTCGGCCGGAGCGTCGTTGAAGGCTTCGCGGATGGCGCCCGGCTTGCGCATGAAAAAGCGCATGGTCCGGTCGACGTCGCGGGCGAACAGGGCGTCGCTGTCGTGGTCCTCCTGGAAGCGCACGATGTAGTGGTCGTCGCCCAGCGCGCCGCGCATCAGCGCGATCGGGTCGATGGGCCAGCGCGGGATGAAGGGCGTGTTGAGCCCGATCACGCCCGCCGTCGCCTCGCGCGCCATCAGCGCCGCCTGCCAGACGACCAGCCCGCCCCAGTCGTGCCCGCACCAGATCCCGCGCTCGGACCCCAGGTGATGCGTGAGGCCGAGGAGGTCGGCCACCAGCGCCTCCATCGTATAGGCCCCGACCTCGGTCGGGACCGACGACAGGCCGTAGCCGCGCGCGTCGTAGGCCACCGCCCAGCGTCCCGCCTCGGCGAAAGCCTTCAGCTGATGACGCCAGGAGAAGGCGACCTCCGGGAAGCCGTGGCACAGGATCACCGGCGGGGCGGAGCCGCGCTCGCCCACCTCCCAGTAGGCGAGCTCGACGCCGTTCACCTCCGCGCGCTGGACGGGAGGCATCTCGGAGACGAGAAGGTCGGTCACGGGCAACACCCTAGCGCGACGACGCGCAGGCGGGAACGCGGGATCGCCCTCCGCGCTTGCGGAGCTGAGCTTTCAGGAGCGGCGCATGCGCTGGGAAGACGGACGCGAGTCCAGCAACGTCGACGACGACCGCGGGGAGAGCGACGGCGGAGGCGGCGGAGGCGGGTTCGGCCTCGGCGGAGGCGGCCTGGGCGGCCTGCTGATGCTCCTGCCGCTGCTGGGCCGGGGCGGCGGCGGCGTCCTGGCGCTGGTGGTGATCGGCCTGCTGGTGTTCGGAGGCCCGCTGCTCCGCGGCATGGGCGGAGGCGGTCAGGCGCCGCCGCAGCGCGCGCCCTCCGGCTACACCGGCGCCGGCGGCCAGGCGGGCGCTCAGGCGGGGCGCACGACCGACCCGTCGCTGCGCTTCGTCAAGGTGATCGCGGGATACACCGAGGACACCTGGAGCCACGTGTTCCAGGACATGGGCCGCACCTACACCGCCCCGCGCTTCACCATCTACACGGGAGGGCACAAGACCGCCTGCGGCTACGGCCAGACGGAGATGGGGCCGTTCTACTGTCCCGGCGACCAGCGCGTGTACCTCGACCTCGCCTTCTTCCAGGAGCTGTCCGGCCGCTTCGGCGCGCCCGGCGACTTCGCCAAGGCCTACGTGGTCGCGCACGAGGTCGGCCACCACGTGCAGCACCTGCTGGGAACGCTGGGCGATGACGGCGCGCGCGCCTCGCACGCCGGCGACACCCGCAACGAAGCCAGCGTCCGCACGGAGCTGCAGGCCGACTGCTACGCGGGCGTCTGGGCCGCGCAGACCAATCACCTGCACGGCGACCGCATCATGGAGCCCGGCGACCTGGAGAGCGGCCTCAAGGCGGCCAGCGCCGTGGGCGACGACACCCTGCAGCGCGCCAGCCGCGGGACCGTCGCCCCCGACAGCTTCACCCACGGCACGGCGGCGCAGCGCACGCACTGGCTCCGCGCCGGCTACGACGCAGGCGACATCAAGGCCTGCGACACCTTTGGCTCGAGCTACGACGCCCTCTGACGGGCGGCGCGGGGGTCACTCGCCGAAGGTGCGCTCCACAAGGGCGCGGAGCGTCATCTCCTTGCCGTCCAGGTCGGCGTGGATGCGGTTGGCGATCTCGCGCACGCCGGCGGGGAAGGCCTCGCCGCCCTCGGCGATCTCGCGTGCGAGCGCGGCGGTCTCGACCAGCTTGGCCTCGAGCGCCTCGGCCTGTTCGCGCGCGAGCATGCGCGCCTCGCGCTGCAGGCGCTTGACGCGGTCGGCGGTGGTTTCGGGTCCTCGTCCCAGGTCGTAGACCTCCGCTTCGGAGACGACGCTAAGCTGGGGGGGCTTGCGGTCCTGGTTCATCTGTCGGCGACTCGGCTGGCGGGGTCAGGAAGACCATCCGCCCGGACCCATCCGGCTTCAACGCACAAATCACGCCAGAACGTTTCGGCGGTATGAAGTTCGCTGCATGCGGCCGAACGGCCACAGGCGCCGCTCACACGAAGCGCAGCTGCGGCCCCTCGCGACGC
>CAXTBN010000049.1:0-22115 GCA_964242895.1 uncultured Caulobacteraceae bacterium | reverse complement strand
CCCCGCCCTCCGGGATAACGCACCGCGCGGAGCGCTCGTCCTCGCCGAAACGGTACACCCACTCACCCACCGGGCGGGACGCCCGGCGCTCCGCCGCCTCCCCGTCCCTCCGCGCGCCCGCCGGGTCCGCGGAGCGCGGCCGCGCGCCTTGTCCGCGCGTCGCCGCGTCCGTATCTGCGCGGCTCTCCTGGAGAACAGACGATGGGTTACCGGCTGGCCGTGGTCGGCGCCACGGGCGCCGTGGGCCGCGAGATGATGACCATCCTCGACGAGGTGAACTTCCCCGTCGACGAGATCCACGCCATCGCCAGCCGCAAGTCGCTGGGCGTGGAGGTCGACTTCGGCGAGCGCCTGCTCAAGTGCAAGGACCTGGAGACGTTCGACTTCTCCACCGTCGACATCGTGCTGATGAGCGCGGGCGGCGACGTGAGCCGCGCCTGGGCCGAGAAGATCGGCCGCGCGGGACCGGTGGTGATCGACAACTCCTCGGCCTGGCGCATGCACCCGCAGGTGCCGCTGATCGTGCCGGAGGTGAACCCGGACGCGGTGGAGGGCTTCCGCCGCAAGAACATCATCGCCAACCCGAACTGCTCGACCGCCCAGCTGGTCGTGGCGCTGAAGCCGCTGCACGACGAGGCGCGGATCAAGCGCGTGGTGGTCTCGACATACCAGTCCGTCTCCGGCGCGGGGAAGGAAGGCATGGACGAGCTGTGGGCGCAGGCCAAGGGCGTGTTCGTGCTGGGCGCCACCGAGCCGCACAAGTTCACCAAGCAGATCGCCTTCAACGTGATCCCGCACATCGACGACTTCCTCGACGACGGTTCGACCAAGGAGGAGTGGAAGATGGCCGCGGAGACCAAGAAGATCCTCGACCCCTCGATCATGCTGCACGCCACGTGCGTGCGCGTGCCGGTGTTCGTCGGCCACTCGGAAGCGGTGAACATCGAGTTCGAGACCGAGCTCTCGCCGGAGGAGGCGCGCGAGATCCTGCGCGAGGCGCCGGGCGTGAGCGTGGTCGATAAGCGCGAGGACGGCGGCTACGTCACGCCCCTGGAGAGCGTGGGCGAGTTCGGCGTGTTCGTCTCGCGCATCCGCTCAGACCCGACGGTGGAGCACGGCATCGCGCTCTGGGTCGTCAGCGACAACCTGCGCAAGGGCGCGGCGCTGAACGCGGTGCAGATCGCGCAGCTGCTCGACACTCGAGGGCTGATCGACACCCGCCGGGCGGCTTGAGCGGGTGCCGCTCTACGTCGTCACCTACACCCATCCGGACGCGAAGGGGTGGGCGGAGCACCTGCCCGCCCACATCGGCTACCTGCAGGACCTGCTCGCGGCGGGGACGCTCCGCGCGTCCGGCCCCTTCACCGGCGCGCCGGACCGCAAGGCGCTCCTGATCCTGCAGGCCGCCGACCGGACCGGCCTCGACGCCCTGGTCGCGGCCGACCCGTTCGCCGAGCACGGCCTGATCGCCGACCTGACCGTGGCCGAGTGGAACCCGATCTTCGGCGCCTTCAACGCGGACTCCAGCCACCCGGGCCAGCTGCAGACGCGCTGAGCGGAGCTGCGCCGACGATTCAGAGGCAGGCGTACAGCGCGTCGATCAGGCGTTTGGCGCGAGGGTCGCCGAGGAGGTCGGCGCTCTGGCGGTTGGTGACGTAGGCAACGCCCAGGCCGCGCTCCGGGTCGGCGAAGGCGCAGGAGCCGCCCCAGCCGGAGTGGCCGAAGGTGCTCCCGCCCGGCCCGTACACGTGGAGACCCGCGTTGCGCATCACGCCCGCCCCCCAGCCGATCTCGTACGGCAGCACGAGGTCCCGCCCGCGGATCTGCTCGGCGCTCATGGCCTCCACCCCCGCGGGCGAGAGCACCCCGGCCGCGCCCGTCGCCAGCAGCCCCATGAGCCGCGCCAGCGAGGCGGCCGTCGCATGCCCGTTGGCCGCCGGGAACTCGGCGCGGCGCCACTCGGCCGAGCCGCGGCCGCCCGGCGAGGCCCAGCGCGTCAGGAAGGCGGCGCGCGTGGCCGCGTTCATCTCGCCGAAGGACGGCAGGGTCTTGGGCTTCTCCAGCTCGGCCACGCGGCCGTGCTGGGCGTCAGGCAGGCCGATCCAAAGGTCGAGCACGTTCGGCTCCGCCATGTCTTCGCGGAAGGCGCGGCCGACCGTGCGCCCGTCCACCCGGCGGAACACCTCGCCGGCCAGGTGCCCGAAGGTGACCGGGTGATAGCCGGACGCGCTCCCCGGCGGCCACAGGGGCGTCATGGCGGCCAGCTTGGCGCAGATCGCCTCCCAGTCGAACCACAGCTCCGGGTCCATGGGCTCGGGGAAGCCCGGCAGCCCCGCCTGATGGCTCAGCAGCTGTCCCACGGTGATCGCGCCCTTGCCGGCCTGCGCGAACTCCGGCCAGACCTCGGCGGCGGGCTGCGCGTAGGCGAGCCGCCCCGCCTCCACCAGCCGCGCGAGCATCACCGCGGTCCACGCCTTGGTGACGGAGAACACGGGCGTCAGCGTGTCCGCCGCGAACGGGCGCGTCCCGGCCCGGTCGGCCCAGCCGCCGCGCAGGTCGAGCACCGTCTCGCCCCCCTGCGCCACGCTGAAGGCCGCGCCCTGCTCGCGCCCGTCGGCGAAGGCGGCTTCGAAGACCGCGGCCACCGGCGCGAATCGCTCGGGTGCGAGGCCTGTGGAGGGGACGATCATGCGTCGCCGTTTAACGACTTGGCGGGGCCTCTGCATGCTTAATGCGGCGTTAACGCCCTTGCGGCACCGTGCAGACGCAGTCCAGATCGATTCCTCCACAGCCTGCGGAGCCGCCCGCAAGATGTAGTGGGCGCATGACGTTTACACCCGACATGTGGCTGGTTAGCGTCTCCTGTCAGACGAGCGAAGCGCCCTCCGGAGCCCGAACAGACGATGAGCACGGCCGGATCCTGGAGCGTGAAGGGCATCGACCCCAAGACGCGTGAGCTCGCCCGCGACCTCGCGCGTCGGTCGGGCCTGACGCTGGGCGAGTGGCTGAGCCAGATGGTCGCCGAGACGGGCGACGAGCCGCCTCCGGCGGCCGAACCCGCACCGCCCGTGCGCGGCTGGGCCGAGACCGCGCGCGCCGCGCCGGCCTTCGCGTCCGCCGGCGGCTCCGTGCTCCGCGCCGAAAGCTTCCGCTCGCGTTTGCGTGAGGCCGGCCGCGGGCCGGAGGCGCCCGAGGCGACGCGCGTCACGCGGGCCCTGTCCGACCTCACCGCCCGGCTCGAGGCGGCGGAGCACCGCTCGACGCTGGCCATCAGCGGCATCGACCAGCAGGCAATGGGCGTGCTCGCGCGCCTGGACGGCGTGGAGCGCGAGCAGGCCGAGGTCGGCGCCCACGTCGAGCACGCCATCGAGGAGGTGCGCGACGCCCAGGCGCGCGTGGCCGAGCGCCTGAAGCGGCTGGAGGGCGAGGACGGCCCGCGGGTCGAGGCCATGAAGGCGCTGGAAGGCGCGCTGGGCCGCGTCGCCGCGCAGATGCAGGAGGGCGAGAGCCGCGCCCGCCTCCACGCCGCCGAGACGCGCAGCGACGTCGCGGCCCTGGACCGCCGGGTCGAGCGCGTCGAGGCCCGGCCGGAGACCGGACCCGTCGAGGACGCCCTGCAGCGCCTCGCCGAGCGCGTGGACCGGCTCGACGCCGCGCCGGCGCCGACCTTCGACACCACCCCGCTCGACGCCGCCTACGCCCGCCTGGCGGGCCGCTTCGACGACGAGGGCCGGCGCACGGGCGCCTCGGTCCGCGCCCTGGAGACCGCCTTCGCCGACTTCGGCGGCCGTCTCGACCGCGTCGAGGCCGCCCCGGCCGCGCCCGACGCGGCGGCGATCGACCGGTCGCTGGCCGAGCTCGCCTCCCGCCTCGACGAGGCGCAGGCGCGGACCGGCGCGGCCGTGCGCGCCCTGGAGGGCTCCTTCGCCGGCCTCGACCAGCGCCTCACCCGCGCCGAGGCGGCGGGCGCCGCAGCACCCGAACCCGCCGTCGAGGACGGCCGCCGCCTGGAGCGCCTCGCCGCCGAGCTGCACGAGAAGGTGGACGGCGCGCGGGAGGAGATGGCCACGCGCCTGCAGGACGCCGCCGACGGCAAGCTGGACCGCATGGAGGCCGCAGTGCGCGACCTCTCCGAGCAGGTGGCGCACACCGAGCAGCGCTCGGCCGACGCCATCGACCGGATGGGCCGCGAGGTGGTGCGCATCGCCCAGGGCCTCGACGGCCGCGTGGGCGAGGTGGAGCGCCGCTCCGACGCGCGCGCCGTGCAGATGGGCGGCGAGATGTCGCGCATCGCCGACGTGGTCGAGAACCGCCTGTCGCGCGCTGACGGGGCGCAGGCCGAAGCGCTGGAGAAGCTCGGCGGCGAGATCGCCCGCATCGCGGAAAAGCTGGCCGACCGCATCGCCGCCTCCGAGCGCCGCAACGCCCAGGACCTCACGCACGGCCTGGACGAGGTGAGCGAGCAGCTGCAGCGCGCCACCGACAAGCTGAACAGCCGCTACGAAAGCGCCGGGGCCGACCTCGCGGAGCGCATCCGCGCCAGCGAGGAGCGTACGCATCGACTGCTGGCCGAGGCGCGCGAGCGGACCGAGGCGGCCGCGCCGCGTCCGCCCGAGCCCGCTCCGGTCGGACCCGACCCGCGCTTTGCGGCTCCGGAGCCGTTCGAGGCCGACGCCTTCCCTGCGGCGCACGAGGCGGCCGCGGCCGAGGCGGACGCCTTCTCCGCCGGCCCGTTCGCCGCGGCCGACGACCTGGATCCCTTCGGCGGGTTCGACGACGAGCCGCACCACCCGTCCGCCCCGGCCGCCGGCCCGGACCCGTTCGACTCGCGCGACCCCTTCGCCGCGGCGATCGCGACCCCGTCCGCACCGCCGCCCGCGCCGGAGCCGGCCGCGGCCGCGGCGCCCCGCCCGGGCTCGACGCGCGAGCTGATCGAGCAGGCGCGCGCCGCCGCCCGCACCAACGCCGAGCGCAACCGCCGCCCGTCGCGCACGGGTCGGGCCGCCGCCGCCGCGGCGCCGGAAGACGTGTTCACGACGCCCGCGCCGGGCTTCGAGGCCGCGGAGGAGTCGCCTACGCTGCGCAGCCGCTTCGCCCTGCCCCGCCTGCGCAAGCGCGAGAACAGCACGGTGAAGACCGCGCTCTACGCTTCGGGCGTCGCGGTGCCGCTCAGCGTGGCCGCCCTGGGCGCCGTCCTGATGACCGGCGAGGGACGCGGAAGGTCCCCGGCCATCGAGGCCCCCAGCGCGGCCCCGCCGATGGCCGCGGCCGCGCCCCTCTCCCCACCCGTGCTGGCCGTGGCGCAGACCGCGCCGGAGCCCGTCGCCGCCGCGCCGGCCGCGGTCGAGCCCATTCCGGTCACCGCACCGGCCGCCGCCGCCACGTCGGCGACCGCCTCGCCCACGTCCGGCCGTGCGCTCTACGCCGAGGCGGTGCGTGAGCTGGAGCGGGGCGACCACGGCGCGGTGGACGCGCTCAAGCACGCCGCCAACCTCGGCTACGCCCCCGCGCAGTTCCACCTCGGCAAGGTGTACGAGGACGGGACCAACGGCGTGGCCAAGGACCTGGGCCAGGCGCGGCGCTGGACGGAGCGCGCGGCCCGCGGCGGCGACGCCAAGGCCATGTTCAACTACGGCCTGTTCCTGGCCAACGGCGAGGGCGTGGCGCGCGACGACAAGGCGGCCGTGGACTGGTTCCACCGCGCGGCCGACGCGGGCGTGAAGGACGCGCAGTTCAACCTGGCGGTGATGACGCAGCAGGGCCGCGGGGCGTCGGCCAACGCCGCCGACGCCTACAAGTGGTACCTGATCGCCGCCGCCGACGGCGACATGGGCGCGCGCCAGGGCGCCGAGGTGCTGAAGCCGCAGCTCTCCGCCGACGCCCAGGCCGCCGCCGAGCGCAGCGCCACGGCCTACCGCGCCCAGCTCGCCGCGACGGCCGCCGCCGCCCAGGTGCGCACCGCCTCGAACTGACGCCGTGGAACACGGGCGGGGGGCGGCGCGCTCCCCGCCCATGACCCAGCCCGAGATCCTCCTGAACGACGGCCGCCGCATGCCCCAGCTGGGCCTCGGCGTGTGGCAGACCCCCGCCGACGAGACGGCGCGCCTCGTCGGCCACGCCCTGTTCGCCGGCTACCGCGCCGTCGACACCGCCGCCATCTACCGCAACGAGCGCGGCGTCGGCCAAGGCGTGCGCGAGAGCGAGGTCGCCGACGACGACGTCTTCGTCACCACCAAGCTGTGGAACGACGACCAGGGCTTCGACGCCGCCCGCCGCGCCTTCGACAAGAGCCTCGGCAAGCTCGGGATGGAGTCGGTGGACCTCTACTTGATCCATTGGCCCGCGCCGAAGAAGGACCTCTACGTCGAGACGTGGCGGGCGCTGATCGCGCTGCGCGACGAAGGCCGCGCCAAGTCGATCGGAGTCTCCAACTTCGGGCCGGAGCACCTGAAGCGGATCGTGGATGAGACCGGCGTGATCCCCGCCGTGAACCAGGTCGAGCTGCACCCCAGCTTCCAGCAGAACGCGCTTCGGGCCGTGCACGCCGAGTATGAGATCGCCACCGAGAGCTGGAGCCCGCTCGGTCAGGCCAAGGCGCTGGACGATCCCACGCTGGGCGCGATCGCCGACAAGCACGACAAGACCACGGCGCAGGTCGTGATCCGCTGGCACGTGCAGGAAGGCCTGATCGTCATCCCCAAGTCGGCGAACCCGCGCCGGATCGAGGAGAACGCCGACGTGTTCGACTTCCAGCTCGACGCGGAGGACATGGAGCGCATCCGCGGCCTGGACCGCCCCGACGGCCGGATCGGACCGGACCCGGACACGGCCGACTTCTGACCGCGACGGTCAGCGCCCCCTGAACTCGGGCTTCCGCTTCTCGACGAAGGCGGCCATGCCCTCCTTCTGATCCTCCAGCGCGAACAGGCTGTGAAACAGGCGCCGCTCCAGCTTCACGCCCTGCGTGAGCGTGGTCTCGTAAGCGGCCTCCACCATCTCCTTGTTCATCAGCACGGCCAGAGGAGCCATGCCGGCGATCTTGCGCGCCACCGCCATCGCCTCGTCCACCAGCTTGTCGGCGGGCACGATGCGGCTGACCAGGCCGGAGCGCTCGGCCTCCGCCGCATCCATCATGCGGCCGGTCAGGATCATCTCCATCGCCTTTGACTTGCCGACGAAGCGGGTGAGCCGCTGGGTGCCGCCGATGCCGGGCGCCACGCCCAGGTTGATCTCCGGCTGGCCGAACTTGGCCGTGTCGGCGGCCAGGATGAAGTCGCACATCATGGCCAGCTCGCACCCGCCGCCGAGCGCGTAGCCCGCCACCGCCGCGACGATCGGCTTCCTGAACCGCTCGATGCGCGAGGCGGGCGCGGTGAAGAAGTCGGCCGCGAACATCTGCGCGAACGACTTGCCGCTCATCTCCTTGATGTCGGCGCCCGCGGCGAAGGCCTTTTCGGAGCCCGTCAGCACGACGCAACGGATCGCGTCGTCGGCCTCGGCGGTGTCGAGGGCGGCCGTCAGCTCCTCCAGGAGCGCGGTGGAGAGCGCGTTCAGCGCGTCCGGCCGGTGCAGGCGGATCAGGAGCACGCCGTCGGCGGTCTCCGTGCGCAGGTGCTGGAAGGGGCTCACGGTCTCCATGAAAACTCCGGGAATCAGCGGGGGCCGTCGACGGCGATCCCGTCGCGGCGCAGCAGGGCGGGGACGGAGTCGGGGCCGACGAGGTGGCCCACGCCCACCACCGCGAAGGTGCGGCCCGGGCGCCTGAGCAGGTCCTCGATCTCGCCGACCCAGCGGCGGTTGCGCGCGACCACCAGGCGGGCATAGGCGGCCGGGGCCTGGCGGCGCAGGTCCTCGATCCCCTCCTTCTGGATCGTGCGCACGTCGCCGCGCGCCCAGGCGGCGGCGAGGCGGGCGAAGCCGTCGGGGTCGGTGGCGATTTCGGTCAGCGTCTCCTCGAGCGCCTGGACCTGCTCCGCTTCCGACCCGGCCGCGAGCGCCTGCAGCTGGTCGTCCACGCTCTCGAACGCGCCCTTGGTCGCCGAGGCGGGGGCGGCGAGCTCGATCTGGTGCTCGACGCCCAGGTCGGCGCGCGCGCCCGCCTTCTGGAACCAGGTCACCGAGACGAGCACCTCGGCCAGCCACGGCCGCATGTGGTCCAGCGAGGCGATCGGCAGGGCGAGCTGGCCGGCGACGGTCTCCAGGCGCTTGCGGGCCGTCGCGGAGAGCATGGGCCGCAGCATCTGATCGTCGGGCAGGCGTCCGAGCGCCAGCAGCTTGCCCGCCGCGCTCGCGTTCGACGCCTCGTCCAGCGGGATCTCGAACATCAGCCGGTCGGCGTGCGCCAGCACCGCGTCGAGCTGTGGGCTGCGCCAGCGCGTGGACTCCTGAAGCAGGTGGACGGAGCCGAACAGCGTCACCTCGCCGCCGCCCTTGCCGTGCGCGGTCCACACGGGCGGGGCCGCCGCGGCCGGTCCGCACGCGGCGAGCACGGCCGCGCCGGCGAGGACGGCGCCGGCGAGATGGCGAAGCAGGGCGGGCATGGCGACGTCCTTAGCGCTGGCAGCGGGGGCAGTGGAAGGTGGAGCGTCCGCCCTGCACCAGCCGCGCCACCTCGCCCCGGCAGCGCGGCGAGACGCACGCCTCGCCCTCGCGCCCGTACACCTTGAACCGGTGCTGGAAGTAGCCCAGCGCCCCGTCCGCCGCGCGATAATCGCGCAGGGTGGAGCCGCCCGCCTCGATCGCCTCGGCCAGCGTCGCCTTTATCTCGGCCGTCAGCTTCTTAAGCCGCGGGAAGGCGAGGTCGCCTGCCGGCGTCTCGGGCGCGATCCGCGCGCGATGCAGCGCCTCGCAGACATAGATGTTGCCCAGGCCCGCGACGACGCGCTGGTCCAGCAGCGTGTCCTTCACGTTCCGCCGTCGGCCGGAGAAGGCGCGCACGAGGTGGGCGGCGGAGAGATCTTCGCCGAGCGGCTCCGGGCCGAGGCCGGCGAACCACGGGTGATGTTCCAGCCCGTCGGTCGCAAGCAGGTCCATGTAGCCGAAGCGGCGCGCGTCGTTGAAGGCGACCCGTACGCCTGCGCCGGTCTCCAGCAGCACGTGGTCGTGCTTGGCGTCGCCGCCGGCGGGGTGGACGAAGGTGCCCGGCCGCTGGTCGTCGACGGTGAAGCGGCCGGTCATCCCGAGGTGCGTGACCCAGGTCTCGCCCGTGTCGAGCGACGCCAGCAGGTACTTGGCGCGACGGCGCAGCTCCAGCACGCGCGCGCCCTGCAACCGCGTTGCGAACCGCGCCGGCAACGGGAAGCGCAGGTCGGGGCGGCGCGCCTGCACATGGGCCAGCACCGCGCCCTCGAGGTGCGGCGCGAGGCCTCGGCGCACGGTCTCGACCTCGGGGAGTTCGGGCATGGGCGGCAGATAGACGGCTAGGGCCGCTCGCGCGAGCCGGAGACAAGCATCCCCGTCGGTCTGCCAAGCACGCTTGACACCGGGCCGGCGGAGAGTCAGGGTTGCTTGTCATCGAGACAAGGTCGCTTGCGTGCCTCAGCCCCTCAACAACGCCCAGCGCCGCTACACGGGACGCTTCGCGACGGCCATGAGCCTGTACGTGGCCCTGGTGCTCGCGGCGCCCTTCGCCTTCGCACGCGCGAGCGCCGCGCCGCTGCGGGTCGCGGTCGCCGTGGCGCCCGCCCTCGCCCTGCTGGGCGTGATCTGGGCGGTGATGCGCTACCTCGCGGAGGAGCAGGACGAGTACCTGCGCGCGCGCCTGAGCGAGGCGCTGCTGATAGGGCTCGGGCTGACGCTGGCGCTCTGCACCGTGTGGGGCTTCCTGGAGGGCTACGGCCTGCTGCCCCGGCTGCCCCTGGTCGACGTGGGCCCCATCTTCTGCGGCCTGTGGGGGCTTAGCCAGCTCGCGCGACGGCTGGCGGACCTCTTCGGGCAGCGCGCCCGATGACCAACCGCCTGCGCGTGCTGCGCGCCGAGCGCGGCTGGAGTCAGCAGGACCTCGCCGACCGGCTGCAGGTCTCGCGCCAGAGCGTCAACGCCATCGAGACCGGCAAGTACGATCCCAGCCTGCCCTTGGCCTTCCGCATCGCCCGCCTGTTCGCGGCGCGCATCGAAGACATCTTCACCGACGCCGCCTGAACCGCACGTCGACCCGCCCTCAACCCAGGAGACCGAACCGTGACCGACCTCGTCCTCACTTCCCGCCAGAAGCTCGCCCTGCGGCTGCTGGCCCTCGCTTCGACCGGGCTGGTGCTCGCTGCGGGCGTCCACCGCCCCGTCTGCGCGCAGACGCCGGCCGTTCCCGCGCCCGCCGCGACCCCGGCCGCGCCGATTGCGCAGAAGCTGTTCCCCGACAGCCGGATGGTCACCCGCGACCGGATCAGCGTCGAGGTCGTGGGCGCCGGCCCCGACGTGGTGCTGATCCCGGGCTTGGCCTCCTCGCGTGAGACGTGGCGACGCACGGCCGAGCGCCTGCGCGGCCGCTACCGCGTGCACCTGGTCCAGGTGGCCGGCTTCGCGGGCGAGCCGGCGCGGGGCGACGTGTCAGGGCCCGTGCTGGAGCCGGCGGCGGCCGACATCGACGCCTACCTCGCCTCCCTGCCCCGTCCGCCGATCGTCATGGGCCACAGCCTGGGCGGCACTATCGGGCTTGAGCTGGCCGAGCGCCACCCGGAGCATATGTCTCGGCTCCTGATCGTGGATTCGCTGCCTTTCTACGGCGTGCTCATGGGCGGCCCGGCCGCCACGCCCGACACCGTGCGCCCGATCGCCGAAGGGTTCCGCAGCCGGATGAAGGGCGCCATGCCCGAGCCGGTGGCCCGCGCCATGATGGGCCAGATGGTCACCGCGCCCGCCGACGTGGACCGCGTGGTGGCCTGGACGCTCGCCAGCGACCCGGCCGTGGTCGGCGGCGCCATGGTGGACGACATGACCCTCGACCTGCGCCCCGGCCTCGCCGGGATCAGGACGCCCACGACGGTGCTCTACGAGACCCAGCTCAAGCCGATGATCGAGGCCGGCTACGCCCCGCTCGGCCCCAAGACCCTGGTCGAGGTGCCGAACTCGAAGCACTTCATCATGTACGACCAGCCCGCCCGCTTCGACGCGGAGGTGGACGCCTTCCTGAAGCGCTGAGCCGCCGCTCAGCCGACGCGGCAGCCCAGCGCCGCACACACCGGCCCGTCCAGCGTGGCGTGCAGGGCGATCTCGAGCGCCTGGAGCAGCAGGAAGAAGACGATGGGGCTCAGGTCCAGACCGCCGAAGGGCGGCAGGAACCGACGGATCGGGGCGAGCAGCGGGGTGCTCGCCCGGTCCAGCGTCGAGACGAGCCGGTAGACGTTGGGGTTGCGGACGTTCACCACGTCGAAAGCGATCAGCCACGACACGATCGCCGAGATGATGATCAGCCATTTCAGCAGGCCGAGCACGGCGTACAGCAGGAAAAGGACGGCGCTGCCCATGAAGGCTCCGGCGGGAGGACGACGCCCCTCTAGCCGCGCCCGCGCCGTCCGACAACGCGGCCTGTCGGCGGCGCGGGCCCGCCTTGACCCTCCGGAGGCCGCCCGCTATCCACCGGCTCCCTTCGGGGGGCCGTAGCTCAGTTGGTAGAGCGCCTCGTTCGCAATGAGGAGGTCAGGGGTTCGACTCCCCTCGGCTCCACCACCCCTCGATCTAGAACCTGCGTCGCGCCTCGGACCGCCGGCGGGCTTAGCCCGACACCCCGACGTTCACCCCAACAACGCCACCGTCGTCGGATCACTGCTGCCGAACCGCGGCAGGTCCGCTGGCTTGTAGCCGATCGCGCTGGCCGCATCCTGCTGCGTCGGCCGCTCGATCATGTCCGGGAAGCAGCCTTGGCAGTGGAGGCATTGCGCCCAGCTGTCCAGGCTGCTTCCGGCGGGTTCACCAGCCGATTCATGAGAGGCTCCTCCCTGTGCGAGAAATGCCCGTCGAGAGCGATCAGCGCGCCGCCGTCGTCGTTCACTCCGCCGTTTCGGGCCATGTACTGCAGGATGGTCGGACCGCTGTTCACCCGCGAGTCCTGACCCGAGTGCACTGCCGCCAGCGTGTCGCCGAACGTCGGCCCGTCCAACGTCAGCTTAAACGCCGGCTACCGCAGAGCGGCCTGCGCGTCGGGGATGAAAGACCTTGCGGGGTGCGTCCCTCATTCTGCACGATGGTGTTCGCGCACTGCATGGCGTCCTGCGCCAGCGGCCGGCTGGCCTACGTTAGATCGTCCGCCCATGCAGACCGCCGCTTGGAAGTCCCGTTCGCCCTCGCAACTGCCGGGCTATCAGTCCTGAAGGAGCATGTGATGTTAGCAGTCGTCGCAATCGTAGCGGCCCTTTCGGGCCCAGTCGAAATGTCCAGTTCAGGAGCAGCGGCTTCCCCGCAACAGCTTGAGAAGCCGATCTGCGTCAACGAGGATCGGACTGGTTCAATCTTTCCGCGACGGGTTTGCCATACCGTAGAAGAGTGGAAGGCTCTCGAAAAACAGCGCAACGCGGCCAAAGCATCAACTGCTTACAATGGCGGCGGCTCACATCGCTGAGCTCGGGATTACGCTAGACCTCGTGCGTGGCAGCAGCTTCACTTCTCAGTGCACGTCCTCGCACAGGGCCGCCAGCAACGGCCCAGCTCCATCTCCTTCAGCTTGCCATCCAGCGGTACTGAATTGCTAGTGCTAGGAGCCGCTCGCGTTACGATCAGATAGAGCACATCCCCTCGCTGTGGCGGTCGGTCTCATTCAGCGTTGCGACGGCTCAGCCTGTTGAGCGGGACGGGCGTGACCTGTCCAACAGCTACCGCAACGGGCGACACAGACACAGTCGAACAAACACGGAAGGGACGGACGGGGAAACCCGACCGGGTCGGCCTTTGCGAGCCCGGGGCGAGCGGCGCGGGACCGCCATGAACGCGTGGTGAGGTGGACCTCGGCTCCACCATCCCCCGCCTAAACCTTCATACGCTTGAACAACGGCTCGGGCAGGTGGGTGATGATCGCCATGATCCACCGCCAGACGGGGCGGACGTAGACCACCTCGCGGCCGCGGCGGTGGGCGGCGACGATGGCGCATCCCACCTCCTCCGGGTCGGCGGTGAGCGCCTTGGGCAGGTCCATGCCCGCCGTCATGGCTGTACGCACGAAGCCGGGCTTGACCGTCATCACCAGCAGGTGCGTGCCCGCGAAGCGATGGCGCAGGCCCGACAGGAAGGCGGCGAAGCCCGCCTTGGCCGATCCGTAGACGTAGTTCGTCTTGCGCCCCCGGTCGCCCGCCACCGAGCCGATGCCGATCACCGCCCCGGGGCCGCCGGTCGCGGCGATGCGCTCGGCCGCCTCCGCCAGCAGCAGCGACGGGCCGACGTAGTTGGTCTCCATCACGGTGCGGGCGTGGGCGGCGTCGGTCTGCGCCTGTGACTGGTCGCCGAGGAGGCCCACGACCGAGACCACCGTGCGCGGAACGACGCCCAGCGAGTCGAAGAAGGCGCGCGGGTCCACGTCGGTGACGTCCAGCTCGACGGCGCGGGCGTCCACGCCCGAGCGCAGCGACAGGTCGGCCGCGTCCGCCTCCAGCCGGCCGCTGTCGCGCGCGGCGAGGATGATCTCGAGCCCGGCGCGGGCGTACTCTGAGGCGACGCAGCGGGCGATGTCGGAGCGGGCGCCGATGATCAGCACGGGGCCGTGCAGTTCGTTCACAGGCCGAGCCTTTCGGATTGCACCGAGCGGAAGCGCCGGTGCGGGTCGTAGCGGTCGCGCAAGCGCCGAAAGCGGTCGAGGTCGGGGTAGCCGCGGAGCGACGATGCGCCCGCCCGGGCGTCCTTGGCGAGGTAGAGGCGTCCGCCGTGGTCGGCGACGACGGCGTCCAGCTCGGTGAGCAGGCTGAAGTTGGCGGCGTCCGCCTTGAAATCGAGCGCCAGCGTCCAGCCCGGCATCGGGAAGGAGAGCGGGCAGCCGGGGGTGGAGTCGCCCATCAGCTTCAGCACGGCGAGGAAGGAGCCGGCGCCCCGGGCGGCGATGCGGTCGAGCATCAGGCGCAGGGCGGGCTCGGCGGCGTCGGGCGGCAGCACGCACTGGTGCTGCACGAACCCCTGCGGGCCGTAGATGCGGTTCCACTCCAGGATCGAGTCCAGCGGGTAGAAGTACGGCTCGTAGTCGACCAGCGACGTCCCCGGCCGACCTCGCCGCCAGTAGGTCTCGTTGAACGCGCGCACGCTCAGCGGATTGAGCGCGAACGAGGGGAAGTCGACGGGTATGCGGCGGTCGCGCTTGGGCCCGTGCGGGGGCGCGTCGCCGGCCTCGGCCGCCGGGGCGTGCTCGCCGAAATGGACGAGGCTGCGGCCCTGGGCGCGGCCGGTGGCGAGGCAGTCGATCCAGGCGACGGAGTAGGTGGCGTCTCGCCGCGCCTCGAAGGCGGCCATGGCGGCGGAGAGGTCGGGGGCGGCGACGGTCTCCTGCCGCACCCGCGCGCTCTCGATGGGGATCAGGCGGAAGGCGAGGCGCAGGATCAGGCCGCACAGGCCCATGCCGCCGACGGTGGCGGCGAAGAGGTCGTCGCCAGGCGTGGCGCGTTCCACGGAGCCGTCGGCCAGCATCACGTCCAGCCAGAGCAGGTGGCGGCCGAAGCTCCCGGTGCCGTGGTGGTTCTTGCCGTGGACATCGCAGGCCGCCATGCCGCCGACGCTCACGAACTTGGTGCCGGGGGTGACAGGCGGGAACCAGCCGCGCGGGGCGAAGGTGCGCACCACGTCGGCCAGGAGCACGCCGGCCTCGCAGGCCAGCTCGCCCGTGGCCGGGTCGAAGCTGAGGAAGCGGTTCGCCTTGCCCGTGCGCAGCACGCCCTTCGGGTTCAGCGCCGCGTCGCCGTAGGCGCGGCCGGCCCCGCGGGCGATCCAACTCCTCTCCTCGGCGAGGCGCGCGCGAACGTCGGCGGGCTCGCGCACCTCGGCGACCTCGCAGGCGACGCGCGGGAAGCGGCCCCAGCCGGAGAGCACCTCCGTCATGCGCCCAGGCTCGCGGGCGGGCTCAAAGGTTGGCGGAGACGAGCGCCGCGCCGGCGATGACGCCGCAGACCTGGCTGGCCCGGTCGCGCATCGCGAACACGAGCGGGTCGTCATGCATCTCGCCGCGGTGCGCCTTCATCAGCATGCGGCTGACCCAGTAGAGCACCACCACGCAGATCAGCCACAGCCGGTGCGGCTTGGCGTAGAGCGCTCCCACCGCCGGGCTGTTGAAGTAGAGCGCCAGCACCAGCACCGCGAGGTAGCCGCTCGCGGCCGCCATGGCCTCCAGCACGGACAGGTCGCCCAGGCGGTAACCCCGTCCGGCGGGGTCACCACGACCGGCGGCGATGCGGTCGGCCAGCTCGCCCGCGCGCTTCACCAGCGCCAGGGAGAGGAACAGGAAGACGGCGAGCGCCTCCAGCCAGGGCGAGAGCGGCACGTCGGTGGCGTAGCCGCCCGCCACGAGCCGCATGCCGTAAAGGCAGGCGAGCGCCACCACGTCCACCGTCATCACCCGCTTGAGCGCGAACGAGTAGGCCACCGTCAGGGCGTAGTAGCCGGCCAGCGCCGCCCCGAACCGCCACGGCAGCGCGAGCGCGATCGCCGCGCCCGCCAGCAGCAGCGCGGGCGCCAGCAGCGCACCCCGCATCGGCGAGGCGCGGCCGGAGGCGAAGGGCCGCAGGCGCTTGCGCGCATGCTCGCGGTCGCTGCGCAGGTCGAGCAGGTCGTTCAGCAGGTAGACGCTGGAGGCGACCAGGCTGAAGCTGACGAACGCCGCCGCCGCGTACGCGACCGTGGCGAGGCTGAAAGCGTGGCCGGCCATCAGCGGCGCGAAGACCAGCAGGTTCTTCATCCACTGGTGCGGCCGCATGGCCTTCAGGTACGGCCGCAGGCCCCGCTCGCGCCGGCCGACCGTCTCCGGCGCGAGGTCGGCGCGCTTCAGCCGGCGACTCAGCCCGACGGAGGGGGCGACGACGTAGGCCCTCCGGGCGCGGGCCCAGACGGCGGCGTCCACCGCCGCGTCGCCCACGTAGTCGAAGCCGCGCTCGCCGAAGCGGGCGGCCAGGGCGTCGGCCTTTTCGTGACCCGAGAGATTGCGTCCGCCGGCCGAGCCTTCCGCCCCGTCGAACAGGCCCAGGTGCTCAGCGACGGCGGCGACGTAGCGGTAGTCCGAGGCGGACGCGAGGTGCGTCTCCCGGCCTTCCGCACGCGCGGCGCGGACCATGGCGAGCACGTCCTCGTCGAACGGCAGGGTGGTGACGTCGATCACGGCCGCATCGGCCAGCGCCGCCTTGAACGCCGCCTTGCCCTCGCGCAGGGCGCCGAGGGCGCGAAGTGCGGCGCGCGGATCGGTCCCGAGGAGCGCCAGGAAGGACTCGACCAGCAGGTCCGAGCGGATCAGCGTGCCGTCGAGGTCGACCACCAGCGGCGGTTCGCGCAACCGCGCGCCCGCGACCGTGTCGCCCCCGTCCAGCACCGCCGCGCCCTCCATCCCGTGCATGTGATGGCATGCAGAGGTGAAGGTAAGGCTAGCGCGCGTCCCGGCCGATGTCGGGCACGAGTTCTCGGCGGCCGAGCGCGCGCAGGCTGAGGGTGGAGACGGGCCGCAGCCGCGCCCAGCCCGTGGCGTGCGCCCGGTCCCGCCAGAACGGGCCGACTCCGAACAGCGCGTCGCGGTAGGCCCGCAGCACCGCGCCGGCGACACCGTGTCGGAAGGCGGCGTAGAGCAGGTAGGCGTCCAGCGCCAAGTGCAGGGGCAGGAGCGCCCAGAACACCGGCCCCGGCGTGTTCTTCACCCAGCACCAGACCCGGTTGCGGTGCCCATGGTAGAGGGTGAAGTCGGAGCGGCGCCCGCTGACGCCCGAGCCCGCGTGGCGGATCACCGAGCCCGCCGCGCGCCAGGACGACCAGCCGGCCCGCTGCAGGCGCAGCCCCAGGTCCACGTCTTCGGCGTAGCAGAAGAAGCGCTCCTCAAAGCCGCCGATCCCCAGGAAGACCTCGCGCCGGTACAGGGCCGCGGCGCCGCAGGGTGCGAGGATCGGGCCGGAGTCGGGCAGGTCGGCCGCGGGCAGGCCCTCTCGGGCGCGCCAGGCGACGCCGGCGAGGTGCCAGCAGTCGCCCAGGCCGTCGAGCACCTCGGGCTCGTCCAGCCGCAGCTGCACGGAGCCGAAGCTCGCAGCGTCGCCGTGCGCGTCGGCCGCCTCGACCAGGGCGCCGAGCCAGCCCGGATCGGGCTGGGCGTCGGGGTTGAGACAGGCCAGGAACTCCGCGCCGCTGATGCGGGCCACGCGGTTGTTGGCGGCGGCGAAGCCCAGGTTCGCGCCCATGCCCTCGACCCGGAACCGCGCGTCCGGCAGCCGCAGGGCGGCGACCGAGCCGTCGGTGGAGCCGTTGTCGGCGATCACGCACTCCAGGTCGGCGAAGCTGGAGCGGGCGAGCGCGTCCAGGCACGGCTGGAGGAAGGCGCCGGACTCGTAGGCCACGACGCACACGGTGACCCGGACCGACGCGGGGGGCGGCATGGCGCGCTTAGAGCCGCGCGGCCCCTCCCCTGTCCAGCGCACGCCCGCTAAGGACCGCGCCATGCGCACGATCTTCGTCACCGGCGGCGCCGGCTATGTCGGCTCCCACTGCTGCAAGGCCTTCGCCCGGGCGGGATGGCGCGTGGTGGTCTACGACAGCCTCTACCGCGGCTGGCGCGACCTGGCCCGCTTCGGCGAGCTGGTGGAGGGCGACATCCTCGACCGCCCGCGCCTGACCGCCGCCATGGTCGCCGCCCGGCCCGACGTGGTGGCCCACTTCGCCGCCCTGACCTACGTGGGAGAGAGCGTCGAGGACCCGGCGCGCTATTACGAGAACAACAGCACCGGCACGTGGAACATCCTGGCCGCCATGCGCGAGGCGGGGTGCTCGAAGATCATCTTCTCCTCCACCGCCGCGACCTACGGCGAGCCGCAGGAGATTCCCATGCCGGAGACTCACCGGCAGCTGCCCATCAATCCCTACGGCTGGTCCAAGCTGATCGTGGAGCGGATGCTGCACGACTACGCCGCCGCCTACGGCTTCCGCTACGCCGCTCTGCGCTACTTCAACGCCGCCGGCGCCGACCCGCAAGGCGAGATCGGCGAGCGGCACGACCCGGAGACGCACGTCATCCCGCTGGCCATCCGCGGCGCGCTCTCGGACGACTACGCCTTCACGGTTTTCGGCGAGGACTTCGACACCCGCGACGGAACCTGCGTGCGCGACTACGTCCACGTGTCCGACCTCGCCGAGGCGCACAGGCTGGCGGCCGAGCACCTGGCCGGCGGCGGCGAGGGCGGCGCCTTCAACCTCGGCACGGGCACGGGCACCACGGTGAAGGAGATCGCCGACGCGGTGGAGGCGGTCTCGGGCAGGCCGCTGCGCCGCGTGACGGGCCCGCGCCGCGCAGGGGATCCGCCGGCGCTGGTGGCCTCCAACACCCGTGCGCGCGAGGTGCTGGGCTGGACGCCGGTGCGCTCGGACATCGCCACCATCGTGCGCGACGCCTGGGCCTGGCACACGGGCCCGCGGGTGGACGCGCCGAAGGCCTAGCCGGATGACGCCGGCCCGAGCGGGCGAGGTCTCGCACACCTATATGGGAGAGGTGGAGGACCGCGGGCGCAGCCGGCGGCCTCGACATGAAAGGACGTCATGTCCGCTTCCCGCCCCGTACTCCCGCTGACCGACTCCCGGTCCACCGGGGGCCCTCGCTCCCGCATCCTGTCGGACCTCCGGAGCTCCGCCGCGAACGGTCCGCGGAAGGTCGGCTGAGCGGACGGGCCGCGGGCGGGTGATCCTCTCCCCGCCCCTGCTGGCCGCCTTGCGCAACCTCGACCGCAAGGCGGATGGCCAGGCCGTGGACTGGATCAACATCGCCGCCGCCCGCGCGCTCACCACGCAGGGGCTGGCCGTGCGCGACCGCGAGGGCTGGCGCATCACGCCGTCCGGGCAGGCGGAGCTGCGTCGCCGGGTCCGCACCCGCACCGCGGCCCGCAGCGCCGACGTGGTGAGGCTCTTCAGCCCGCCCTAGCCGCCCGCCCGAGGTCAGTCCGGCGGCGGCGGCGCGCAGTGCTCGCAGCAGTAGACCTTGCGGGTCGCGAGCGTGAACGTGGTCGTGGGCGTGCCGCAGCGGGGACAGCTCGGCTTCTTGTAGATGTTGAAGCGGCTGCGGTCACGGCGGCTGTTGGGCCGGTGACCCTCCACCGTGACGATCATCCCGGTCTCGACGCCCACCTCCAGCCAGCGCTTGGTGTCGGCCCACAGCGCCTCCCAGGCGGAGCGCTCCAGCTCGCGGCCGGGCAGGCGCGGGTGGAGGCGGGCGCGCCAGAGCAGCTCGGCACGGTAGATGTTGCCGATTCCGGCGATCACGGACTGGTCCATCAGCATCGCGCCGAGCGCCGTGCGGCTGCGGTGGATGCGCTCCCAGGCGCGCTCCGGGTCGGCGTCGGCGCGTAGGGGATCGGGACCGAGACGGGCGAGCAGGCGAGCGCGTTGCTCGCCGTCCAGCACCTCGCAGGCGGTCGGGCCGTTGATGTCGACCGTGTACGGACCAGGCGCCTCCAGCCGAACGCGCACCAGCCCCACGGGCTCGCCCGCCGCGCCCTCCCGCGCTCGGACCTTGCCGAACATGCCGAGGTGCACGTGCAGGTGTCGGTCGCCGGTGAACGGGTAGAGCAGGTGCTTGCCGAACGCCTCCACGTCCTTGCAGCGCGCGCCGTCGATGCGTTCGGCGCCCAGGGCGAAGCGGCCCTGCGGCGAAGAGACGGCCAGCACCTTGCCTTTGAGGTGGGGCCGCTGGTCGCGCGCGGCGCGGTGGATGGTGTGACCCTCGGGCATGGCGGGCGTAACGCCCGACCCCGCCTCAGCGTCGCGCGCGGCGCAGGGTGATGTTGATCCGTCCGCCGCCGGAGAGCAGGCGCGAGGAGCCGGCCAGCGTGCGGTCCACGCCATGGAAGGCCAGCCGCGCCTCGCCCTCCAGCACGCACAAGTCGCCGGAGGCCAGGCGCACGGTCGAGGTCGGTTCGGAGCGCGACGTCCCGCCGATGCGGAACACCGCCGTGTCGCCGAGGCTGATCGAGAGCACGGGCGCGGCGAGCGCATCCTCGTCACGGTCCTGGTGCAGGCCCATCTTCGCCGGCCCGCGGTAGAGGTTCACAAGCGCGGAGTCGGGCTCAAGCTCCGAACGGGCGTGGATGCGCCACAGCTCGACCAGCACCGGCGGCATGGCGGGCCATGCTCGCCCGGTCTTCGGATCGGTCTCCGTGTAGCGGTAGCCGGCGCGCGAACTGGTCCAGCCGAGCGGGCCGAAGCTCGTCATCTCCACGCTCATCGCCTTGCCCCAGGGCGTCTCGTAGCGGCGGAACGGCGCGGCTTCCGTCAGCGCCTCCACCTCGCGCACGAGCGCCGCCTGCGCCGCCGGGTCGAGGGCCTGGGGGACCAGTCGGAAGCCGGACGGAGCGCTCACGGCCGCAAGATAGGAGCGCTCGGCGACTCCGCCGAACGCCGTCGGCGGCGGGCTTGCGACCCCCTCCCCCCTCCCCATATCGGTTCCGTCACCGGGAGCGGGCGCATATCGGGCGCTTCGCACGAAGGCCTCCAGCCGCCCGCCCGCCACAGTCAGCTAGGAGTTGGAACGACCCGCATGAGCAAGATCATCGGCATCGACCTGGGCACCACGAACTCGTGCGTCGCCATCATGGACGGCAAGAGCCCCAAGGTCATCGAGAACGCCGAGGGCGCGCGCACCACGCCGTCCATCGTGGCCATCCTCGACGACGGCGAGCGCCTCGTCGGCCAGCCCGCCAAGCGCCAGGGCGTCACCAACCCGTCCAACACCTTCTACGCCATCAAGCGCCTGATCGGCCGCACCTTCGACGACGCCGTCGTGCAGAAGGACAAGGGTCTCAGCCCCTTCGAGATCGTGCGCGGGCCCAAGGGCGACGCCTGGGTGAAGAGCCACGGCAAGGACTACTCGCCCCAGGAGATCAGCGCCTTCATCCTGCAGCGCCTGAAGGAGGCCGCGGAGGCCCACCTCGGCGAGACGGTGACCAAGGCGGTCATCACGGTCCCGGCCTACTTCAACGACGCCCAGCGCCAGGCCACCAAGGACGCGGGCAAGATCGCCGGCCTGGAAGTCCTGCGCATCATCAACGAGCCCACCGCCGCCGCCCTCGCCTACGGGCTCGAGAAGAACGATGGCAAGAAGATCGCGGTCTACGACCTGGGCGGCGGCACGTTCGACGTCTCCATCCTGGAGATCGGCGACGGCGTGTTCGAGGTGAAGTCCACCAACGGCGACACCTTCCTGGGCGGCGAGGATTTCGACAACCGGATCGTCGACTACCTGGCCGACGAGTTCAAGCGCGAGTCGTCCGTCGACCTGCGCAAGGACAAGCTCGCCCTGCAGCGCCTGAAGGAAGAGGCCGAGAAGGCGAAGAAGGAGCTGTCGTCTGCGTCGCAGTACGACGTGAACCTGCCCTTCATCAGCATGAACGCCTCGGGCCCGCTGCACCTCAACATCAAGCTGACCCGCGCCAAGCTGGAGGCCCTGGTCGAGGACCTGATCGCCAAGACGATCACGCCCTGCGAACAGGCGCTGAAGGACAGCGGCTACAAGAAGAGCGACATCGACGAGGTGGTCCTGGTCGGCGGCATGACCCGCATGCCCAAGGTCGTGGAGGCGGTGCAGGCCTTCTTCGGCAAGGAGCCGCACAAGGGCGTCAACCCCGACGAGGTGGTGGCGCTGGGCGCGGCGGTGCAGGCCGGCGTGCTGCAGGGCGACGTCAAGGACGTGCTGCTGCTCGACGTGACCCCGCTGACCCTGGGCATCGAGACGCTCGGCGGCGTCTTCACGCCGCTGATCGAGCGCAACACCACCATCCCGACCAAGCGCTCGCAGACCTTCTCCACCGCCGACGACAACCAGTCGGCCGTCACCATCCGCGTGTTCCAGGGCGAGCGCCCGATGGCCGCGGACAATAAGGTGCTGGGCCAGTTCGACCTCGTGGGCATCCCGCCCGCGCCGCGGGGGGTCCCGCAGGTGGAGGTCACCTTCGACATCGACGCCAACGGCATCGTGCACGTGACGG
>CAXTBN010000048.1:0-23377 GCA_964242895.1 uncultured Caulobacteraceae bacterium | reverse complement strand
TGTTCGCCCTTCACGTCGAGAGCGGGCAGGCCTGCGTGCAGGTGTTCTTCTTCCGGGGCGGCCAGAACTGGGGCAACCGCGCCTACTTCCCCAAGCTCTCCACGCTCACTGAAGGCGACGACAGCCCGGAGGCGGTGATGGGCGCCTTCCTCGGCCAGTTCTACGACGACAAGCCGATCGCCCGCCTGATCCTGCTGAGCCACGCCGCCCCGGAGTGCGAGCTCCTGGCCGAGGCCTTCCGGGTGAAGGGTGGCCGCCGCGTGGAGATCGCCGTCCCTCGCCAGGGCGAGAAGAAGCGGCTGGTCGACCACGCCCACGCCAACGCCCGCGAGGCGCTGGGCCGGCGGATGGCGGAGAGCGGCGCGCAGCGAAAGCTGCTCTCCGGCGTGTGCGAGGTGTTCAAGCTCGAGGGCGCGCCCGAGCGGATCGAGGTCTACGACAACAGCCACATCATGGGCACCAACGCGGTCGGCGGCATGATCGTGGCCGGGCCCGAGGGCCTCCAGAAGAACCAGTACCGCAAGTTCAACATCAAGCCCGGCGAGCTCACCCCCGGCGACGACTTCGCCATGATGAACCAGGTGCTGCGCCGCCGCTTCACGCGCCTGCAGAAGGAGGAGGAGGAGGGCGACGCCCCTCCTCGCCCCGACCTGATCCTGGTGGACGGCGGCCTGGGCCAGCTCGACGCGGCGCTCGCGGTGATGGCCGACCTGGGCGTGGACGACGTGGCGGTGGTGGGCGTGGCCAAGGGGCCGGACCGCGACGCGGGGCTGGAGCGCTTCTTCATGCCGGGCCGCACGCCCTTCATGCTCGAGCCCAAGGACCCGGTGCTCTACTACCTCCAGCGCCTGCGCGACGAGGCCCACCGCTTCGCCATCGGCACCCACCGCGCCAAGCGCTCGGTCGCGGCGATGAAGAACCCGCTGGACGAGATCGACGGCGTAGGCCCGGGAAGAAAGCGCGCGCTGCTGGAGGCGTTCGGCTCGGCGCGGGGCGTGTCGCGCGCGAGCGTGGCGGACCTGGAGAAGGTCACCGGCGTGAACCGTCCCCTCGCCGAACGGATCTACGCCTTCTTCCGCCGCGAGCTCTGACGCCCCGAGCGGGCGTCAGGCGGCGCGCTTGAGCCAGCGCGAGGCGGCGCGGCGCGCGCGCCAGTAGGCGCCGTCGTCCAGGGCGCGCGAGCGGCCCCGGCGCGAGAGGGCGAGCGAGGCGGCGTCCACCTTGCGCTTGGCCCCGTCGGCGTAGAAGGCGGCCACCTGCGCCGCGTCCGGGCCGCCCGCGGCCAGCCAGGCGGGCGCCAGGCGGGCGAGCACGGCCACGTCGTTGAGGATGCGCAGCATGCCCGTGCCCGAGGCCGGGCACGGGGCGTGGAAGGCGTCGCCGATCACCACCGTGTCGGACAGCCGCTCGTGGCCGCGCGTGACGTAGAGGTCGGTGCCGCGCGCCTCGCAGCGGCGCACCAGGCGCGCGCCGGCCAGCGCCGCCGCGGCTTCGGGCGCGACGTCGGCGAGGCCGGCGACCGGGTCCACGCTCATGCCGCGCGTCCACGGGTCGCGCAGGTCGCGGAAGCTGAAGACGTTGACCCTGAGCTCGCCCGGCATGGGGAAGACGCTGACGTAGCCGAGGCCTGAGCCCGGGCGCACCGGGAAGACCTGCGCCGCCAGGCCGGGCACGGGCGCCACGCTGAAGCCCAGGCAGACGGAGTGCCCGGCGCTGACCACCTCCCGCCGCAGGCCGAGCCGGTCGGCGAGCGTGGGCAGCCGCCCTGTCGCCAGCACCGCCAGGCGAGCCGGCAGGCGGCGGCCGTCGGCCAGCACCATCTCGCGGCGGCCGGGCGGCCCGACCAGATCGTCGACCGCGCCCTCGACGAAGCGCACGGAGCTCGGCCAGGCCCGGCGCACGGCGCGGATCCAGTCGGCGTGCGGCGCGCCGCAGTCGTGCAGGTCGGGACGGGCGCCGTGCGGGTAGGCGTCCGGCGCGCCCTCCGCCGGCCAGCACGCCTCGGCGAAGGCGTGCAGGGCGCCAAGGTCGCGCAGGCGCGCGATCTGCTCGTGTCCGAGCTTCTCGTTGCGGAACACCGCGGGCGGGTCCCGCCGCGGGTCGACCACCGTGACCTCCAGCCCGCGCCGCGCCAGCACCAGGGCCGCGAGCGAGCCTGCGATCCCGCCGCCCACCACCATCACCTCGCCTTCCCTCCGCTCCATCGATCCCTCCCGGCACGCGCTCGATGGCGCGCAGGCTCCCGAGCAAGCCGGGCGCCACCCCGTGCGCGCTTAACGGCATGCGCTGCGGCGTGCAGACTGGGGCGGATGCCCTCCAGCGCCTCCCGCCCAGCCGTCGCACGTCTCCGCGGCCCGGGTCTGGGCCTCGCCGGATGGCGAGCGTGGGCCGGCGCCGCCGCCCTGGGCGCGACCGCGCTGGCGCTGGCGGCGGGTCTGAAGCTCACCGTCGAGGCTGGCGGGCCGCTGTGGCTCGACGAGGGGTGGACGCTGGGGATCGTCGGGCAGCCGACGTGGGGGGCGTTCGTCGAGCAGCTGCGGTGGGACGTGAACCCGCCGCTCTACTTCGTGCTGCTGCGCGGCTGGACGGCGCTGGCCGGCGACGGCGACGGGGCGCTCCGCGCCTTCTCGACGCTGGCCTCCTGCCTGCTGCCGGCGGCGGCGCTGCTGCCGGGGGCCGGCGTGGACGCGCGGGACCGTTGGACCTGGGCGGCGCTTCTGGCCCTGTGGGGGCCCGGGATCGCCTTCGCGCAGGAGGCGCGCGGCTACGCCCTGCTGTCGCTGCTGGCGGCGGGGCAGACGGCGCTGTTCGCCGGCCTGCTGGCCCGGCCGGGGGTGCGGCGCGCGGTGCTGTGGACGACGGCCGCGACGCTCACCGGGCTGACGCAGCACCACGCCCTGCTGCTCTCGGCCGCGCAGGGAGCGGCGCTGCTGGTGTGGGAGCGCGGGCGTTTCGCACGGCTGTGGCCGGCGGCGCTCCCCCTCCTCCCGCTCTTGGCTTGGGACGCGCTGCAGGCCCCGCGGATCGCCGCCTTCGGTCGGCCGGAGCACGCCTGGTACCCGGCCTTCACGCCTGCGGTCGGCCACGCCGCCGGAGAGACGCTGGCGGGAGCGTGGCCGGCGGCCTTGGCGGCGCTGGCGCTCGCGGGCGGGGCGGCGGCGCTGACCCGCGCGCGGGGGCGGCCCGCGACCGAGCCGTTCGCGCGGGCGGAGGGCGCGCTGTGGATCGCGGCGGCGGCGTCTGCGGCTGGCGGTCTCGCGCTCATCGGACTCGGCGTGCTGAAGCCGAGCCTCGCGCCGCGGTACCTGGCCCCGTTCGCGCCGGGCGTCCTGCTCGTCCCCGTGCTGATGCTGCGCGGCGCGGCGGGCTGGCCGCGGGCGGCGGCGCGCGCGGGGGTGATGCTGGTGTTCGTCGCGGCCGCCCTGGCGACGGCGCAGCAGGCGGACGTGCGCTCGCGGCGGGCGTACCAGTTCGAGACCGCCTCGGCCGACCTGGGCCGCGCCGGCGTGCGCCGGCTGGCGTTCCTGTGGGACAACCCGACCGACGGCGCGCTCGCCCCCGCCGAGCGCGACGCCCTGGCGGCCGCCTTCTTCCGCCGGGCCGGTCGGCCGGTGACGGTGGCCGGCGTGCCCGCCCGGGACGGGGTCGACCCGAACGCCGCCCTCGCCGCCGCGCCGGCGGACGGGCTGCTGTGGCTCTACGACCTGCGCGTGCCGCACACGGCGGCGCGCCGGTTCCCACCGCGGCTCGAGGCCGCCGATCCGCGGCTGAGCTGCCGTCGCTACGCCGGCGGGGCGCTCGGCGTGGTCGCGTGCGTGCGGAGTCCGCTCGCCTGGACTAAGTAAGCGCCATGGCGCTGGACCTCGGCCCCCTCCCCGACCTGGGCGACGACACGACGCTCCTGGACCGCGCGACGGCTCAGGCGCGCGAGGCCGTCGGCCTGCCCGTCGGCGCGCGCGTGGTGGCCGCCATGTCGGGCGGGGTGGACTCCACCGTGGTCGCGGCCCTGCTGGCGCGCGCCGGCTACGAAGTGGTGGGCGTCACCCTGCAGCTCTACGACCACGGCGCGAAGGCCAAGCGTGCGGGCGCCTGCTGCGCCGGCCAGGACATCCGCGACGCGCGCGCGGCCAGCGAGCGGCTGGGGATCGCCCACTATGTGCTCGACTACGAGAGCCGCTTCCGCGAGTCGGTGATCGACGACTTCGCGGACGCCTACCTGCGCGGCGAGACGCCCATCCCGTGCATCCGCTGCAACCAGACGGTGAAGTTCCGCGATCTGCTGGAGGTCTCGCGCGACCTGGGCGCGGAGGCCATGGCGACAGGCCACTACGTGCGCCGCACCGTGGGCGCGCACGGCCCCGAGCTGCGCCGCGCCGCCGACCCGAGCCGCGACCAGAGCTGGTTCCTGTTCGCCACCACGGCCGCGCAGCTCGCCGCCCTGCGCTTCCCCCTCGGCGGTCTGCCGAAGAGCGAGACGCGCGCGCTCGCCGCCGCCTTCGGCCTGTCGGTCGCCGACAAGCCGGACAGCCAGGACATCTGCTTCGTGCCCGAAGGGGATTACCACACCCTGATCGACCGCCTGCGCCCCGCCGCCGCCGGCCCCGGCGACATCGTGCACGAGGACGGCCGCATCCTCGGCCGCCACGAGGGCGTGACGCGCTACACCGTCGGCCAGCGGCGCGGACTGCGGGTGGCGGTCGGCGAGCCCCTGTTCGTCACCGCGCTCGACGCGGCGAACCGGCGCGTGGTGGTCGGGCCGCGCGAGGCGCTGCTCACGCGCTCGCTGCGGCTGAAGGAGTCCAACTGGCTCGGCGACGCGCCCTCCCTGGAGGCCGCGGCCGCGGAGGACGCGCCGGTGCTGGCGCGCGTGCGCTCCTCCGCGCCGCTCTCGCCCGCGCGCCTGACGTGGGAGGACGGCGCGCCGTCGGTGGCGTTCGACGCGCCCGAGGAGGGCGTCTCGCCCGGGCAGGCCTGCGTGCTCTACGCCGCGGACGATCCCGACCGCGTGCTGGGCGGCGGCTTCATCGCGCAGACCACGCGCGCCTGACGCGCGCGGGCCGGATCACCGGCCCGGCTCGTGCTCCCCGTGGCGGTCGCCCTCGTGAGCCGCAGGTGCGGCGTGCGCCGGGGCGTGCGGGGCGGCGGCCGGGCCCTGGCGCGCCTGCGCGGCCTGGGCGTGCTGCTGGGCGGCCTGCGCGTGCTGCTGGGCGGCCTGAGCCTGACGCGCCTGCTCGGCCTGCGCGTGCGCCTGGGACGCTTGCGCCTGCCGGGCCTGCTCGGCTTGCGCCCTCTGCTGTTCGCGGGCCTGCGAGGCCTGGGCCTGCTGCTGCGAACGCTGCGCCGCCTGGGCCTGCGTCGCCTGCGCTCGGGCCTGGTCACGGGCTTGGGAGGCCTGCGCCTGCTGCTGAGAACGCTGCGCCTCGGCCTGGCCGCGGGCCTGTTCGCGGGCCTGGGAGGCTTGCGCCTGCTGTTGCGCCCGCTGCGCCGAGCGCGCCTGCCCCGCCTGGGCGCGCGCCTGCTCCACCTGCGCCTGCTGCTGCGAGCGCTGCGCCTGGCGTTGCGACTCGGCCTGAGCGCGGGATTGCGCGGCCTGCGCCTGCTGCTGCGCACGTTGCGCCCCTCGGGCCTGGTCCGCCTGGGTGCGGGCCTGTGCGGCTTGCGCCTGGCGAGCCTGGTCCGCCTGGGCGCGCTGCGCCTCCGGCTGGCCGCGACCGCCCTGCGGCGCTCCCGCGTAGCCGGCGGGCGGCGCGCCGAAGGCCCGCTCCTGATGCGCGCCGGCGAGGCCCGGGACAGGCCGCTGACCCGGCGGGGACGCGAACACCGGGCGTGGAGGCGGCGGCGCGTACGCCGGGCCTGGCGGCGGCACGGGCGTGCCCGCCGCCTGCGCCCGCGCCCGGCCGTCGGCGAGGCGCGCGCCGTCCCCCTGGCGCTGCCCGTCGTCGCGGTGCGCGGCGAAGCCCAGGCCGGCCCCGACGCCGGCGAGGACGCCCTGGCTGCGCGCCGCTTCGGCCTGGCGGCTGGCTCGCTCCTGGGCGAAGTGCGCCTGCTCCTCGGCGGCGTGGGCGTCGTGGTAGGCGCGCCAGTCGGCGTCCTGGGCCTCCAGCGCCGACCAGCGGGCGACGTCCGCGTCCTGCGCCGCGCGACGGGCGGACCAGTCGCCGCGCACCACGGCGTAGCGCTCCTGCCGCTGCGAGGCCGAGTACAGCGCCGACGCGCGCGCCAGCAGGCGTCCGGCGTAGTCGACCCGCGGTCCCCAGGCGTCGGGCGGCAGCACCGACCCGTCCGGCCCGTAGACCACCGCCAGCCGCCCGTCCGCGTAGCCGTAGGCGCCGTCCGGCCCGCGCACCAGGAACGGCGCGTCGGCTCCCGGCTGGTAGTAGAACCAGCGCTGGCCGCCGTCGGGCAGCGGCTCGACCACGCGCACGGCCCGGTCCTGCCCCACCCAGGCCCAGGGACGCACGCCGCCGTAGTCGAAGGCGTAGTCGGGCGGCGCGTCGCCGAACGCCTCGCCATAGGCCCGCGCCCGGTCGGCGTAGGCGTAGCGGGCGGTCGGCTCGCGCAGGGCGGCGGTCGGGATGCGCCCCACCGCAGGCAGGGCCGAGACCGGCGGGGCCGCCGCACCCAACTGCGACGGCCCGTCCGTCAGCGGCAGGGCGGCGAGCGGCGGCGCGCTGGTCTGAGGAGCCGGTCCGCAGGCGGCGAGGGCGAGCAGCGACGTGGACAGGGGCGCCGCGACGCGGAGGGTGGGAAGCTTGGCCATGGTGTGCACGCAATCTCCGCGGGGCGCGACAGTTCCCGACTGGTGGGCCGCGCCGCCTGAACCGGGGCTGACGCGCAGGCGGCGGGCCGTTCAGGCCGCCTCCCCCCGCGCGGCCGCCACGCCTATATCGATGGCAGCTCACAGCCGATCCAGGACGCCCGATGCCCGCCACGACCGCCGCCGACCCCGTCGTCATCGCCGCCTACGCCCGCACGCCCATGGGCGCCTTCCAGGGCTCGCTCGCGACGGTGAAGGCGACCGCGCTCGGCGCCGCGGCGGTGCGGGCGGCGCTGGAGCGCGCGGGCGTCGACCCCGAGCGCGTGGACCAGATCCACATGGGCTGCGTCCTGCCCGCCGGCCTCGGCCAGGCCCCCGCGCGGCAGGCGGGGGTCGGCGCGGGGCTGCCGTTCCACGTGGAGGCCACCACGGTGAACAAGATGTGCGGCTCGGGCCTGCAGGCCGCCATCGGCGCGCACGACGCGCTGCTCGCGGGCACGGCCGACGTGATCGTGGCCGGCGGCATGGAGAGCATGTCGGGCGCGCCGTACCTGCTGACCAAGCACCGCGCGGGCGCGCGCATCGGCCACGACATCGTCAGCGACAGCATGTACCTCGACGGGCTTGAGGACGCCTACACGCCCGGCAAGCTGATGGGCGCCTTTGCGGAGGAGTCCGCCCGCACCTACCAGTTCACCCGCGAGGCGCAGGACGCCTACGCCGTGGAGAGCCTCGCCCGCGCCAAGCGCGCGCAGGACAGCGGCGACTTCGACCGCGAGATCACGCCGGTGGAGGTGGTCGGCCGCAAGGGGAGCGACACTGTCGCCAAGGACGAGCAGCCTCAGAAGGCGGACCCGTCCAAGATCCCCACGCTGAAGCCCGCCTTCGCCCGCGACGGCACCATCACCGCCGCCAACGCCTCCTCCATCAGCGACGGCGCCGCCGCCCTGGTGATGACGCGCGAGAGCGTCGCCAAGATGCTGGGTCTGCCCGTGGTGGCGCGGGTCGTGGCGCACGCCGCGCACGCGCAGGAGCCGGGGCTGTTCACCACCGCGCCCGTTCCCGCCATGCGCAAGGTGCTCGAGCGCGCCGGCTGGTCCATTGGGGAGGTGGACCTGTGGGAGGTGAACGAGGCCTTCGCCGTGGTGGCCATGATCGCCATGCAGGAGCTCGGCATCCCGCACGACAAGCTGAACGTGAACGGCGGCGCCTGCGCGCTCGGCCATCCGATCGGAGCGTCGGGCGCGCGGGTGCTGTGCACCCTGCTGTCCGCGCTGGAGACGCGCGGCGCGAAGCGGGGCGTCGCCTCCCTGTGCATCGGCGGCGGCGAGGCGGTGGCCATGGCGGTGGAGCGCGTCTGACGCCGTCCTCCCCCGTTCGCCGGGGACGACGATGCACGCCGGGAGAGCGCGATCTGCACAGCTTCGCGGCGCCGGGCGAATCTGTTCGCCGCTCCGCACGCCGGCCGTGCGCCGTCGTCGGCCAGGGTGTCAGGTGACATCGCCTTCGGGCGTTTCTCCCTGTTCGAGACCCTCGGGCCGCGCTTAGCAGCGCGGCCCTTTTTTTAGCTCAGCTCATCGGCTCGGGCGGGGGCGGCGGGTCGGCGGGAAGCGGGATGAACTCGTCATGGTCGGTGGGCGGCATGGGGAAGCGGCCGGCGGCCCAGTCGGCGCGCGCCTGGTCGATCCGCTCGCGCGACGAGGAGACCAGGTTCCACCAGATGTGCCGCGGGCCCACGGGCTCTCCGCCGAGCAGCATCACCGTGGAGGTCCGCAGCGCCTTGAGCGGGATGGAGCCCTGCGCCTTGCCGAACACGAGCATCTGGCCCTCGCCGTAGCTGCGCCCATCCACCTCCACCTCGCCGCGGGCGATGTAGGCGGCGCGCTCCGGATGGTCCGCGGGCACGCCGGCGACGGTCCCCGCCTCCAGCTCCCAGTGGACGTACATCAGCGGCGAGCGCGCCCCCACGTCGGCCCGCGCGCCGAACGCCGTGCCCGCGATCAGCCGCGCCTGTAGCCCGCCCTCGGCGTAGGCCGGCAGCGCCTCCGGGCCGAAGTGGCGGAATTCGGGCTCGGCCTCCTCCTCCGCGTCGGGGAGCGCGACCCAGGCCTGCATGCCGTTCATCGCCCAGCCGGAGGCGCGCAGCGACGGGTCGGTGCGCTCGGAGTGGACGATGCCCCGCCCCGCCGTCATCCAGTTCACCTCGCCGGGCCGGATCGCCTGCTCGGCGCCGGTGGAGTCGCGGTGCATGATCTCGCCGTCGAACAGGTAGGTGACCGTCGACAGGCCGATGTGCGGGTGCGGGCGCACGTCGATCCCGCCGCCGGGACCGAACTCCGCCGGGCCCATGTGGTCGAGGAAGATGAACGGGCCGACCATGCGGTGCGTCGGGAAGGGCAGCACCCGACCGACGTCGAAGCCGCCCAGGTCCTTGCGGCGCGCGGGGATGACGAGCTCGATCATGGCGCGAAGGTACGCGCGGCGGGCGGCGCGGGCCAGACGGCGGGGGGAAACCTGCGCGCGTCCCGGCGTTGGCGGAAGGACGACCCTCGTCAGGAGCGAAGGCGATGCCCGACGTCCGCGACAACCCCGCCGCCAGCCGCTTCGAGCTGGAGGAGGCAGGCGCCCTCGCCTACGCCGACTACCGGCGCGAGCCCGGGCGCTGGGTGATCCCCTACGTCTACGCGCCGCCGGAGCTGCGCGGCTCGGGGACGGCCGGGCGGCTGATGGAGGGCGTGGCCGCGCGGGCGCGGGCCGAGGGCGTGCGTATCCTGCCCGTCTGCTCCTATGCCGCCGCCTGGCTGCGCCGGCACCGCGAGTGGGCGGACGTCAGCTATTGAGCGCGTCCGGTCCGCGGGCTGGGTGAGACCGTGTACCTGCTCCTCAAGGCGGTGATCTCGGGCGTGCTGATCGCCGCGGCGTCGCAGTTGGCCCGGCGGTACCCCGGCTTCGGCGCGCTTGTGGCCTCGCTGCCGCTGGTCTCGGTGCTAGGCATGATCTGGCTGTGGCGCGACCGGCCGGACGCCGGGAACATGGCGGACCATGTGCAGGCGACCTTCTGGTACGTCCTGCCGTCGCTGCCGATGTTCCTGCTCGTGCCCGCGCTGCTGCGGCGCGGCGTGCCGTTCTGGGGCGCGCTGGGCGCCGGCTGCGCCCTGACGGTCGCGCTCTACCTGGGCATGACCTGGGCCGCGCCCCGGGTGGGGCTTCGGCTCTAGGCGTCGGTCGTCGGCGCCGCGCCGAAGCGCACGCCCTTCGCCTCCGGCCCGAACCAGGCCAGCACGGCCAGGGCGACGGCGACGCCTCCCGCCGTGAGCGCCAGGGCGGCGGCATAGTCGTCGTGCCGGCTCTCGGCGAAGCCCGCCTGGATCACCGCGTTGCCCGAGGCGATCAGGTTGCCGAGCTGGTAGGCGAAGCCCGGGAAGGTGCCGCGCGCCGCGTCGGGCGACAGCTCGTTCAGGTGCACGGGCACGACGCCCCAGGCCCCCTGCACGGAGATCTGTATCAGGAACGCGCCGAGCCCGAGCAGCAGCGGCGTCGCCCCGTAGGCCCACAGCGGGATCACCGGCAGGGCCAGCAGCGCGGCGAGCACGATGGCGCGGCGGCGGCCGATCCGCTCGGACAGGGCCCCGAACAGGATGCCGCCGACGATGGCGCCGAGGTTGGCGACCACCGTCAGCGTCGACACCAGCGCCGGCGCGAAGTGGTGCTGCACCTTGAGGAAGGTGGGGTACAGGTCCTGCGTGCCGTGGCTGAACAGGTTGAACGCCGTCATCAGCACCGCCGCGTAGAGCAGCCGCGGCCAAGCGCTCAGCAGCGAGCCCGAGAAGCTGGAGGCGTCCACGGGCGACAGGGCGCGGCCCGTCAGCGCCGCCCGCAGCCCCAGCCCTCCGCGGACCAGGAACCACAGGGCCAGGAGCACGATCCCCGTCCGCCCGACGGCGTCGACCGGCACGCCGAGCCCGTGCAGCGGCTTGGACGTCGAGAACAGGACCAGCCCGAACACCACGGCCGCGGCCACCGCCAGCCAGAAGGTGGTCAACACGTAAACTAGGTGGGTGCGCGCTTCGGGGCCGGCCTTCGGCTTGCCGAGGTAGGCCATCACGGCGGCGGGGAGCAGCAGCACGAACACGCCGTAAGGCGGCGTGGCGCTCGGCCACGCGGCGATGGCCACCAGGCCGCCCAAGAGGCTGAGCGCTTGGCATGCCGCCGCCCCCGGCGCGACCGCCTGCGGCAGCTGCGGCGTCGCACGACGTCGCGCCCGCGCCGCCTTGGCGCTCGCGCGGACGGCCTCGAACGCCGGGCTCTCCTTCACGTTGACGCGGATGTAGAGCACCAAGAGCGCCGGCAGCGCGCCGATCATGAACATGCCGCGCCAGCCGAGCCTGTCCGCGAAGAGGTTGACCAGCGCCGCCAGCAGGTAGCCGAGCGCGTACCCCTCCTGCAGCACGCCCGAGACGATCCCGCGACTCTTGGCCGGGATGCTCTCCAGCGCGAGCGACGCCCCGATGCCCCACTCGCCGCCCATGGCGAAGCCGAACAGGGCGCGGAGCACCAGGAGCGTCACGAGGTTGGGCGCGAAGCCCGACGCCAGCTCGAAGCCGGCGAACAGCAGCACGTCGGCCATCAGCACCGGCCGTCGGCCGAACCGGTCGGCCAGCCAGCCGAACACCACCGCGCCCACGGGCCTGAGGATCAGCGTCAGGGCGATCCCGAGGCTCACCGCCGAGACCTGCACGCGGAAGTCGTCAGCCACCGACTTGACCACGAACACCAGGATGAAGAAGTCGAACGCGTCGAGCGTCCAGCCCAGCAGGCTGGCGGTGAAGGCGGCGCGCTGCTCGCGGTTGAGCGCCCGCAGGTCGTCGACGATCAGCAAAGGGCGGCTCCTCCGGCGGGAGGCCGCCTCCCCGGTCGATGGCGTCATCTGGGCAGACGAGGGCGCTTTCGTCCATCCGCCACAGCGGAACTTCAGCCCGCCGCAACTCGCGCCGGAGTTGTGCGGTCACATTGTCGCCGGCTTTTACGAATCTTAACGCGACTCAGGTTCCGTGTTGAACCGCCGCGGCCCGCGTCGTCAGAGGGCCCGGCCAGACCGTCCGGGGGGCGCGCTTCGCCCTCGCCGCAGAGGAACGGCGCATTTGACGACCCCTTTACAGGCGCCCGCCGACCGGCGGTCGCTCGCCGCCTCCGCGGCGATCGGCGCATGCGTCGGCTTGGCCATCGGCAGCGCCTACGTCGCCGGCGCCCTCGCCCGCGCCTCGGTGGAGGACGCTCAGGCCCGGCTCGTGGCCGGCGGCCCCGTCCTCTCACGGCCGCCCGGCCCGACGCGTCGGATCGCCGGCGGACCCGCCGCCGCGCCGGCTCCGAACCTCGGCGTGCATCTGGCGCAGGTCGATCTGCGCGGCCCCGCCGTGCCGGCGCGCGATCTCGAGTGCCTGAGCCAGGCCGTCTACTACGAGGCGCGGGGCGAGGCCGAGCGCGGGCGGGAAGCCGTGGCCCAGGTGGTGATCAACCGCATGCGCCACCCGCGCTTCCCCAAGTCGATCTGCGGCGTGGTGTTCCAGCACGCGCAGGCGGCCTGCGCGTTCTCGTTCGCGTGCGACGGCCAGACGCGTCATCGCCTCGAACCCGCGGCGTGGGAGGATGCGCGTCGCATCGCCCAGCGCGCCCTCGCCGGCTTCGCCCTGCCGGAGCTGCAACTCGCGACCGACTTCCGCGGCGGTGGAGGCGGTGCGCCGCCCGGCCTCGCCCGCGTCGCGCAGATCGGCGGCCACATCTTCTATCGCTGGACGGGCCGCTGGCCCCGGGTCGCCGACCCGGCCTCGACGCGCTCGCCGGCCCCGCCGGCCTCCGCCGCACCCGCCGCCGTCACGGAACCCGCCGTGGTGAAGGCGGACGCGCCCGTGAAGCCGGACGCGACGCCACTGACCCCCGCGGCCTGAGGGCGCGTCAGCCCTTCAGGTCGGGATCGTGGCTGTGGTGGGTGTCGCGCACGGCGCCACCGCCGGAGACGTCGCTCTGCGGCGTGTTGGTGGGCGTGCCCGGCGGGCGCGGGTCGCGAGGCTCGGGCGCGGGCGTCTTCGCGTTCTGCTCGGAGCTGCCGGGGCCGCCCCACTCGCGCGGATGAGGATGCTTGTCGGGCACGGTCAGCGGTCCCCGTGGTTGCGGCGGGAGTTCTGATACTGGTTTCCTGGCGCGCCCTGCTCGTGGGTGTTGATGTCGTGCACGCTGTCGGCGGGGTTGCGCTTCACCTCCGGCTTGCGGTCAGGCGCGGAGTGCTCGCCGACCACCTTGTCGCTCAGCTGCTCGGGCGGGATCGGGGGCTGATGGGCCATGCCGGCTCTCCTCTGTTCGGGAGTCCAACCGGCGGGGCGCGCGACCGTTCCCCGTCAGAGCGCGTCCAGGCCGATGTCGAGCACCGGCGCGGAGTGGGTCAGCGCGCCCACGCTGATCCCGTCCACCCCCGTCTCGGCGAGCGCGCGTACGGTCTCCAGCGACACGCCGCCAGACGCCTCCAGCCGCGTCCGTCCCTTCAGCCCGGCGGCGTCGCGGCGGCGCACGGCCTCGCGCAGGGCGTCGGGCGGCAGGTTGTCGAGCAGCACTACGTCGGGGGTGAAGGGCCACGCCTCGTCGAGTTGGTCGAGGCGATCGACCTCCACCTCCACGGCGGTCAGCCAGCCGGCGGTCGACCGCGCACGGCGCAGGGCCTCCGCCACGCCGCCACAT
Source organism: uncultured Caulobacteraceae bacterium (assembly GCA_964242895.1). Lineage (GTDB taxonomy): Bacteria > Pseudomonadota > Alphaproteobacteria > Caulobacterales > Caulobacteraceae > JASLDZ01. The sequence continues at coordinate 9,891 of CAXTBN010000048.1, read as the reverse complement.
GCGGCGACGTGGTTGTCCTTGATCAGGATGGCGTCGTCGAGGCCGAAGCGGTGGTTGGTCCCGCCGCCGCAGCGCACCGCGTGCTTCTCCAGGGCGCGCAGGCCGGGGGTGGTTTTGCGCGTGTCGAGGATGCGCGCACCCGTGCCCTCCACGGCGCGGACATAGGCGGCCGTCAGCGTGGCGACGCCGCTCAGCCGACCCACGAGGTTCAACGCCGTGCGCTCGGCGGAGAGCATAGCGCGGGCGTTCCCCTCCACGCGCGCCAGCACCTCGCCGGGCGCCAGCGCGTCGCCGTCGGCGACGACGGCCTCGAAGCGGGCGGCCGGGTCGAGGGCGTGGATCGCCAGCCGCGCGCAGGCGAGACCCGCGGCCACGCCCGGCCTGCGGGCGACGAAGGCGAGGGCGAGGCGCGCGTCGGCGTCCAGCAGGGCGGCGGTGACGTCGCCCGCGCGGCCGAGGTCCTCGGCCAGCGCCGCCTCCACCACCGGGCGGACCAGGGCGTCCGGCAGGTCGGGCGTCACGCGGCGGCCGAGAGCGCGAGGGCGGGCTCGACCGGGCGCGAGCGGCGCAGCTCGCCCAGGGTGAGCCGGGTGTGGCGGGGGACGACGTCGCTCTCGGGGAAGTCCGTCCGGCTGTGCGCGCCGCGGCTCTCCTCGCGGCCCAGCGCGCCCGCCGCGACGAGCCGCGCGGCCACGAGCGACGGCGCGGCCCCGTGCTCGGCCTCCAGCTTGTCGATCGTCGCCAGCAGGCGAAGCAGGCCCGCGGCGTCGCGCACGACGCCCGCGTCGCGGCTCATGGCGGCGCGCAGCTCGGCGAGCGCCCGGGGCGGCAGGTCCGGCGCAGGCCGGGTGGAGAGCGGCGGCGTGCCCGGATCGCGTTTTCGCGCGGCGGCGCGTCCCGCGGCGGCGCCGCACACGGCGGCCTCGAGCAGCGAGTTGGAGGCCAGCCGGTTGGCCCCGTGCACGCCCGTCGCGGCGACCTCGCCCGCGGCGTAGAGGCCGGGCAGCGAGGTGCGCCCGTCCCCGTCCGCGGCGACGCCGCCCATGTGGTAGTGCGCGGCCGGGGCGACCGGGACCGGCGTGACGCGAGGATCGATGCCGGCGGCCATGCAGGCGGCGAACACCACCGGGAAGTGCTCGGGGAAGCGGGCGCCCACCGCCTCGCGCGCGTCGAGGAAGGCGCCGCGGCCGGCGGCGCGCTCGGCGGCGACGGCGCGGGCCACCACGTCGCGCGGCGCGAGCTCGCCGCGGGCGTCGTAGCGGGACATGAAGGCGCGGCCGGACGCGTCCACCAGCCGCGCGCCCTCGCCCCGCAGCGCCTCGGTGACGAGCGGCGCAGGGTCGGCGCCGATGTCCAGCGCTGTGGGATGGAACTGCACGAACTCCGGGTCGAGCACCTCGGCCCCGGCGAGCGCGGCCAGGCCCAGCCCCTCCCCGCGCACCTCGGACGGATCGGTGGTCACGGCGTAGAGGCCGCCCAGCCCGCCCGTGGCGAGCACGGTTGCGGGCGCGACCACGCGGATGAGCCGCCCCTCGCGCTCGATCAGCGCCCCGCGGACCCGGCCCGAGGCGTCCTGCAGCAGGGCGCGGGCGCGGGCCCCGGTCCAGACCTCCACGTGCGGGGCGGCGAGCACCGCGGCGGCGACCGCCTCGGTGATGGCGCGACCGGCCCCGTCACCGCCGACGCGCGCCACTCGCGCGCGGCCGTGAGCGGCCTCGAGGCTCTGCACGAAGCGGCCGTCCGGGTCGCGGTCGAAGGGCGCACCCAGGGCGGCGAGCGCGCGCACCGCGTCCGGACCGGCCTCCACCAACGCACGCACCGCCTCCGGCTCGGACAGGCCCGCGCCGGCCGCCAGCGTATCGGCGGCGTGCAGCGCCGGGCTGTCGTCGGCGCCGAGGGCGACGGCCACGCCGCCCTGCGCCCAGGCCGAGGCGCAGCCCCGCGCCAGGGGGGTCGGCGACACCAGCAGCACCCGCCGCGGCGCGGCGGCGAGCGCGGCGGAGAGGCCCGCCAGCCCGGCGCCAAGCACCAGCACGCCGTCGATCTCGAGGCGGTCCATGGGTCAGATCAGCTCCACGTCGACGTGATGGCGCGCGCGGACGAGATCGTAGCGCGCCGGCTGGGCGGGCGGCGGCAGGTCCACCATGCGCTGCACGGCGGCGCGGGCGCGGTCTGCGACGGCGGGATCGACGATGACCTCGTGGCGGTCGAGCAGCAGGCAGTCGCGGATGTTCTCCAGGGTGATCCGCTTCATGTGCGGGCACAGGTTGCACGGGCGGATGAACTCCACGTCGGGCGCGTCGGCGGCGACGTTGTCGGCCATGGAGCACTCGGTGATCAGCACCACCTGCTTGGGACGCCGCCGGACCACGTAGTCGGTCATGGCCGCCGTGGACCCTGCGAAGTCGGCTGTCTCCAGCACGTCGGGCGGGCACTCGGGGTGCGCCAGCACCTCGGCGCCGGGGTGGGCGGCGCGGATGTCGAGGATGTCGGCGGCGGTGAAGCGCTCGTGCACCTCGCAGCGGCCGCGCCAGGCGATGATGCCGATGTCGGTCTGGCGGGCGACGTTGCGGGCCAGGAACTCGTCGGGCAGCAGGATCACGCGGTCGACGCCCCACTCCGCAGCCACCGCCTCGACCACCTGCACGGCGTTGGCGCTGGTGCAGCAGACGTCAGTCTCCGCCTTCACCGCGGCGGTGGTGTTGACGTAGGTGACCACCGGCAGGCCGGGATAGCGCGCCTTGATCAGGCGCACGTCGGCGGCGTCGATGGAGCTGGCGAGGCTGCAGCCGGCCTCGAGCGAGGGGATCAGCACGCGCTTGTCGGGGCTGAGCACCTTGGAGGTCTCGGCCATGAAGTGCACGCCCGCCTGCACGATCACGGGCGCGTCGACCCTCTGCGCCTCCTTGGCGAGCGCCAGGCTGTCCCCGACGAAGTCGCCGACGCCGTGGAAGATTTCGGGCGTCATGTAGTTGTGCGCCAGGATCACCGCGCCGCGGGCGCGCTTCAACCGGTTGATCTCGGCGATCAGGGGAGCCTGCAGCCGCCACTCCAGCGGCGAGACGCGGTCGCCCAGGCGGGCGAGCACCGGGGCGAGCTCGGCGTCCAAGGCGGGGGTCCACGCGGGCGGCGACACGGGGCGGAAGGACAGGTCGAGAGCCTGGAAACCGTCGGTGGCCATGGCGAACTCCATTCTGCTCACACTGAGCATTTACCGGGCCCGAGAAACGCCGCCGGACGGTCGGGTCGGGCGGCGCTCACTTATGCTTCTACTGAGCATAAGGTGGCTTGAAGATAGTCCCGGGCTCCCGAGGGTGCAAGCGCCCTTCGTCCTCCCCCCGCTTTCGGGGGGAGGACGGGAGGTCAGCCCCGGCCGACGTCCGTCGTGAACACCACCGTCCGCAACACGCGCGCACCCTGCGCCTGCGGGTAGGCCTTGAAGCTCAGGCGCTCGCCCTCCTTGACCACCGCCTGCACGCTGACGGTCGCCTGCAGGTGCTGGTGGTCGTCCGAGCCGCGCGGGCCGTCCTGGGCGCGGGCCGTTCCGCCATCCATCTCGATCACCGCGTCCAGCGTGGCCGGGCCGTTGACCACCACGGCGACGGTGGCGACCACGATGCGGACGGTCGAGGTGCGGTCGCGCTCGATCCAGGTTTCCGCGCCGTTGACGCCCTGGGCGAGCAGGAGCGCGCCGTCCGGCGGCTCCAGGAAGCCGTCGTCCGTCTCGTTGAGCTTTTCCGCGTGCGGCATAGGGCCTCCGATCCGCGGACGAGAACGCCCGGACGGCGGCCCGGCTCCGTCAGCCCGGTTTGCGCAGCAGCAGCGCCTTGGTGAAGAAGGCCGTGTCGGTCGCTTCGAGCTGCAGGCCGGCCCCGCCGAACAGCGCCGACAGGTCGGTCTCCTGGTACGAGCGGTAGTACGGCTCGTGGAAGTAGACGGGGAAGGCTTCCAGCGGCCGCGCCAGCTCCGGCGCGTCGACGCGCTGCAGCGAGTCGGCGAAGGCCAGCACGCCGCCGGGCTTGAGCACGCGGGCGAACTCGGCGGCGACCTCGCGGCGCACGCGCGGCGGCAGCTCGTGGAACAGGTACACGCAGGTCACCGCATCCAGGCTGGCGTCGGCGAAGGGCAGGCGCTCGGCTGCGGCCTGCACGCCCGGCGCACCGGAGCGGCGCTCGGCCTCCTTCAGGTAGGCGTGGGACAGGTCGAGGCCGAAGGCGGCGGCGCGCGGGAAGGCCTGGCGCAGGTCGCGCAGGAAGGCCCCGGCGCCGGTGGCCACGTCGACCACCGTCAGGCCGCGCTGGTCGCGGCCGCGCCAGGCGCGCGCCAGGAGCGACAGGGCGCGGCGGCGCATGGGGCCGGCGGCGCCCGCGAACAGCGCCTCGACCTGCGCCTCGTAGCGCGCGGCGCTCTCGGCGGTGAACCAGCCGCCCGACTGGAAGTGGAAGTTCTGGCGGTAGTAGGTCGGGCGGCCCTCGCCCTCCGGCTCGTCGCGGGCCTCGGTGGCGCCGGAGGCCTCGCGGCGGCGGCGGGCGTCCACCTCGCGCGCGTCGGTGATCAGGTCGGCGAAGCGGCGGGCCAGGGTCGCGGGCGAGGCGGGCGGCTCGCTGACGGGGAACAGGCCGGCGGCGACGTCGGCGGCGTCCTTGGCGAAGGCGTCCAGGTAGGCGCGGCGCAGGGCGGCGGGCGGCGGCGGCGGGCTCTGCGGCTCGAAGGCGGCCCCCTCCCCCGGCCGCACCAGGACACGGCCGGCGGCGCCCGCGGCGGTCCACCAAGCCGCCTTGGCCGCCTGCGAGGCGAGGTGGGCGGCCGTCGCGGCGCGGAAGGCGCGCGGACGGCGGACGGCGGCGTCGGTTTGGGTCACAAGGAGCTCGCTAGCGGCGGAAGACGCCGACCAGCTCGATATGGGGAGACCACAGGAATTGATCCACCGGCAGCACGCGCTCCAGGCGGAAACCGGCTGCGACGAGCACCGCCGCGTCACGCGCGAAGGTGGCGGGGTTGCAGGAGACGCCCACCGCGACGGCGACGTTCGAGGCGGCGATCTCGCGCACCTGCTCGGGCGCGCCGGCGCGCGGCGGGTCGAACACCACGGCGTCCACGCGCTTCAGCTCCGAACTGAGCACCGGGCGACGGGCGAGGTCGCGCGCCTCGGCCCGCACGCCCTTCAGCCCGGGCGCGGTGGCGAGCCCCGCCGTCAGCGCGCGCACGGCGAGCTCCGAGGCGTCGGCGGCCAGCACGGCGGCGTGCTCGGCGAGGCGGAAGGTGAAGGCGCCCGCGCCGCAATAAAGGTCGGCCACTGTCGCCGCGCCCCGGGCGGCCTCGACGGCGAAGGCGGCCATGGCGGCCTCCGCGTCGGCCACCGCCTGCAGGAAGCCTCCCGGCGGCAGGGCGACCCGCGCGCGACCGAACCGGACCACCGGCTCGCGCGCGCCGTAGGCCATCTCGCCGGCCAGGGTCACGCGGGCGAGCCCCACCTCGGACGCGACGGCCGCCAACCGCATGCGTCCGTCCGCGGACAGCCCGCCAGAGCGCGCCTCCACGCCCGTGACGTCCACGTCCAGCCCCGTGTCGGTGAGCGTGACGTGCAGGGTGGGCGCGCTCTTCGGGTGCTCGAACAGGGGCGCGGCCAGCCGGCGCAGCGCGGGCAGCGCCTCCACGAGACGCGGGTCGGAGATCGGACAGACGGCGACCGGGACCAGCGACCACGAGCGCCGCGCCTTGAAGCCCACCAGCGCCACTTCGCGCGAGCCGCGCCGCGCGTGCAGCGCCAGGCGGCGGCGCGAGCCGGGGCGCGCGGCGAAGGGCGCGGCGAACTCCGTCTCGATCCGCTCGCGCGCCAGCGCGAGGCGCACCTGCTCCACCTTCCAGGCGAGGTAGGGCGCGTGGTCCCAGTGCTGCAGGGCGCAGCCGCCGCATACGCCGAAGTGCGGGCACGGCGGCGCGACCCGCTCCGCGCTCGGGGCCAGCACCTCGACGAGCTCCGCCCGGTCGCCGGCTGTGCGCGCGAGCACGCGCTCGCCTGGCAGCGTCAGGGCGATGTGCGGCGAGCCGGATGCGGGCTCGCCGTCGCCCTGGTGGCCCACGCGGACCACCTCGAACTCGGCCGGGGGCCCCTCGGCGGCGGGGCGCGGGTTCGGCCGAGGGCGTCGCAAGGTGTGGTGAATCCTCAACCAGGGGGAGAAAGGCGTAGCTTCACGGATGTGTTCGCGTCCAGCGTCGCCTCCTGAATGCGCGCGCCGGCCTCGGCGGCGTCGAGGCGGCCGGGCCCGTCGGGGAGATCTGTGATGCTGCGTACCATCCTGGCCGGGGCCCTCGCCTCCGGCGCGCTCCTGGCCGGCGGCGGAGCGCATGCGCAAGACTACGGCTACGGCGGCTACGGACAGGGCGGCTACGGCGTGGGCGTCGGTGCGGGCGTGAACGTCGGCGCGGGCGGCTACGAGGGCGGCGGATACGGCGGCTACGCGCCCTACCGGCCGCACGGCTTCACCCTGGCCGGCGTGCGCGCGGGCGTGACGGTGCTGGGCGTCGACGTCGACGGCTCGGCCAAGCTGACGATCGGCGCCCATGGCTGGGGCGGCGGCGGCGGCCAGGGCGGCTACGCGTCCTACCCCGCGCCTCCGCCTCAACCGATGTCGCCGCCGCCCGGCTACTGGATGGGCTACTCGGCGCCGACGCAGTACGTCGCGACCTACGGTTGCGGCTGCGCCCCGCCTCCCCCGCCCTGCTGCGGCTACTGAGCCGACCCGTCCTCCCCCCCCCCGCAAGCGGGGGAGGACGGGGTCAGCCCGCCACGGCGAACAGCGGCTTGAGCTGCGCCTTCAGGATCTTGCCGTTCTCGTTCCTGGGCAGCATTTCGTGCGACAGGCGGATCTGCACGGGGACCTTGAAGGCGGCCAGGCGCTCGGCGACGAAGCCGCGCAGCTCGTCCTCGCTGGCCTCCGCCCCGCCCGTCAGCGTGACCACGGCCACCGGCTCCTCGCCCAGCGTGCGGTGCGGACGGCCGACCACGGCGGCGTCCATCACCGCCGGATGCTCGTAGAGGGCGTTCTCCACCTCGACGCAGTAGATGTTCTCGCCGCCGCGGATCAGCATGTCCTTTGCGCGGTCGATGATGAAGCAGAAGCCCTCCTCGTCCAGCCGCGCGAGGTCGCCCGTGCGCACCCAGCCGTCGATGAAGGTGGCTTCGGTGGCGTCCGGCTTGTTCCAGTAGCCGGCCACGATCATGGGCCCGCGCGCGTAGAGCTCGCCCACCACACCCGCGGGCAGCTCCTTGCCGTCCGGGTCGCAGACCTTGAGGTCGGCGGTCGCCACCGGCGGGCCGCAGCTCAGGGGACGGTGGGCGTAGTCCTCGGCCATGTGGTGGGTGACGGTGGCCATGGTCTCGGTCATGCCCCACCCATTGCCGGGCGCGGCGTTCGCGAAGGTGTCGTCGATCTTGCGCACCAGCTCCGAAGCGGAGGGCGCGCCGCCGTAGGCGATGCTCTCCAGGCTGGAGAGGTCGTATTTGTCGCGCTCGGGATGCTCGATCAGCTGCCAGGCGATGGTGGGCACGCCGCCGGCGGTGGTGACCTTCTCACGCTCGATCAGCTGGAAGGCGCGCACCGGGTCCCACTTGCGCATGAGCACCAGCTTGCCGCCCGTCGCCAGCGACGGGTTCATGGAGGCGGAGAAGCCCGTCACGTGGAAGAACGGCACCGACACCAGGCTCACGCGCTGCGGCGTGCCCTCGGGCGCGGGGATCGGCGGCGCCTCGCCCCGGCGCAGGTAGGTCCGCGCCAGCGAGTAGAGGCCGGTGTAGATGTTCGTCGTGATGTTGCGGTGCGTGCCGAGCGCGCCCTTCGGCCGCCCCGTGGTGCCCGAGGTGTAGAATATGGTGGCCGGGTCCTCGGGCCCGACGTCGGCGGCGGGCAGTTCGGCGTCGGGCAGGTCGGCCCAGGCGGCGGTCTCGCCCAGCACGTGCTCCAGGTGGCGCACCTTGGGATGGGCGATCGGCTCCTCGGCGCGGCTGACGTAGACGCGCTGCAGGTCGGGCAGTTCGGACAGGTGCTCGGCCAGGCGCGCGTAGCGCTCGGCGTCCATGATGGCGACCTTGGTCCCGGAGTCGGAGAGGCCGTACTCGAGTTCCGGCGCGGTCCACCACCCGTTGAGCGGCGTCACGATCGCGCCGATGGCGACGGCGGCGTAGAGGGCCACCGGCCACTCCGGCAGGTTGCGCATGATCACCGCGACGCGGTCGCCCTTCTCCACGCCCTGCATCCGCAGCTCGGCGGCGAAGGCGGCCACTGCGCGGTGGAAGGCGTCGAAGCTCGCGCGCTCGTCCTCGTAGACGAGGAAGGTCTTGTCGCCGTGGGCGCGGCCGGCGGCCAGCACCTCGCGCAGGGTGGGCGGCGCGTTCTTCCAGGTGCGCGTGGGCACGCCTCGGATGGAGACCGTCTCCATCTCGAACGGCGCGCCCGGCGCGGTGAGCCGCGCCTCGATCTGCTCCAGGCTCATGACGGGCCAGGGCTTCGCCCCGGCGGACGGAGCTTGGGAGGCGGGCGCGGGGGCGGCGGCTTCGGCCATGAGGCGTGTCCCTTCCGTCGGAGGCCTCGTGTACGCCGGGCCGCCTGACGCGGCGGTAAGGAGCACAGGGGCCCGACGGTTGTAAACGCCGTTCACCCGTGACGAGGGCGCGGGCGCTCGGCGGTCAGCCCGCCGCCGCGAGCCGCTCCAGCGCCGCGCGGAGCTTGTCGCGTGCGCCCTGCGCGTCGGCGAGCTTGGCGCGGTTCTCCTCGATCACGGCGGCCGGGGCGCGCGCGGTGAAGCGCTCGTCGGCGAGCTTGGCCTCGAAGCGCGCCACCTCGCCGTCCAGCCGGGCGATCTCCTTGGCGAGCCGCGCGCGTTCGGCGGCCACGTCGATCAGCTCGGCCAGCGGCAGGGCGAAGCCGCAGCCGCCCGCCAGGAACCGCACGGCGCCCGCAGGGGCCTCGGCGGCGAAGCGCAGGCCGGAGACGCGCAGCAGCGGGCCGATCACGGCCGCCTCGCGCTCCAGGGTCGCGCGCGCGTCGGGCGGGGCGTCGGTGACCACCAGCTCCGGCCGGGCGGAGGACGGAACGGCGAGCTCGGAGCGGACGGAGCGTCCCTCCGTCACGACGGCGATCACCAGCCCGATCCGCGCCTCCGCCTCCGCGTCCACATGGCTCGGCGGCAGGTCGGGCCAGGGCGAGAGGATCAGCAGGCGGTCGCGCGTCAGGCCGGCGAAGGCGGCGGTCTCGCGCCACAGCTCCTCAGTGAGGAAGGGGCAGACGGGGTGCAGCAGGGCCGTGGCCTGGTCGAGCACCCAGGCGGCGGTGGCGCGCGTCTCGTCGCGGGCGGCGGCGTCCTCGCCGGCCAGCACGGGCTTGGCCAGCTCCAGGTACCAGTCGCAGAACACGTTCCAGACGAAGCGGTACAGCGCCTCGGCCCCGCCGGCGAAGTCGGCGGCGTCGAAGGCGGCGGTGACCTCGGCGGCCGCCTTGGCGGTCTCGCCGCGGATCCAGCGGTTCACCGGCTGGCGCACGGCGGCCGGGTCGAAGCCGGCGATGAGGCGGCACTCGTGCACCTGGCAGAAGCGCGCGGCGTTCCAGAGCTTGGTGCCGAAGGCGCGGTAACCCTCGATGCGGTTGCGGCTGAGCTTGATGTCGCGCGCGCCCGACAGGATGGCCATGGAGAAGCGCAGGGCGTCGGCGCCCAGCTCGTCGACGACCTCCAGCGGGTCGATGACGTTGCCCTTGGACTTCGACATCTTCTGCCCGCGCTCGTCTCGCACCAGGCCGTTGATCACCACCCGGTCGAACGGGACGCGGCCGGTGGCGTAGAGGCCCATCATCATCATCCGGGCGACCCAGAAGAAGATGATGTCGAAGCCGGTGA
>CAXTBN010000047.1:0-23617 GCA_964242895.1 uncultured Caulobacteraceae bacterium | reverse complement strand
GGGTAGATGTAGGTGTTGCGCACCATGAACTCTTTGAGGATGTCGTTCTGGATCGTACCGGAGAGCTTGGCGTGCGGCACGCCCTGCTCCTCCGCAGCGACGATGTAGAGCGCCAGCACGGGCAGCACCGCGCCGTTCATCGTCATCGACACGCTCATTCGGTCGAGCGGGATGCCGCTGAACAGGGTGCGCATGTCCAGAATCGAGTCAATCGCCACGCCCGCCATTCCGACGTCGCCGGTCACGCGGGGATGGTCGCTGTCATAGCCGCGGTGGGTGGCGAGATCGAAGGCGACGCTCAGCCCCATCTGGCCGGCGGCCAGGTTGCGACGGTAAAACGCGTTGGAGTCCTCGGCCGTGGAGAAGCCCGCGTACTGGCGGATCGTCCACGGATTGGTGGCGTACATGGTCGGGTAGGGGCCGCGGCCGAACGGCGCCAACCCCGGACGGCCGCCCAGGTGATCGAGACCGGCGCGCGACTCCGGCCCGTACGAGGGCGCGACGGCCAGGCCCTCCGGCGTGTCCCACGTCTCGCCGTCCGCCGATGACGGAGGGGCGGGCGTCAGCGCGTCGTAGTCGAGGGCGGCGAAGTCGGGCGTGCTCACGTGCCGCCTCCCGAGAACAGGGCGTCCTCCACCAGGTCCCGCCAGACAGGGTCGGAGGCGTCGACCCAGTCGACGTCGTCCGCGAAGCCCACTGCGGTCCGGCCGTCCGGCAGCATCAGGCCCAGCACCTGCAGCACCTCGCCGTCCTCGGTCCCGTGCGCCTCGGCCTGGATCACGATGGCGGCCACGCCCGCATCGGGCGCGTCCGCGTCCTCGTACCAGATCACCGGCGCGGGCAGTGGCTCCTCCAGGAGTTGCGGATCGACGGTGTCGGCCATGGCGAAGACTGCGTGCTCCGCGGTGACGTCGGCCTGCACGGCGAGGCGGCCCGTGAAGGGTTGCGCCTCAGCCCAGCTGTCGGCGGTGTAGCCGCTCACGCGCCCAGCTCCGTCAGGAGCCGGTCGAGCACGGCGGGCGCGTCGCAGCCCGCGGAGAGACGGCCGTCCACGCCCTCCAGCTCCGGCCCGGCGACCCAGACGGACCTTGCCCCCCGCGCGCGCAGGTCGCGCACGACCGCGGCCCCTTCGGCCGCGTAACCCTCGTCGGAGCCGACCAGCACGGCCAACGGGGTCTCGCCCGGCTCGTAGGCGTCCGATGGCCCGCCTTCCGCGGCGATCCCGCCCGCGGCCAGCAGGTTGCGTGCGAAGCCCGCCCGGGCGGCGTGGTCGGACACGGGGCCGAGCTCGGCCAGGAAGGCGCGAGGCCGGCGGTCGGCGGCGGCGGCGCGGGCGCGCAGGCGCTCGAACGGGGCGGACAGGCGCATGGGCGCGAGCGCGGCGGCGGCGCGGTCGTCCGGACCCGGCCGGCGTGCGTCGACCCGGAGCGGGGCGGCCGGCGACGCCGGCCCGACCTCGACGGACGCCTCGGCCAGGGCGGGGAACTCGGACACGCCCACCAGCCCCGCGCGCCGACTCGCCACGTCGCGCTCCAGCGCGGCGCGCGCCTCGGCGACCTCGCGTTGCAGCCTCCCGGCGCGGAGCGCGGCGGCGAGGCCGCCTTCGCGCTCGATCGCCTGCATCTGCGCCCAGGCGCGGCGGGCGAGCTCGTCGGTGATCCGCTCCAGCGACCAGGAGCCCGCCGCGGGATCGGCGACGCGGCCGAGGTGCGCCTCCTCCTGCAGCACCAGCTGGGTGTTGCGGGCCTGCCGGCGCGCGAAGTCCGTGGGCGGCGCCAGCGGCTCGGTGAAGGGGGCGAGCACCACCGCGTCCGCCCCGCCCACGGCGCCGGCGAAGCCCGCGGCGGTGAGGCGCACCAGGTTGGTCCAGGCGTCCAGCCGAGACAACATCCGGGCGGACGAGCGCGCCTCGATCCGCGCGGGCGCGTCCACGCCGTAGGCGGCGGCGATGCGGCCCCAGAGCGCGCGGGCGGCGCGCAGCTTGGCGGTGGAGAGCAGGAAGCGGCCGTCGACGCTCACCCCCAGCAACACCGCGCGCAGCGCCGGCTCGCGCGAGAGGCCCGCGGCCTCGCCGGCCCGGACATAGGCGAGGGCGGCCGCGGCCATGACGCCCAGCTCCTGCACCTCTGTCCCGCCCGCCTCATGCACGGCCCGGCCGTTCGCCAGCCAAGCGGTCGCCTGAGGGTGGACCTCGATGAGCCGAGCCGCCGCCTCGGCCGCCGCGGCGAGGTGCGCGTCGAGCGGGCCGGGGCTCGCGCCCTCGCGCGCGAAGGCGCCCAGCGGGTCAAGGTGGAAGGCGAGCGGCGCGGCGGGGCCCCGTCCGGCCGCCTCGCTCAGCCACCCGGCCGCCTCAGGGCCGAGCCAGCCGGCGTCCAGCGCCACAGGGGCGAGGTCGGTATGGACGCCCTCCAGCGCGCGCGCGAGATCGTCGGCGCTCCCGACCGCGACGCCGTCGGCGCCCGTGGGATCGAGCCGCAGCAGCACGGAGGCGCCGCCGCCGCGCAGATCCTCCAGCGCCTGCCGGCCGGCCTCGCCCGGGTCGGCGGCGGCCACCACCGTGCGCACCTCCCACGGGCGGAGAGGATCGCGCGGACCCCACAGCGGCGGCGCGGGCGCGGGCGCGTCGGCGGCCGTGTCCAGCGGGCCGAGGGCGATCCCGTCAGCGGTGCGGGCTACGAGGCGCTTGTCGAAGGGCGCGCCCTTGAGCGCCTTGTCCACCAGCGCCAGCCACGCCTCGCGCGTGGGGTCGGGAAAGTCTTCGGCGAGGGGAGCGCCCGCGGTCATGCGCGCGGTTTGGGACCGGCGCGGGCGGGGGTCAACCGCCGCCGCTTCCGCGAGGGCCCGGCGACATCTAGGCTCGCCGCCGTCACCGGAGCCCTCGCCTTGCCCCTGCCGCCCGTCCTCCAGCGCCTGCGCCTGCCCGTGATCGGCTCGCCGCTGTTCATCATCTCCACGCCGGACCTCGTCATCGCCCAGTGCAAGGCGGGGATCGTGGGGAGCTTTCCGGCGCTGAACGCCCGGCCGCAGACGCTCCTGGACGAGTGGCTGCAGCGCATCACCGAGGAACTCGCCGCCTGGGACCGCGAGCACCCCGACCAGCCGTCGGCCCCCTACGCCGTCAACCAGATCGTCCACCGCTCCAACGCGCGGCTGGAGGCGGACGTGGAGACCTGCGCCAAGTGGAAGGTGCCGGTCGTCATCACCAGCCTGGGCGCGCGGGAGGACCTGAACACCGCGGTGCGCGGCTGGGGCGGCATCACCCTGCACGACGTCATCGACGATCGCTTCGCCCGGAAAGCGGTGGAGAAGGGCGCCACCGGCCTGATCGCTGTGGCGGCCGGTGCGGGCGGCCACGCGGGCACGCTCTCGCCCTTCGCGTTGATCAGCGAGATCCGGCGCTGGTTCGATGGTCCGCTGGCGCTCTCCGGCGCGATCGCCACCGGGCGGGCGATCCTGGCGGCGCAGGCCATGGGAGCGGACCTCGCCTACATCGGCTCGGCCTTCATCGCGACCGCCGAGGCCAATGCGGCGGAGGGCTACAAGGAGATGATCACCACCTCCAGCGCCGGGGACATCGTCTACTCGAACCTCTTCACCGGAGTGCACGGCAACTATCTGAAAGGCTCCATCACGGCGGCGGGTCTCGACCCCGCGAACCTCGCCCAGGGCGACGTCAGCCAGATGAACTTCGGCACGGGCGAGGGCTCCAAAGCCAAGGCCTGGAAGGACATCTGGGGCGCCGGCCAGGGCGTCGGCGCCGTCGAGGCGGTGCTGCCGGCCGCCGAGCTGATCGGCCGCCTCGGCGCCGAGTACGCCCGGGCGCGCGACGCGCTCATGGCCGCCTGATGCGGGGATAACCGCCGCTCTGTCCCCGCTCCCCGCCGCCGGGAGGATGCTGCCGCCGACCTGAACACAGGAGCGGACGGCATGAGCGACGACGCCACACCCCGGCTGGGGCTGCCCTACCTGGCGGCGGCCCAGGCGCAGAAGCACGTCACGGTGAACGAGGGGCTGGCGGCGCTCGACGCGCTCGTCGCCTGCACCGTGGAGAGCCGCACCCTCGCGGCCCAACCCGCGGCGCCGGCGGACGGGCAGTCCTGGCTGCTCCCCGCTGGGGCCACCGGCTTGGAGTGGGCGCTGCACCCCGCCGGGACGCTGCTGCGCTTCGAGGCCGGCGCCTGGACGGTGCTGGCCGTCGTCCCCGGCCAGGTCGCCTACGTGCGCGACGAGGACACGGTCGTGGTGCGCACCGCCTCGGCCTGGACGCGCTTCGCCGACCTCGCCACCGCGCTGCAGAACGCGACGGGCGTGGGGATCGGCGCCACCGCGGACGCCTACAACCCGTTGATCGTGAAGGGCCCGGGCGCCCTGTTCACCGCCGACACGGGCGGCTTCCAGGTCAAGCTCAACAAGGCCGCGGCCGGCCAGACCGCCTCCGTGCTGTTCCAGGACGGCTACGGCGGCCGCGCCGAGATCGGCCTGTGCGGCGACGACCTCCTGCACGTGAAGGTCTCCCCCGACGGCTCCAGCTGGAGCGAGGCCATGCTGGTCGACGGCTCCGGTCGCGTCGGCTTCGGCACGACGCCCACCAGCCGCCTGCAGGTGGAGGGCGCGGTGCGGGTGAAGACCTACGCCAAGGCGTCGATGCCGAGCCCCTCCGGCGAGGGCTCGGGCGCGATGATCTACGTCTACGACGACAGCGCGGGCGGCACGCTCGCCTTCTCCGACGGCGGCAGCTGGCGGCGCGTCCACGACCGGAACCCGGTGTCGTGATGGGCCGGCTCGCGGACTTCGCCCGGGGCGGCTGGCGCCCCACCCTCGGCTGGGCGCTGACGCCCTGCCTCGTCTACGCCTTCATCATCGGCCCGGTGATCCGCCGTCCGGCCGACGCCGCCCAGCTCGCGACGCTGTTCGCGGCCGTGGGCGCCCTGGTGGCGGCGCGCTCCTTCGAGAAGATGCGAGGTGTGTCGTGAGCGACCCCGACCTCATGATCGCCGCCGGCGAGGCCGCCGTGCGCGACCCGCTCCTGTGGCTGCAGCTGACCGCGCACGAGGGCCTGCGGCTCAAGCCCTACCGCGACAGCGTCGGCAAGCTGACGGTCGGCGTCGGCCGCAACCTGGACGACGTGGGCCTGCGCGAGGGCGAGGCCATGTTCCTGTGCTTCTGCGACGTGGCCGCCCTGGAGCAGGCGCTCGACGCGCGCCTGCCCTGGTGGCGCGGGCTCGACGCCGCCCGCCGCGCCGTGGTGATCGACATGGCCTTCAACATGGGCGTCGCCGGCCTGCTCGGCTTCGACGACACCTTGGCCGCACTCAAGGCCGGGCGCTTCGGCGACGCGGCGCAGGCGATGCTCCGCTCCCGCTGGGCGGGGCAGGTGGGCCGGCGCGCCGCGACGCTCGCGCGGATGATGCGCACGGGCGAGAGCTTCGCCCAGGCGACGGGCGCGGCGGGGGGAGGCGCGTCGTGACCGCGCTCGCCGCCGCGCTGGCGTTCGCGCTCAAGCATCGCGCCGCCGCCCTGTGGGCCGCGCTCGTCGTGGCCGGGGCCGTCGCCGCGGGGTGGGCGGTGCACCGGCTCGACGCCGGCCCGCTCGCCCGCGCCGAGGACCGCGCCAAGGCGGCAGAGGCGCAGGCCGCCGCCGCCCAGGCCCAGACCCGGCTCGACACCACGGCCGCCGCCGCCGTCGAGACCGCCCGCACCACCGAGGCGCACGCCGCCGCCAGAACCGGAGCCGCATCAGATGCCATCGCCCGCCTTCCGCACGCTGCGGACCCTGTCGACCCTGATGTGCTCGCTGAGTGGGGCCGCGCTGTCGACGGCCTGCGCGACGAGGCCTCCGCAGGCCGTCCCGCCGCCGCTCCCGCCGGTGGCGCAGGTGCTGCGCGACCCGTGCCCCCGTCCTGACCGGCCGGCCGCGCCCACGCTGGGCGTGCTCGCCGTGTTCAGCGTCCGGCAGGAGGCGGCGATCTCCACCTGCGAAGGGCGCAAGGACGCCGCCGTGGCGCTGCTGGACGCGGAGGCCGTCGCGCTCCGCCCGGCTCCCGTGGTCAAGCGCCCGTGGTGGAGGGTGTGGTGACATCCTCTCCCGCGAACGGGAGAGGATGAGGCGTTTGCGCCTCGCACGCCCCACCGCTACTCACCCGCCATGTTCTCCAAGATCCTGATCGCCAACCGGGGCGAGATCGCGGTCCGCATCATCAAGACCTGCCGCCGGATGGGGATCGCCACCGTGGTGGTCTACTCCGAGGCCGACGCCGACTCGCTCGCCGTCGAGATGGCGGACGAGAGCGTCGCCATCGGCCCTGCGCCCGCCGCCCAGAGCTACCTCGTCGCCGAGAAGATCATCGCCGCCTGCCACCAGACCGGCGCGCAGGCCGTGCACCCGGGCTTCGGCTTCCTGTCCGAGCGCGCCGAGTTCGCGCGCCAGTGCGCCGAAGCCGGGATCGTCTTCATCGGCCCGAACCCGGACGCGATCGACGCCATGGGCGACAAGATCCAGTCCAAGATCTTCGCCGCGCGTGCGGGCGTCTCCACCGTGCCCGGCCACGAGGGCGAGATCGACGACGTCGCCACCGCCGTTCGCGTGTCGGAGGAGGTCGGCTACCCGGTCATGATCAAGGCCTCCGCCGGCGGCGGAGGCAAGGGCATCCGCGTCGCCTACACCCGGGCCGAGGTGGAGGAGGGCTTCCCCGCCGTGAAGGCCGAGGCCATGGCCTCCTTCGGCGACGACCGCACTTTCATCGAAAAGTTCATCGTCTCGCCCCGCCACGTCGAAATCCAGGTCTTGGGCGACAAGCATGGCCACGTGGTCCACCTGTTCGAGCGCGAGTGCTCCATCCAGCGCCGCAACCAGAAGGTGATCGAGGAGGCCCCGAGCCCGCTCCTCGACGAGGCCACCCGCGCCGCCATGGGCGCCCAGGCTGTCGCGCTCGCCAAGGCGGTGAACTACGACAGCGCCGGCACGGTGGAGTTCGTGGCGGGGCAGGACCGCTCGTTCTTCTTCCTGGAGATGAACACCCGCCTGCAGGTCGAGCATCCGGTCACCGAGCTGATCACCGGCCTCGACCTCGTCGAGCAGATGATCCGCGTCGCCGCCGGCGAGCCGCTGACGTTCGCCCAGGAGGACCTGCACATCGACGGCTGGGCGGTGGAGAGCCGCATCTACGCCGAGGACCCGTACCGCGGCTTCCTGCCCTCCATCGGCCGCCTGGTGCGCTATCAGCCGCCCGCCGAAGGGGAGCGCGGGAGCTACAAGGTGCGCAACGACTCGGGCGTCCGCGAGGGCGACGAGATCTCCATGTTCTACGACCCCATGATCGCCAAGCTGTGCACCTGGGGGCCCACGCGCGAGGCCGCCGTGGAAGGCATGGGCCGGGCGCTGGAGGACCTGGAGCTCGAGGGCCTGGGCCACAACACGCCCTTCCTCTCCGCCGTCATGGACCAGGAGCGCTTCCGCTCGGGCCGGCTCTCCACCAGCTACATCAAGGACGAATTCCCCGACGGCTTCCGGGGGCTCGAGCCGCAGGGCTTCGGCCGCGACGTGATGACGGCGGTGGCCGTCCACATGCAGCGGTTGGCCGTCGCGCGCTCCGGCTCGCAGCCCCGCCGCGACTGGATCGTCGACATCGCCGGCGACAAGCGGGCCGTGGACGTCACGGGCTCCGACGGCGGGCTGACGCTGCTGGCCGACGGGAACGACCTGCGGCTGAAGGCCGTCGCCTGGCGTCCCGGCCGGGCGGTGTTCCGCGGCGTGCTCGACGATCGCCCGTTCTCGGCGACCGTGGCGCCCGCGGCGGAGGGGTACGACATCCGCCACCGCGCCGCCCGCGCCCGCGTGCTGGTGCTGACGCCGCTCTCCGCCGACCTCCACGCCAAGCTGCCCAAGCGCGCGGCGGCCGACACCTCCAAGCGCATCGTCTCGCCCATGCCCGGCCTGATCGTGTCGGTGGATGTCGAGGTGGGGCGCGAGGTGAAGGCCGGCGAGACGCTGATGGTGATCGAGGCCATGAAGATGCAGAACATCCTCAAGGCCGAGCGCGACGGGACGGTGAAGGCGGTCGGCGCGAAGGCCGGCGACAGCGTGGCCGCCGACGAGGTGCTGGTGGAGTTCGCGTGACGGCGGCCGCCGCGCCGCCGCGGGCGCGGGGCGGGCGGCTCGACCTCGTGCAGCTTTATCTCAACGGCGCGGGTCGCATCGACAGGCGCACCTTTACGGCGGCCGGCGTCGCGGTGGCGGTGGTCGCCCGGGTGGCGGCGGGGGCGGAGGGCCTGCTCTCCTGGGGCCTGTGGTTCCTGGCGCTGGTGACGGCCTGCCCCTTGCTGAGCAAGCGGCTGCACGACCTGACGCTGGCGGGCTGGTGGTCGGCGGGGCCGGTGACCCTGGTCGCCGTGGCGGTCAACGGCGAGGCGCCCACCACCGCGGCGCAGGCGGTCGCGATCCTGTTCGCCGCGGGCGGCGTGGCCGCCCTGGCGCTGTGGCCGGGCGAGCGCCGCTTCAACCGCTTCGGCCCACCGCCGCACGAGCAGGTGAGCAGCCGCGTCGCCTGAGCTAAGCAGGGCGCATGCTCCGACCGTTCCTCGCCGCCGCGATCCTCCTGCTCGCGGCTGACCCGACCCGCGCCGCCCCGCCGCCCGCCGCCGACCTCCTGGCGCAGGTGGACCCGTTCATCGGCACGGGAACGGACGGCCACACCTTCCCCGGCGCGACCGTCCCGTTCGGCATGGTCCAGCTCAGCCCCGACACCTACGTCGGCGACTTCCGCCAGCGGGCGGCCTCCTACACCCACGCGGCCGGCTACCGGTACGAGGACAGCTCGATCCAGGGCTTCAGCCACACCCACTTCTCGGGCGCGGGCCACTCCGACCTCGGCGACGTGTCGCTGATGCCGGTCGCGGGCGACGAGGTGAAGCTCGAGCCCGGCGAGGCGGACCACCCCGGCACCGGCTACCGCCAGCGGTTCACCCACGCGGGCGAGCGGGCCAGCCCCGGCTACTACGCCGTGAGCTTCCCCGACTCCGGCGTGAAGGCGGAGCTTACGGCCACGACGCGGGTGGGCGTGCACCGCTACAGCTTCCCCGCCGGCGCGCCGGCGCACGTGCTGCTCGACCTGCGTCACGCGATCTACGACTACCCGGGCAAGGTCCTGTGGTCGCAGCTACGCATCCGCCCGGACGGCACGATCACAGGCATGCGCGAGACGCGCGGCTGGGCGCCCGGCCGCAAGCTGTACTTCGCGCTGCGCTTCTCCGCGCCCGTCACCGGCCACGCCCTGTACGACCGCGAGCCGGCGGAGGCGCCCTACAAGGGCTTCGCCGGCCCCGGCACGAGCGCCCGCGACATCCCCTTCATCCAGGGCCGCGGCCTCGTGGGCGTGTTCGATTTCGGCGCCCTGGCCGGTCCGCTGACCGTCAAGGTCGCGCTGTCGCCCGCCAGCGAGCAGGCCGCCGCCTCTAACATGGACGAGGAGGTCCCCGCGTTCGACTTCGACAGGACGCGCGCCGAGGCCGAGGCGGCCTGGACCGCCGAGCTCTCCCGCGTACGCGTGGAGGCGCCCGCGCCCATGCGGCGCAGCCTCTACACCGCCCTGTACCACGCGCTCATGGCCCCAAGCGTCGCCGCCGACGGTGACAGGAACTACCGCGGGCCGGACAACGCGCTGCACCAGGCCAACGGCTTCACCTTCGTCTCCTCCTTCAGCCTCTGGGACACCTACCGGGCCGAGCAGCCGCTCATGACGCTGATCCAGCCGCTCAGCCGGACGGCCGACGTGATGAACTCGCTCGTCGCGTCGCAGCAGGAGAGCCCGTACGGGATCCTGCCGATCTGGCAGTTCGCCGGCCTCGAGACCTGGTGCATGATCGGCTACCACGCCGTGCCCGAACTGGCGGACGCCATCGTCAAGGGCCTGCCGGGCTTCGACAAGGAGGCCGCGCTCGACGCCATGGTCGCCAGCGCCGACTACCGCCCCTACGGCCACCTCGGCGACTACATCGATCGCGGCTACGTGCCCGTCGACGCGGACGGGGAGGGGGTCTCCAAGACGCTGGAGTACGCCTTCGACGACTGGTCCATCTCGCGCGCCGCCGCCAAGATCGGCCGCACCGACGTGGCCGAGCGCTTCGCCAAGCGGGCGGCGAACTGGCGCAACGTGTTCGACCCGGCCACCGGCTGGGCGCGGCCGAAGCTGGCGTCCGGCGCCTTCCGCGAACCGTTCGACCCGGCGCGCGCGGGCGACGCGAGCGGCTTCACCGAGGGCGACAGCTGGCAGTACACGGAATACGAGCCGCAGGACGTGGGCGGCCTGATCCGCGGCCTCGGCGGCGACGCCAAGCTCATCGCGAAGCTGGACGCCACCTTCGACGCCAAGGTCGACCCGAAGAACTACGGCGCCGTCGAGGACATGGCCGGGCTGATCGGCCAGTACGTGCACGGCAACGAGCCGAGCCACCACATGGCCTACCTCTACGCCTACGCGGGTTCGCCCTGGCGCACGCAGGCGCGGCTGAAGCAGATCGTCGACACGCAGTACCGCCCCGCGCCCGACGGCCTGGTCGGCAATGATGACCTGGGACAGATGTCCGCCTGGCTGCTGTTCACCGCCTTCGGCTTCTACCCCGTGGCGCCCGCCTCGGGCGAGTACGTGCTGGGCCGGCCGTTCGTTGACCGGGCGGAGATCACCCTGCCCAACGGCCGCACCTTCACCGTCGTGGCGGACGGACTGTCGGACGCGCACCCCTACGTGCGCCGCGTGACGCTGAACGGTCGGCCGCTAGGGAAGGCGTTCATCACCCACGACCAGATCCTCGCGGGCGGCGAGCTGCGCTTCACCATGGGCGAGCGCCCCGACACGCGCGTCACGCCCGCGGCGGAGCGCCCGTACTCGATGACGCCGTACGTCCCGGGATGACAGGGAAGGGCGCCGCCTCCATGCTGACGCGGGATCAGGGAGGAGAGGTCATGCCGAAGATCATCGGGGTCGGGCTCGTCGCCGCGGTGGCGGTGGGCGGCGGCGCTCAGGCCGCCGAGTACACCAGCATCGTGCAGTCGGTGGAGGTGGCCCGCCCCGTCGCCGAGGTCATGCGTAGGACGAGCGGCTTCTGCGATATCGGGGCCTGGTTCAAGACCAGCTGCGTCATCACCGCGGGCCAGGCGGACCAGGTCGGGGCCGTGCGCCGCATCGCCGACCGCATCGACGAGGTGCTCGTGGCCAAGACGGCTTACAGCTACACCTACGCCCAGCCGCTCGCGCCCAACTCTTACCACGGCACGGTGGAGTACCAGCCGGTCGACGGCGCCCGCACGCGCATCGTCTACAGCCTGTTCTACGACCTTTCGACGTTGCCCACGGCTGAGGCCAAGGCGGCCGACCGCGACCGGCGCGCCAAGCAGTTCAAGGGCGTGCTGGACACCATGAAGGCCGTCGCCGAGAAGCCCTGACGCGGTTTCGGCCGCGCAACACCTCCGCCCCTTCGCGCGCCGCCCGTGCGAAGCTAAGCTGAACGCAGATAACAACAGGGGTGGAGACGATGCTGGGCAAGCTCACGGGCGCGGTGGCCGCGCTGGGACTGTTCGCGGCCGGAGCGGCGCAGGCGCAGGCGCCCGACGAGGCGAGGGTGCACGACGGCGCGCTCAAGGGCGTCGTCACCGACGGCGTGGCCTCGTTCAAGGGCATCCCCTACGCCGCGCCGCCCGTCGGCGCGCTGCGCTGGCGGCCGCCCGCCGCGCCGGCCAAGTGGACGGCCGCGCGCGACGCCTCCGCCTTCGGCCCGGCGTGCCTGGCCACCGGCGACGGCTTCGGCGCCGGCCCCAACCAGAGCGAGGACTGCCTGACCCTC
The DNA here is from genome assembly GCA_964242895.1 of uncultured Caulobacteraceae bacterium. GTDB lineage: Bacteria > Pseudomonadota > Alphaproteobacteria > Caulobacterales > Caulobacteraceae > JASLDZ01. The sequence goes on along the minus strand of CAXTBN010000047.1, from coordinate 11,782 downwards.
AACGTGTGGACCCCTGCGGACCGCGCGGGAAAGAAGCTGCCCGTGATGGTCTGGATCCACGGCGGCGGCTTCATCGGCGGCGCGAGCTCGGCGCGCTTCTACGACGGGACCAGCTTCGCCAAGGACGGCGTGGTGCTGGTCAGCCTGAACTACCGCCTGGGCCGCCTCGGCTGGTTCGCACACCCGGCGCTGCTCAAGGAGAGCGGCGACCACGGCGACTACGGCATGCAGGACCAGATCGCCGCGCTGAAGTGGGTGCGCGCCAACGCGGCCGCCTTCGGCGGCGATCCTCACAACGTCACCGTGTTCGGCGAGAGCGCGGGCGGCATCTCGGTCAACTTCCTGATGATCTCGCCCGAGGCGCGCGGCCTGTTCGACAAGGCCATCGCCGAGTCGAGCTTCGGCCGCATCGATCCCCCACCCATCGCCGCCATGGCGCAGGCGGGCTCGACATACATGAGCGGTCTGGGGATCACCGGCGACGGCGCGGACGCGGCGGCGCGGATGCGCGCGCTGCCGGCCAAGGACGTGCTCAAGCCCGGCGGCGGCCTCGACGCCGCCGACGCCCCGCGCCCGATGATCGACGGCGCCACCGTCCGCGAGCGCACCGACGACGGCTTCGCCCGGGGCCACCAGGCGAAGGTGCCCTACATGCTCGGCGGCAACAGCTTCGAGTCGAGCCTGTTCGCCCGGCAAGTCCAGGCCGCTCCCGAATATCAGATCGCCTCGATCAAAGGCGTGGCGCGCGAGCAGGTCGTGCAGACCTTCGGCGGTTCGCTGCAGGCTCCCTTCAACATCATGACCGCCACCTTGATCACTGAGCCCGACCGGGCGCTCGCCCGCGACGAGGTGAAGGCCGGCGTGCCCGTGTGGCGCTACTACTTCGCCTACGTGCAGGAGGCGCAGCGGGCCACCGTGCCCGGCGCCGGCCACGGCTCCGAGCTGAGCTACGTGTTCGAGACCCTGCCCACCGCGCCGCTGCAGTATGGCGGCCGCACCCTGCCGGCGGCCTCAGCGGGCGACCAGGCCGTCGCCCAGGCGATCCACGCCTACTGGGTCGCCTTCGCCAAGACCGGCGCTCCGGGCTCGGCGGGCGGCGTGGCGTGGCCCCGCTACGACGTCGCGACCGACCCCGTGCTGGAGTTCACTCCGGCCGGAACCGAGGTGGTGCGCCAGGGGCTGCTGACGCCGCGCCTGGACCTCGTGGAGGCCAACGCCCGCACCGGAGGCCACTGACGCGCGGTCGCCCGCGCGCGACGGCTCGGCAGGAAGTTGCGCAAAGCGGCCCTTCAATTCCTCTTGGCGCAACTATCTGTCTCTGACCATTGCGCTCTGGGTGAGGCTGTGTCCCACTCACGTCGTCAGCACCAGCCGGGAGGGCCGCATGACACCGACGTCGCCCGCCGCATCCAAGCGCAACCTCGCACTCACGGTCGAGGGGAGCCGCACCTTTGCGTGCGGCGGTCCGGCCAGGACGCTAGGCGTACGACTATCGCCGCCGGCCTCCGAGCGGGGCGGCGTTCCGGCCTAGGCCGGCGTCCGCCAAGTCCGATCGCTCGGACCCCGCTCCCGACCGGAGCGGGGTTTTCACATTCCGAACCTGACCCGGCCCGCCACGCCCTCGTCGCGCGGCGGCCCAATCTGATGGAGCGTGCGCCATGACGCACCTGGTCCACTGCGACATAGACCCCGGCGAAGCGACCCTGCGACGACTTGTCGGGGCCGTGGAGCGCCGCGGCTTCCACATCGCCTCCGTGGACGTCGCGACCGAAGCTCCGGTCCCGTGCGCACCGACGCCGCGGCGTCGGGTGGCCCTGCTGATCCGCCCGCGCGAGGAAGACCGTTCCCTGGCCGCTCTGGGGCGCTACGTGGACCGTCTCTACGGCGTGCGCTGGGCGGGTGCTGTCGCACCCGTCGCCTGACCGGCCCCTGCGCCGGTCCATGCGCCGGCGAGAGTCGATCGAGCTTGTGTCTCGGGGTGACCCCGAGAGTCAGGACTGAAACATTCGGGCCGGGGTGGGTCACGAAAGGGCCTAGCGCGGCGGCGACGCAGCCCGCTCTCGACCTCCGACTCTATGGGTTCCCATGCGCTCCGTCCTGCTCGCCGCCGTGGCCGCCGCGCCCCTTGCGCTCGCCGCCGCTTCGGGGGCCTCCGCCCAGACGTCGGTCCCCGCGTCCTCCTCCACGCCGCTCGTCACCTCTTCGGCGGGCGACGTCACCATCCCGACAGGAAGCGTGCTGACGCTGACCGCGCCGGGCGCGGCGGTGACCATCGACAGCAACAACAGCTTCACCAGCGCGGGCGCCATCACGGCCAACAACGTCAGCAACGCCACCGGCCTGCTGATCCAGGGCGGCCACACGGGCACGGTGACCGACGCCGGCACCATCACGCTGAGCGAGGACTACACGGCCAGCGACACCGCCAACGCGGACGGCATCGCCGAAGCGCCGTTCGCGCAAGGCGTGAACCGCTACGGCATCCACCTGATCGGCCCCGGCGCCTTCAACGGCACCATCAACCAGAGCGCGGGGGCGATCACCGTCAAGGGCGACGGAAGCTACGGCGTCCTCCTGGAGGCGCCGTTGCAGGGCGACCTGATCGTGAACGCGCCCGTGTCGGTGACGGGCGACGGCGGCGGCGGCGTGGTCGAGAGGGCGGGCGTCAGCGGCTCCATCGCGATCGGCGGCGCGATCACGGTGACCGGAGCCCGCAGCCCCGGCGCGCAGGACAGCACCGCCGTGTCGCTGAACGGCGACGTGGGCGGACGGGTCGGCATCTACTCGACGCTGACCACCAGCGGCTACGCGTCGCTGACCCGGCCCACCACCACCCTCAGCCTGCAGAATGTGGAGAAGACTCCGGCCGACGTGCAGCAGGGTGGTTCGGCCGTAGTGATCGGGGCCAACGTCGCCGGGGGAGTGTTCGTGGGCGGCCTGGGCACGGCCACCACCGACACCGACGGCGACGGCACGCCCGACAACCAGGAGGGCTCGGGCGTCATCACCACCTACGGCACGGCGCCGGCGATGGTGGTCGGGGCGGCGGGCCGGTCGGTCACGCTCGGGAACTACGACACCAGCATCAATCCCTATGGCCTCGTCATCCACGGCTCGATCTCGGGGCAGGGCGTCTACGACGGGGTGACCGCGACGGGCCTGCAGATCGGCGTGGCCGGCGGCACGGTGTCGCTGTCCGGGGGCCTGCGCAACGCGGGCGTGATCACCGCGGGCGCCTACGACGCCGATGCGAACGCGGTGCACGTCCTGTCCGGCGCGACGGTGGCGCAGTTCGTCAATGAAGCGAGCATCGCGGGCAGCATCCCCGCCTCCGTCAGCGCGGTGACCGCGCGCGGCGTGCTGATCGACGCGGGCGCGCAGGTGCCCTACCTCGCCAACGCGGGCACCATCAACGGCACCGCCATCGGCGACAAGGCGAGCGTCGCGGCGCTGGTGGACAACTCGGGGACGCTGCGCGTCATCAACAACTCGGGCGTGATCTCCACCTCGCTGACGGGCACCACCAATGGGTCGATCACCGACCCGGCGACCGGCACGACGACGGCCATCGATCTGTCGAAGAACACCACGGGCGTTTCGCTGACCCAGGCGGTCAATCCCAGCGGCGCCGTCCCGTCCATCACCGGCGACATCCTGCTGGGCTCCGGCGTCAACACGGTCGACATCGCGGGCGGCACGGTGACCGGCGCGCTGTCGCTCGGCGCTGCGTCCGGCGACGTGCTGACGGTGGAGACGGGCGGCGTCTACACGGGCGCGCTCAGCTACGGCGGGACGGCGCTGGCGGTGAAGGTCAACGGCGGCACGCTGAGCCTGACCGCGGCGACGCCGCTGAAACTGTCCAGCCTCGACGTGGACCCCAACGGCGTCGTGCGTTTCGCGGTGGACGCGGCGGCGGGCAAGACCTCGCTGCTGGCCGTCTCCGGAACGGCCAACATCGCCACGGGCGCCAAGATCGGCCTCAACATCCTGACCACGTCTGCGACCCAGCAGACGCTGCCGCTGGTGACCGCCTCCCAGCTCAACATCGGCGCCATCGACACCAGCCTGATCTCGACGCTGCCGTTCTTGGTGTCGGCGAGCGTCTCGGCCAATCCGACGGCCAACGAGCTGGACGTCACCATCCGCCGGCGCACGGCGGCGGAGCTCGGCCTCAACACCAGCGAAGCTTCGGCGCTGAACGGGGTGGCCAACGGCGTGAACTCCCGCCCCGCGCTCGCCTCGGCCCTCCTCGGCCAGACCACGCAGGCCGGCTTCTCCTCCACCTTCCGCCAGCTCCTGCCCGATCGCGGCGAAGGCGTGATGCGCTTCACCGAGGAGGCGACGCGGCAGGTGGGCGAGGCCACGGGCGAGGCGGACGAGTTCGCCGACGCGGGCCACGTGTGGGTGCAGCAGCTGGTGCTCGGCTTCCGCCAGGACGCCGACTCCAGTCACGAGCAATCGCAGGCCGGCGGTTACGGCGCGGCGGGCGGCTTTCAGACCGACCAGGGGCCGTTCGGCGCCGTCGGGGTGACCGGCATGTTCGCCATCGGCACCACGCAGGACAAGAGCCGGCCGGCCTCCGTGCAGGAGAACGTCACCGATCTGGAGGGCGGCGCCTACTGGCGCGCGCGCCTGGGCGGCCTGCGCCTGGAGGCGCGCGGCGGCGGCGGCTACCTGTGGCTGCACGGCAGCCGCGGCGTGTCCATCGCGGCGGTGACCGACTCCTCGGGCGCCCAAACTTCGGCGGCGTTCAGCTCCGACAGCAAGAGCGACCGCAACGGCTACGAGCTCTCCGGCCGGGCGGGCGGCAGCTACCAGCTCGACCTCGGCCGCTTCTTCGTGCTGCCGCAGGCCCACGTGGACTACTTCCACATGAATGAGGACGCTTACACGGAGAGCGGTGGCGGTTCGGGGGTGGACCTCTCGGTGGCCTCGCGGTCGGGCTCCATGACCAGCGGCGTCGGTTCAGTCGAGTTCGGGGCCCGCTTCGGCTCCCCCGACGCCATGATCCTGCGGCCCAGTCTCGAGGTGGGTGTCCGCGACGTGTTCGACGGCGACACCGGTGCGCTCACCGCCGGCTTCGGCTCCGCATCGGGCGCCAACGCCTTCACCCTCTCGCCCCTCAATCTCAAGGGCACCAACACCCTGGCCAAGGCCAAGCTGTCGGTCGCCGGCCGCGGCTACGACTTCGACTTTGAAGCCTCGGGCGAGGAGCGTTCGACGTACAAGGAAGGCGCGGTGAGGGCGGTGGCGCGCTTCACCTTCTAAGGTCGCCGACGGGCGTTCCCGCAGTCGCGCGGAAGCGCGGGGCGGGCGGCGCTCGGCGGTATACGCGCCCTCCCGCGGCTTCTATGATCGCCGGTAAGCCAGAAACGAACGAACGCCCGGGAGCACGCCATGGACTTCACCTACTCCGACACTCAGCGCGCCTGGGTGGAGCGGATCTCGTCCTTTATGGACGAGCACATTTTCCCTGCTGTCCCCGTGTACAGCGCCCAGATGGAGGGCTTCGGCGCCAACCGCTGGCAGGTGGTCCCGGTCGTCGAGGAGCTGAAGGCCAAGGCCAAGGCCGCCGGCCTGTGGAACATGTTCATGCCGCCCCACAGCGGCCAGGTGCACGTGGACGATACGTTCCAGTTCGAGGGCGTGCAGCTCACCAACCTCGACTACGCCACCATCGCCGAGCTGATGGGCCGCGTCGGCTTCGCGTCGGAGGTGTTCAACTGCTCCGCGCCCGACACGGGCAACATGGAGGTGCTGATGCGATACGGCACGCTCCAGCAGAAGGAGCGGTGGCTGCGTCCGCTGATGAACGGCGAGATCCGCTCCGCCTTCCTGATGACCGAGCCGGCCGTCGCCTCCTCGGACGCCACCAACATCGAGACGCGCATCGAGAAGGATGGCGATCACTACGTCATCAACGGCCGCAAGTGGTGGTCCTCCGGCGTGGGCGATCCGCGCTGCAAGGTCGCCATCGTCATGGGCAAGACCGACCCCACGGCCCGCGTTCACGGCCAGCAGAGCCAAGTGCTCGTGCCGCTCGACGCGCCGGGCGTCGAGGTGGTGCGCATGCTGCCCGTGTTCGGCTACGACGACGCGCCCCACGGCCACGCCGAAGTGGTGCTGCGCGACGTGCGCGTGCCGATCGAGGAGGGCCTGCTCCTTGGTGAAGGCCGCGGCTTCGAGATCGCCCAGGGCCGCCTGGGTCCCGGCCGCATCCACCACTGCATGCGCACCATCGGCTCGGCCGAGGTGGCGCTGGAGAAGATGGTTCGCCGCATCCAGTCGCGGAAGGCGTTCGGCAAGTACGTGTCGGAGCACTCCATCTGGGAGCACCGCGTCGCCCAGGCTCGCATCGACATCGAGATGACGCGCCTGCTCTGTTTCAAGGCGGCCGACATGATGGATCGCGCGGGCAATAAGAGCGCGCGCTTGGAGATCGCCATGATCAAGGTTCAGGCTCCGACCATGGCCTGCCGCATCATCGACGACGCCATCCAGGCGTTCGGCGGCGCGGGCGTCACCAGCGACCCCGGCCTCGCGCGCATGTACGCCGGCCAGCGCACTCTCCGTCTCGCCGACGGCCCGGACGAGGTGCACGAGCGCACCATCGCCCGCATGGAGTACGGCAAGTACGGCGACAGCGTGCAGAAGCTCCGCGACGAGACCGAACGCTCGCGCGAGGTCGCCGGCGCGCGCTGACGCGCCGCGGAGACGGCCGGCGCGCAACGCCGGCCGGGTCTGCGGGTTATAGCTACGCCATTCCGGAGCGTCGCTGTGATCCGAGCCTTAGTCTTCGCCGCCGCGCTTCTGTCGTCGGCGTCTGGGGCCGCCGCCCAGCCTGTGGCCGCCTCCGGCGGTGCGGACGTCGACGCGGGCGGAACGCATTTCACCGGCAACCACGCCTTCCGCGCGTTCAACTGCCGCGGCGGCGATGCGGTGATCTCGGGCGACAGCAATCAGCTCAAGCTGACCGACTGCAGCCGCCTGATGCTGAGCGGCGCGAAGAACCAGATCAGCGTGGTGCTCTCGAGCCCCGGCGACATCACCGTCAGCGGAGCGCACAACGCCGTGCGCTACCGCGCTCCGGATGATGGCGCGCCCCGCATCACCGACAACGGCGCCGACGACGACATCCGCCCCACCGCCGGCTGACTGGGCGGCGCGGCCGCGTGGTCACCCCCGCGCGAACTGCTGGTACTTGATGCGCTTGGGGATCAACGAGTCCGCGCCCAGGCGGCGCTTCTTGTCCTCCTCGTAGGCTTCGAAGTTGCCCTCGAACCACTCGACGTGGCTGTCGCCCTCGAAGGCCAGGATATGTGTCGCCAAACGGTCGAGGAACCAGCGGTCGTGGGAGATGACCACGGCGCAGCCGGCGAAGCCCTCCAGCGCCTCCTCGAGGTTCTGCAGGGTCTCGATGTCCAGGTCGTTGGTGGGTTCGTCGAGCAGGATCAGGTTGCCGCCCTCGGCCAGGGTCTTGGCCAGGTGCACGCGGTTGCGCTCGCCGCCCGAGAGCAGGCCGACCTTCTTCTGCTGGTCGCCGCCCTTGAAGTTGAACGAGCCGACATAGGAGCGCGTGTTGATCTCGCGCTTGCCGACCATCATCACGTCCAGCCCGCCCGAGATCTCCTGGAAGATGGTCTTGTCGTCGTTCAGCGAGTCGCGGCTCTGGTCGACGAAGGCGAGCTTCACCGTCTCGCCCAGGCGCACGCTGCCGTTGTCCGGCGTCTCCTGGCCGGTGATCAGCTTGAACAGGGTGGACTTGCCCGCGCCATTCGGCCCGATCACGCCGACGATGCCGTTGGGCGGCAGCTTGAACGACAGGCCCTTGAACAGGACCTTGTCGCCGTACTCCTTCTCCAAATCGGTGATCTCCAGCACCACGTTGCCCAGGCGCGGGCCGGGCGGGATGGCGATGTGCGCGTGGGTCTGGGCGCCGCGCGCCGACTCCTGCTCGCGCACCATCTCGTCGTAGGCCGCCAGGCGCGCCTTGGACTTGGATTGCCGCGCCTTGGCGTTGGAGCGCACCCACTCCAGCTCCTTGGTCATGGCGCGCTGGCGGGCCTCGGACTCGCTGTTCTCCTGCACGATGCGCTTGGTCTTCTGCTCCAGCCAGCCGGAGTAGTTGCCCTCGAACGGCACGCCGCGGCCGCGGTCGAGTTCCAGCGTCCACTTGGTGACCTGGTCGAGGAAGTAGCGGTCGTGGGTGACCAGGATCACGCAGCCCGGGAACGCCTCAAGGTGGTGCTGCAGCCAGGCGACGCTCTCGGCGTCCAGGTGGTTGGTCGGCTCGTCCAGGAGCAGCATGTCGGGCTTGGAGAGCAGCAGGCGCGCGAGCGCCACGCGACGCTTCTCACCGCCCGAGAGGCTGTCCACGGGCCACTCCGGCGGCGGGCAGCGCAGCGCGTCCATGGCCTGCTCGACGCGGCTGTCGATGTCCCACAGGTTCTCGGCGTCGATGGTCTCCTGGAGGGTGTTCATCTCCTCCATGAGCTCGTCGGTGTAGTTTTCGGCCATCTCCAGGGCGATCGCGTTGTAGCGGTCGAACACCTGCTTCTCGCGGCACTGGCTGATGACGTTGCCGAGCACGTTCAGCTGCTCGTCGAGGTGCGGCTCCTGCTGCAGGTAGCCCATGCGCACGCCCTCGGCGGCCCTGGCTTCGCCGGTGAACTCGGTGTCGAGGCCGGAGATGATCTTCAATAGGGTCGACTTGCCCGAGCCGTTCACGCCCACCACGCCGATCTTGGCGTCGGGATAGAAGCTCAGCCAGACGTTCTCGAAGACCTTCTTGCCGCCGGGATAGGCCTTGGTCAGGCCCTGCATGGAGTAGATGTACTGTTGCGCCATGGGTCCGCCTGCGCACCGCGAAGCGGCGGGCGCTCGTATGTGGGTCTGAGGGGTCGCGCGGGAGATAGCGGCGGGGAGGGCGGGCGGCAACCTCGCTGGATCGCCGACGGCCCTCAGAACGGTCGCAGGTTGCGCGGGCTGAAGCCGAACCGCGCCTTGAAACGGACGGAGAAGTGGGACGCACTCTTGAACCCGTGCTCCATCGCCAGCGGGCCGATCCGGCCGGGTCTCGCCGGGTCGCTGAGCGCTCGTCGCGCCGCCTGCAGCCGCCGCTCCCAGATGAGGGCGTCGACCCCTCCCGCTGCGGCGGCCACCCGGTACAGCGTGGCGCGCGAAACACCCGCGGCGCGGGCCACGTCGGCGACGGAGACGTCGTCCTCCGCCAAGTGCGCGTCGATGTAGGCCGTGGCCCGGCGCAGCGCCACGGCGTGCAGGCCCGGCAGGGCCGCCTCGGGAGGCGGCCCCGACGGCTGGAAGCAGGCCAGCACCACCGCTCCGACCGCTTCCATGATCGCGGCCGGATCGGGCCAGGACGAAGGTTCGGGCGCCTCCGTCAGCCAGGTGAAGTAGTCGTGGAGGATGTCGTGGCGGGCTCCGTCCGCGGTGCGGCCGTGCAAGTCGTCCCTCGCAGCGCCGAACGCCTCGCGGGGCAGAATGATGATCCGCCCCGCGCCAGGATGGGTGCGCTGGCGCACGGTGCGTCCCAAGTCGCACAGTCCGGCCATGCCTGGCCGGAGCCGCACGTCGCCCACCGGCGATGTGGCGTCCACGCCGCCACGCTCCACCGTCTGCAGCCAGATCGCATCGACGCCGTCGCGCCGGGTCCGAGGCGAGGTGCGCTCGTAGTCGGCTCCCGACTGTTCGAACTCGATCAAGGCCATCGAACCCAGCCACGTCCGCCGGAAGGCGTTGTGGAAGCGCTCGGAGTCCGCGCCGATGTCGAACAGCGAGGGTGTCAGCGCCTCGTCGCGCCACCGCTGGTAGGCCGCACGCCCCCGGCCGGGATCGACCACGTCAAGCTTACGCAACCGTCACTCCACCCGCTCGGAGACGGCACTAGCAGCCTCGGACTTAAGGAGAAACCTTTGCGCCGGCTCAGGCCGGTCGCTCCGTCGAGCTTGCGCGGGAGGGCTGCATCGACTAAGCGGCGCTCTCCGGACGTGGAACACCCGCGTCCGACCCTGTCCGAGAACCGCGGGCCGCCCTTCCGGGAGGCTTAATCATCGCGGGGAGACGAGGAGACCCACCGATCCCTGTCCCGCCGGCTGACGCCGGGAGGGCGGCGGCCGGCGACTTCCCGTGGACAGTTCCTGCTCCGTGCGCGGCGGCCCGCAAGGCCGGCGGCGCGCGGCTGTTCGGCGTCTCGCAATCCCGCGGCCGCCGCTCGTGACTACGGAGTTCCGCAATGGACCGCGCACAGAAGGCCGAGTCGATCGAGACGCTCAAGGGCGTCTTCGCCTCCGCCGGCGCCGTGGTCGTGGCCCACTATTCGGGCCTGACCGTTGCGGAGATGACAGACCTGCGAGGCAAGCTCCGCAAGGAGGGCGCCACGCTCAAGGTGGTGAAGAACACGCTCGTGCAGAAGGCCATGATCGGCACGACCGGGGAGGCGGGCTCGTCCCTCTTCACCGGCCCGGTCGCCATCGCCTTCGCGCCCGATCCGGTCTCCGCCGCCAAGGTGGCCATCGATTACGCCAAGACCAACGACAAGTTCACGGTCCAGGGCGCGATCATGGGCGCCGTGGTGCTGGACGCGAAGGGCGTGGGGGCTCTGGCCACCCTGCCGTCGCTGGACCAGATCCGCGGCCAGCTCATCGGCCTCATCCAGGCCCCGGCGACCAAGGTCGCCGGCGTGATCGCGGCCCCCGCGGCCCAGCTCGCGCGCGTGATGAACGCCTACGCCACCAAGGATGCGGCATAAGCCGCCTCCGGTCAGTCTCCGCCCAACCTCCTCAACCTGTCCCTGAAAGGAAGCCATCATGGCCGCCGACCTGTCCAAGATCGTTGACGATCTCTCCCAACTGACCGTTCTCGAAGCCGCCGAGCTGTCCAAGCTGCTCGAAGAGAAGTGGGGCGTCTCCGCCGCCGCTCCGATGGCGATGGCCATGCCCGCCGGCGGCGGCGCGGCCGCTCCGGCCGAAGCGGCCGAAGAGCAGACCGAGTTCACCGTGATCCTCACCGCCGGCGGCGACAAGAAGATCAACGTGATCAAGGAAGTCCGCGGCATCCGCTCCGACCTCGGCCTGAAGGAGGCCAAGGACCTGGTGGAAGGCGCGCCGCAGCCCGTGAAGGAGAATGTCTCCAAGCAGGAAGCGGAAGACATCAAGAAGAAGCTGGAAGACGCCGGCGCCAAGGTCGAAATCAAGTAAGACCGACCGGCTCCGGTTCGGAGTTTCGGAAGGCCGCTCCCGGCGACGGGGGCGGCCTTTTCTTTTGCGCGCCGGAGCACGGTGAGGTCGCTACGCGCCGGCGCACCGACAGGCTTGGCCGTCCGCCACGCGCCGGGCATGTTCCGCCCATGCCCCGTCCCGCACTCCTGATCGCCGCCCTGCTGGCGACCGCCGCTCCGCTCGCCTCCACCCTGGCCGCGCCATCCCTGCCCAGCGCCACCCCGGCATCCCCCGCCGACGCCCGCTTCAAGGCGCTGTACGCGCGCGAGTGGGCGTGGCGGCAGGCGCAGCGCGGGGAGGTGGACGAGGACGACGATCCCAGCCGCATCCGCCGCCTCCTGCCCAAGGTCGACGCCGCGACGCAGGCCGAGCGGCTGGCCTACTGGCGCGGCGTCATGGGCGAGCTCGCCGCCATCGACCCGAAGACCCTGTCGGCGCAGGAGGCGGAGAACTACGCCGTCTACCGTGCGCAAATCCAGGTGCTGATCAACCAGCAGACCTTCCGCGACTGGGAGAAGCCGCTCACCGGCGACAGCGCCTTCTGG
>CAXTBN010000046.1:12079-23797 GCA_964242895.1 uncultured Caulobacteraceae bacterium | reverse complement strand
CCGCAGGTGGAGGTCACCTTCGACATCGACGCCAACGGCATCGTGCACGTGACGGCGAAGGACAAGGCGACCAACAAGGAGCAGTCCATCCGCATCCAGGCCAACGGCGGCCTGTCCGACGCCGACATCCAGCAGATGGTCAAGGACGCCGAGGCCAACGCCGCGTCGGACAAGGCCAAGAAGGAGCTGATCGAGGCGCGCAACCAGGGCGAGTCCCTGCTGCACTCCACCGAGAAGAGCCTGGCCGAGTTCGGCGACAAGGTCGGCGCGGCCGAGAAGACGGCCATCGAGCAGGGCTCGGCCGACCTGAAGTCCGCGCTGGAGGGCGAGGACGTCGAGGCGATCCGCGCCAAGACCCAAACGCTGGTGCAGGCCTCCATGAAGCTCGGCGAGGCCATGTACGCGGCCCAGCAGGGCTCGGCCAACGACACCGGCGCGGAGCCTTCCGAGCCGGGCGTGGTGGACGCCGAGTTCGAGGAAGTCTCGGACGAGAAGAAGTCGGCGTAAGCCGAGACGTGACTAGGGGCTCCGTGTCGCAGGGCGGCGCGGGGCCCCGCTTCCCAAGTGACGTGACGCCCGCGGGCTCCCGGGCGCTGGACGAGGTGTGACCGCCCCGATGGCGCGCGACTACTACGAGGTGTTGGAGGTCGAGCGGACCTGCACGGAGGTCGAGCTCAAGGGCGCCTTCCGCAAGGCGGCCATGAAGCACCATCCGGACCGCAACCCAGGCGACGCTCAGGCGGAGGTCCGCTTCAAGGAGTGCAACGAGGCCTACTCGGTGCTCTCCGACCCGCAGAAGCGCGCGGCCTACGACCGCTTCGGCCACGCCGGCGTGAACGGCATGGGCGGCGGCGCCGGCCAGGGCGGATTCCAGGGCGACCCGAACGACATCTTCTCCTCGGTCTTCGGCGACGTCTTCGGCGAGATGTTCGGCGGCGGTCGCGGGCGGCCCGGCAACGGGCCGCAGCGCGGGCAGGACCTGCGCTACGACCTGGAGATCACGCTGGAGCAGGCGTTCGCCGGCGCGGAGGTCGAGATCAAGGTCCCGGCCGCCATGACCTGCGAGACCTGCGACGGCTCGGGCGCCAAGCCCGGCACCACCGCGCAGACCTGCGTCACCTGCGCCGGCATGGGCCGCGTGCGTGCGCAGCAGGGCTTCTTCCAGGTGGAGCGCGCCTGCCCCCGGTGTGGCGGCGCCGGGAAGATCATCGCCTCCCCCTGTCAGACCTGCCACGGCGCGGGCCTCGTCCGCCGCGAGCGCACCCTCAGCGTGCGCATCCCCGCGGGCGTGGACGACGGCGCGCGCATCCGCCTGACGGGCGAGGGCGACGCCGGCCCCCGCAGCGGCCCGCGCGGCGACCTGTACATCTTCCTCGGCGTCCAGCGGCATGAGCTGTTCGAGCGCGACGGGCTGGACCTGCACGTCCACGCGCCGGTGCCCATGTGGATGGCGGCGCTCGGCGGAGAGATCGAGACGCCCTGCCTCGCGCACGCCTCCGCCGACGGCTCGCCTCCCGGCGAGGTCGACTGCAAGCAGAAGGTGAAGGTGCCCGAGGGCGCGCAGACCGGCCGCACCATCCGCCTGCGCGGCCGCGGCATGCCGGCGCTGCGCGGCCGCGAGCGCGGCGACCTGATCGTCGAGCTGTTCGTCGAGACCCCCACCCACCTCACCGCGCGCCAGCGTGAGCTCCTGCGTGAGCTCAGCGACACCGCCGAGAGCGACGCCCACCACCACCCCCGCCACGCCGGCTTCTTCGACAAGGCGAGAAAATTCTGGGGCGGGCTGACCGGAGCCGAGGAGCGGGTCTGACCTCGTCGCCTCCTCGCGCGACGGAGGGGGCGGGTTCCGCACTCAGCGTCGAGTGTGGGTCGGCCCCCCTCCACCCCGCTTCGCGCAGGCGCCCTCCCCCTTCCCCCGCTGCGCGAGGGAGGAGTAGAGCGCATCCATGACCGTCCGCCTCGCCGTTTCAGGCGCCCTCGGCCGCATGGGCCAGGCCGTGGCCGCGGTCGCCGCCGAAACCGTCGGGGTTGACCTGGCCGGCCGCTTCGACCGCATATCGGGCGAGGGCCTGATCACCCGCGACGAGGCGCTGACCACCGCCGACGTGGTGGTCGACTTCTCCGCCCCTGAGGCGAGCGTCGCGCTGGCCGAGGCCGCCGCGGCCGGGGGCCGCCCGGCGCTGGTGATCGGCACCACCGGGCTGTCGCCCGACCAAGACGCGGCGATCGCCCGTGCGGCCGAGCGCGTCGCCGTCCTGCGCTCCGGCAACTTCTCTCTCGGGGTGAACCTGCTGCTCGGCCTGGTCGAGCGCGCCGCCCGCGCGCTGCCCGCCGCCGACTGGGACGCGGAGGTGTTCGAGGCGCACCACCGTCGCAAGGTCGACGCGCCGTCCGGCACCGCCCTGATGCTCGGCGAGGCCGTGGCGCGCGGCCGCGGCGTGGCGCTGGACGGGGTGGCCGAGCGCGCCCGCGACGGGATCACCGGCCCGCGGCGCGAGGGCGCGATCGGCTTCTCCGTCCAGCGCGGCGGCGGCGTCGTCGGCGAGCACAGCGTCACGTTCGCCGCCGAGGACGAACTGATCACCCTGTCGCACTCGGCCCGCGACCGGCGGCTGTTCGCACGAGGCGCGGTGCGCGCGGCGCAGTGGCTCGCGAGCCGGCCGCCGGGGTTTTACGACATGCAGGACGTGCTCGGCCTGCGGGGCTAGGCGGGCGCGACGGTGTCGTGGTTGAGGGCGCGCAGGCGCTCGACGATGGTCTTCACGTCCTGGTCGTGACCCTTGTGCGCCACCAGCACGGCGTCGGCCGTGGCGATCACGATCAGGTCCTCGACGCCCACGGTGGCGATCAGCGGACCCTCGCTGCGCAGGTAGGAACCGCGCGTTTTCTCGGCCATGACGTCGCCCACGGTGACGTTGTCGGCCGCCCCGTCTGAGCCCAGCTCCCACAGGGCGGACCAGCTGCCCACGTCAGTCCAGCCGCAGCTCACGGGCACCACGGCGGTGCGCGGCGTCTTCTCCATCAGGGCGTGGTCGACGGAGATCGACGGCGACTTGGCCAGCGCCGCCTCGTCCAGCCGGACAAAGTCGGCGTCCTCATGCGCGCCCCGGAAGGCGGCGCGGGCGGCGGCCAACACCTCGGGTGCATGCGCCTCAAGTTCAGCCAACACGGTGCGGACCGGCAGTAGGAAGATGCCCGCGTTCCACAGATGCTCGCCGCCCGCGACGTAGGCCTCGGCCGTCTCGCGCCCGGGCTTCTCGACGAAAGCGCGAACGGCCTGCACGCCCGGCGCGCCCTCGATGGGTTCGCCGGCGTGAATGTAGCCGTAGCCGGTGGCGGGGGCGGTGGGGCGGATGCCGAACAGCACAAGTTCGCCGCGACGAGCGGCTGGCTCGCCCGCCCGGACCGCCTCCTGAAAGCTCGCCGGGTCGCCGACGACGTGGTCGGCGGGCATGACCAGGATCAGCGCGTCCGCGTCCTCCCGCGCCGCCGCGAGCGCGGCCACCGCCACGGCGGCGGCGGTGTTGCGCGCGATGGGCTCGAGGATCGGCTTGCGGAACGGCAGCCCAAGCTCGGCCAGCTGCTCGGCCACGGCGAAGCGGTGGGCGACGTTGGCCACCGTGATCAACGGCGCGAACAGCTCGGGGTCCGAGCCGCGCAGGGCCGCCTCCTGCAGCAGCGTGCGCTCGCCCGTCAGCCGCAGCAGCTGCTTGGGGCGCGCCTCGCGCGACAGGGGCCACAGGCGCGAGCCCGCGCCTCCGCTCATCAGCACGGGGTGGATGCGCGCGTCGGCCATGGACTTCCGGGTCAAGCTACAGGGAAGACTGCGATATAGGATGCGGGCGGGAAGGCGTCAGCTTCCCGGCGCGGCGCCCTCGGCGGTGTGGATCAGCTCGGAGAGGCCGCAGGCGATGTGGTAGAAGCTGGAGGCGGGCGAGGGCTCCTCCACCCAGGTCCCGTCCGCGTTCAGCTTGTCGCGCCACAGGCCCGGACCCGGCGCGTCGAGGTACTGGCGCAGCCCCTCCCAGCCGGCCACCGCCTCCCGCTCCTCGGAGGCGTCCCCGATACGCCGCCAGCGGGCGAGGCCGGCCTTCATGCGCTCAGTCTGCGGCCACAGGCGCGCGTTCGGGTCGCGCGTCGCGCCGTCGAGCTGGGTCTCGTTGAAGGCGACGTTGCGCTTGGGATCGACGCCGTGCTCGCGGGCGAACCGGACAAGGCCGTCTGAGGCGGCCGCGCCGTCCACGCCCATGGCCGTCAGGTTCTCCTGCAGCCAGGTCCACTCCAGGCAGTGGCCAGGCTCGACGTGGTCGCCGTCGAGCTCGGGCGTGCGGCTCCAGTCGTCGTGGAAAAGCTCGGTGATCGCACCCGTCGAGGCGTCGATCCACTTCTCGTGGCTGAGGGCGGCGAGGCGGCGCGCCTGCTCCTCCCAGCGCTTCGGGGCGCCGGCGCGCCAGTAGGCGATGGAGCACTCGGTCATGTGCATGTGCGGATTCTGGCGGCGCGGCGGCTGGGGATCGACCTCGCCCTCGCGGAAGCCGCCGGCCGGATGCGACCAGCGCTCGGCGATCAGGTCCATGAGCCGGCCGCCCTCCTCGATCAGCTCGGGGCGGTGCAGCGCGTCGCCGGCGTTGCCCAGGGCGAACAGCACGAAGGCGTGATCGTAGAGGTCGGCGCGGCCGTCGGCGACCGAGCCGTCCGTGTTCAGCTTGTGGACGTAGAAGCCGTCGGCGCGACGGCCGTGGCGGAACAGCGCCTCCAGCCCGCGCTCGACGGGGCCGCGCCACTCGCCGGTCCAGCCCAGCCGGCCGAGTTCGCACAGGCTGTAGATCTGGCGCGCCTGCACACGCAGCCGCTGCACCACCTCGGGCGGCTTGCCCTGCGCGTCCAGCAGCTCGGTGAAGAGCCCGTTGTCGCGCTGGCCGGCGGTGGACCACAGGGGGCCTGCGCGCTCGAAGAGGAAGCGCTTCGCCTCGGCGGCGGCGGACTGGAGGGCGGGTGTGGTCATGGCTGCGACGCTTAGCCCAGGAGCGTGACGGCCTGAAGGCCCGCGCCCGGCCGCGAGTGCACGGGTTCGCAACGCTCCCGCCGCTAAGCCTGCCGGCCATGAAGCCGAACGGCTGGAGCGCCTTCGAACCGGGCACGGGCTACATCGCCGGGCTGGACGGCCTGCGCGCCGTGTCCATCGCGCTGGTGATGATCGCGCACGCGGGGTGGGAGCGGATCGTGCCGGGCGGACTCGGCGTGACAGTGTTCTTCTTCGTCTCCGGCTTCCTGATCACCACGCTGCTCACCGCCGAGCACGACCGCACCGGGCGCGTGGCGGTGGGCGCCTTCTACGGGCGGCGCTTCCTGCGGCTGGCGCCCGAGCTCTACGGCATGATCGTGCTGACGGCGCTCGCCGGTCCGCTCTACGGCCAGCACGCCACGGTGCGCGATGTGGCGGCGGGGGCGGGCTACGCGACCAACTACCTGTACGCCTTCGGCGGCGAGGGCTCGCTGCGTTGGTCGCAGCTGTGGTCGCTGGCGGTGGAGGAGCACTTCTACCTCACCTTCCCGGCGCTGTTCGTGCTGTTGCGGCGGCGGCCGAGGGCGCTGCTGGCGGTGCTCGTGGCGGTGTGCGGGGCGGCGCTGGCGTGGCGCGTGGCGGCGCATGGCCTGGGCTTTCCCTCCGCCTACACCTACGCGGCCACGGAGTGTCGGCTGGACTCCATCGCCTGGGGCTGCGCCGCGGCGATCGCCTTCGGCCTCTACGGCGGGCGCTGGGCGCGGCGGCCGCGGGCGGCGGCGGGTGCGGGCGCGGCGGGGCTCACGCTGCTGCTGGCGAGCGTGGTCGTGCGCGACGCCGCCTTCCGCGACACGGCGAGGTACACGCTGCAGGGCGTCGGCCTGCTGGGCGTGTTCGCCGCCCTGTTCCTCACCGAGGCGGGCGCGCGGCTGCGGCGGGGCGCGCTGGAGTGGACGCCCCTGCGCGAGCTCGGTCGCCGCTCGTACGGCGCCTACCTATGGCATTTCGAACTGCTGCTGATGATCGCCGCGGCGGGCTGGGCGCCGTGGCGCATGCCGGCGGTCCCACACGTCCTCATGACCCTGGTCCTGTTCCCGGCGGCGTGGGGCGTGGCCTGGACGTCGGAGCGCGCCTTTCTGCGGCCGGCGCGGGCGCTGCGCCGCCGCCTGGGCTCCCGACCGCTGTCCAGTCCGCCGCTCGGCCTCGCCGAGGCCGGCGGCGGCGCGTGACGACGGCTCAGCGGCCGGGGGCGGCCTCGTCGTACCAACGAGCCAGGTCGGAGTGCATGGTGCGCAGCGCCGCCTCGTTCAGGTACACCATGTGCCCGGAGGGATAGTACCTGAAGCTCAGGTTGGGCCGCACCTCGCGGTCGAGCTGCATGTGGTTCAGGTCGTACTCCGTGCCGAAGAAGGGCGTGGCGAAGTCGTAGATGCCGTTCAGCGACAGCACGTGCAGGTGCGGGTTCTCGCGCATGGCCTGCGAGAGGTCCTGCGCCACGTCGGCCTGGTTGGTGCCGTAGCCGCCGCGCTGCCCGGGCGCGCGGTGGTCGAATTTCCACTGCAGGCCGGCCGAGTAGTAGGTCGGGCGGTAGGTCATGTCGGTGGTGAAGCCCAGGTCGCGCCCCAGGTAGTCGTGGAACGCCGACACGAAGGCGCCGGTGATGCCGGTGTCGGACGGGTCGAACTCCTGCCGTTCGCCGCCGGAGTCGGCGTCGATGCCCAGGAAGCGGGCGTCGTAGCGGCCCAGAGTGCGGCGCTGGTCGCGCAGCAACTCCTTGCGGAAGCCGTTGGCGTCCACCCGCAGGTCGTTGTTCAGGATGTAGGCCGGCGACACGCCGATGTAGCTGGAGAGCTTGGCGGCCATGACCTGCCGCTCGGCCGGCGGCAGGTCCTGCCCCTGCGCCAGCGCCAGGGCGTAAGGCCCGCGCGCCCAGCCGCGCACCTCTTGCAGCCACGCCTGCAGATCGCCCGTGGGCGTGGCGCGGTGGTGGTAGGCGGCGGTGGCCGCCATGGTCGGCACGTAGTTGATGATCTCCTGGTCGAAGCCGGGCGAGCGGCGGCCGTAGTTCAGGATCGAGGACAGCAGCACCACGCCGTTCAGCTGCGCCCCGTCCTGCTGCAGCCGGTAGGCCAGGCCCGCGGAGCGGGTGGTGCCGTAGCTCTCGCCGAAGATGAACTTAGGCGCGTTCCAGCGGTCGAAGGCGGTCAGATAGCGCTCGATGCCGCGCGCGAAGGCGTCGATGTCGGGGTCGGTGCCCCAGAACTTGTCGAGCTTGGTGTCGCCTAGCGGGCGGGAAAAGCCCGCGCCCATGGCGTCGATGAACACGATGTCGGTCTTGTCGAGGATCGAGTCCTCGTTGTTCCCGTAGCGGAAGGGCGGGCCGCCCGTGGCGTTGGGGCTGTCGGTGCGCACGCGCACGGGGCCGAGCGAGCCCATGTGCAGCCACATGGAGGAGGAGCCCGGACCGCCGTTGTACATGAAGGTCACCGGCCGGTTCGCCCCGCCGGTGGTGTAGGCCACGTAGAAGAAGGAGCCGGTCGGCTTGCCGTCGTCGTCGCGGATGGTCAGCGTGCCGGCCGTGGCCGTGTAGGGGATGCTGCGTCCGCCGATCGTGGCCGTGTGGCGGGTGACGCGGCGGATCTCGCGGATCGGCGCGGTGGCCACGTCGCTGTCGTTCAGCTTGGCCTCGCGGGCCCGCTCGGCGCGCGGGTCGCCGGCGGGCTGGGCGTTGTTGCGGTTGGCGGCGCCCGGCTCGTCAGGCCCGCGCTGGGCGGCGCGCGTCAGCCGCGCGCCCTGGTCGGGCTCGGCCTGCGCGGGCGCCTCGTCCGTGGCGGGGGCCTGCGCGGCGGAGGTCGACGGCGAGGGCGCGGCGCGGGTCTGGGCCGTGGCGGCGAGCGGACCGCCCAGCGCGCAGGCGAGGGCCAGGAGGGACGCGAGCGGGCGGCGCATGGGCGATGTGACCTCGACGGAAGGCGGCTTCTTCACCGCCCCGCTTAGGCGCCGTCAAGCCGGCGCCGATGTCAGCCCTGCAACGCGGTCAGGAGCGCGCTGCCCGAGATGCCGGCGAACACCTGCGCCGACGCCTGCAGGGTGACACCCGCGAGCTGCAGGCGGCTGGCCGCGTCGGCCGGGTCCACCGCGGTGCGGTTGGAGATCAGCGCGTCGACCGCCGACTTGCGCCCGTTCAGCACGTCCGTCGCGGTGTCCACCTGCGCCTGCACCACGCCCGTGCGCGTCTGCGCCGCGCGGACCGTGGAGGTCGCGGCGTCGAGCACCGGCAACTGCGATTTCAGGAAGCTGATCTGCGTGTCCGTGAGCTTGCCCGTCATCGGCCCGGTCGGGGGCTGGTTGTAGTCCATGATCGCCTTGAGCGCCGAGACCAGGGGCCCGCCCACGTCGCTCGCCGTCACGCTGGTGGACACGACGGTGGAGTCGTCGATCCGGTCGGAGCGCACGAGGTCGCCGTCGTGGAAGTGCGAGGAGGCGGGCGCCGCGCCGGCGAGCGCGGTGACGTCGGAGGTGTCGAGCGGCGACTGGTCGGTCGTGCCGCCGGCGAACAGGGGCTGGCCGGCGTAGTCGGCGTTCAGCGCCTCCGACGCCTGGCTGAACCAGCCCTGCAGCGAGGCGATCAGCGTGGACCCGTCGCCCGTGGCGATCACGTCGCCCACCGCCGACGACACGCCCTGCGACGCAGCCGAGAGGTTGGTGAGGGCGTCGGCCTGCGAGCTCAGCCGCTCCGACAGCACCGAGTTGTTGTCCAACAGCGCCTGCGTGCGGGCGGACACCGTCTGCGACGCCTGCAGGGTCGAGCCCTGGTCGGCGTAGGTCTTCAGGTCGTCGCCCTTCAGCCCGGTGGAGACCTGCTTGGACGCCAAGGCCTGCGCCTGCTGCGCCTGCATGACGCCCAGGAGGGCGGAGGAGAAGATCTGGCTGGTGGCGATGCGGGTCATGGAGGGCTCGTCAAGCTTCAGACCATGTTGAGCAGGGCGTCGAACATGTCGCGCACGCTGGTCACCAGCCGCGCGGAGGCGCTGTAGGCCTGCTGGTACGTGGTCAGGTTCACCAGCTCCTGGTCGAGGTTGACGCCCTCCACCGAGCTCCGGCGGTCGGAAGCCTCCGTGGCCACCGCCGCGGCGCTGGTCTGGGCGTCGTCGGCGTCGGAGGCGCGGCGGGCGACGTCGGCGGAGAGCTTGGCGGAGTAGTCGCTCAAAGCGAGCGTTCCGCCCGCCAGGCCGCCGGCGGTGGCGAAGCTCAGGGCGGTCTTGCCGGCCTCGCCCAGGGCGTCGGCCCCGCTGTCGTCGGCCGCCGAGAGCGCCGTCGCGCCCACGCCCGCGGACCAGTCGAAGGTGGCGAGCGCCAGCTTGCTCCCGTCGGCGGCGATGTCGGGGCGGACGCCGAACGAGGCCGCGGCGTTGACGCGCGTCGACTCGCCGATCCCGAACATGGCGGAGATCGAAGGGCCGCCCGCGCCGCGCGTGGTGATGTCGCTCACCACCGACAGGCTGTCGCCCGTGCCCGCCTGCGGGGTGAAGGCGAGGCGGCCGTCCGCGTCGAGCGCGAAGCTGCCGTACACGCCCACGCCGCCCGTCTTGCTGTTCAGCGCCGTCACCAGGTCGCCCATGGTGGCGGGGGCGGCCGGGGCGGCGACCTTCACATCGGTCACCTTGGACCCGCCCGGGTCCGTGATGCGCAGCGTGATGTCGCCGGTGAAGCCCGACGCGTCCGAAGCGGTCAGCCCGGTGGCGTAGCTGGTGGGCGCGCCGGAGGTCACCAGGTCGTTGAGGCCCAGGAAGCCGGAGACGCTCTGGCCCGCGCGCGAGGTGGGGTCGCTCGGATCGTCCACCACGCTGACGCCGCCGGACGCGGCCGACAGCGTGAGCGCGCCCGACGCGCTCCAGCTCGCCGACGCCGCGGGCGAGAGCGCCGTGTTCAGGCTGGAGACGAAGGTCGAGGGCGAGAAGGCGGTGGCGGCGCCTCCGTTGACGCTCAAGGCGCCGGCCGCCCAGTCCACGTCCACGCGCTGCGTCACCGCGCCCGAGCTGTCCGTCACGGCGAAGGCGGTGCGCCCGCTGGTGAAGCCGCCGAACGCCTCCGACTGGCTGAGGGCGGTCACCCGGCCGGTCAGGGTCGCGGGGGCCGGTGCGGCGGAGTAGGCGTTGTGCGCCGCGTTGAGCGCGGCCGCCGTCCCGTCCGTCAGCGAGGCGACCTGGTCGCCCATGCCCGGCAGGTCGACGTTGCGCAGCTTCACCAGCGCGGCCAGCGATCCCGTGGTGAAGGCCGAGCCGGTCGGCTGCGCGGGCGCGCCGTCCGCCGACAGGGACAGCACGCCCGTGGGCCCGTTCGGATCGTAGCTGAACACCGCGGGCTTGGCGCCCGACCCCACCAGCACCGAGCCGTCGGCGGCGCGCAGGGTGACGCCGCCCAGGGTCGTCGGCGAGACCCGCACCTGCACGAGCTGCGACAGCTGGTCGATCAGCGTGCTCTGCTGGTTCTGCGACCCGGTCACGTCGCCGCCGCCCGAGCCGGCGCGCGAGATGTCCGTGTTCAGCTGGTCGATCTGCCCGATCAGCGTGTTGGCCTGCGCCACCTGGTCGGAGAGCTGCGCGTCGGCGTCCTTGCCCAGCTGCACGAGGCCGGCGCTGACCCCCTGCGCCTGCGTCAGGAAGCCCTGCAGCGTCGCCAGCGGGGCGCTCCGCGCCGCGGTGGAGGAGTCGGCGGCCAGCGACGAGAAGCTGGAGAAGACCTTGTCGAGGCCGCCCAGGAAGGAGCTGTCGCTCGTGGGATCGCCGAACAGGGCCTGCGCCTGGTCCAGCGAGTCGGACTGCGCCTGCGCGCCCGCGCTCGCTGACGACGCCTGCAGCCCGGCGGCCTGGAGGAAGCGGTCGGCGGCGAGCTTCAGTTGCGCAATGTCCACGCCCGCGCCGGCGCCGCCCGACACCACGGCCTGCTGGTCGGCGATCTTGCGGATGTAGCCCGGGGTCGACACGTTGGAGACGTTGTCCGACACCGTGCGCAGCTGGCTCTGCGCCGTGAGCAGGCCCGACGTGGCGATGTTCAGGACGCTGTTGAGCGAGGTCACCGCCCAGCCCTCCCGCCCGGCAAGGCGCGCCCGGCGCCCGGCAGCCGCTGCCGGCCGGCGCACGGGCGCACGAACGGCGTTTCCTTGTCGCGCATGGGGTCGGGCCGCAGGACGGGGCTCATGGCCTGCGCCCCGCGCAAGCCGGGCGCCACTTGGATCGGCCGCTCGGCCCGGCGCTTTTGACCGGCCACGGCCGGGGCGGCCCGGCAAATAACGACCTTCTGCGGTCGGCGAAGAGAGGTCCACGACGGCGCGGATCCAGGCGGGGCAAGGAGCCGTGGCGCTTGGCCCGAGGGTTGCTCAGGCCGCTCCGAACGATTGGCGCAAAATGCGCGGCCCTCTCCAGCGATCCCCGCCGCCGCGCGTCCCCATGACTTCAGCCATCGCCATCGCCGTGTCCCCTGGCCCGACGCCCACCGGCGCGGCGCCCGTCGTCGCGACCGTCGTCGGGGGAACGGCCGGAACGCCGGCCGTCGGCTTCGACGCCCTGCTGGCGCAGCTGGTCGCCGCCGCGCCGTCAGGCCCCGCGCAGGTCTCCGATGCGCCGGGCGCCGCACTCTCTACTGTGACCTCTGCGGCCTCCACGACGCCGTCGCCCGCCTCGGTGGCCATGTCCGCCGCCGTGAGGCTCGCC
>CAXTBN010000046.1:0-11979 GCA_964242895.1 uncultured Caulobacteraceae bacterium | reverse complement strand
CTCCACGACGCCGTCGCCCGCCTCGGTGGCCATGTCCGCCGCCGTGAGGCTCGCCACCACGGTGCGGCCGGGCGGAGCCTCGCCCAAGACCGCGCCACCCGCGCCCGCCGTCGCCGCCGCGGCCGCGCCGGCGGCTGCGGCGGCCACGGCTCCATTGGCCGCGACGGCGGCCGCCGGGAACCCCGCCGGCGCGGTGGCCGGGGCGGCCGAACCCGCTTCGGCTCCATCGAAGGACCGCAAGGACGAGCAGGACGAGGCGGCCTCGTCCGTCCAGGTGGCCGCCGTCGCGGTGTCCGCGCCACCCATCCCTGCGATCACCGCGCTCGTGATCGCTCCGGCCCCGCCCGCACCGACATTCGCCGCACCGCCGGGCGCGACCGGGGCGACCGGAGCCGACAGCGTGGCGGCCGCTCCGCCGGTGTCGGCTGCACAGGCGG
This sequence comes from uncultured Caulobacteraceae bacterium, assembly GCA_964242895.1. GTDB lineage: Bacteria > Pseudomonadota > Alphaproteobacteria > Caulobacterales > Caulobacteraceae > JASLDZ01. The sequence continues at coordinate 11,542 of CAXTBN010000046.1, read as the reverse complement.
CGGCGTCCCCGTCCCCGGCGCGGTTTGCGCCGCCGCCGCCCGCACCCGCCGTCGGCGTCGCCGCTGTCGACCCGACGCCGTCGGCGAGCGCCGGTCCGACCGCGCCGACGGCGCCCGGCGTCGCGACGACCCCCGTCGCTCCGAGCCGCTCGCTCTCGCCGGCCGGAGTCCGGACCGGGCTCTCCGCCACGGACTCCACACCGGCGCCGTCGGACTCCCCGCCGGACCCGCAAGCCGCCTCCGCCCCTCCGCCGCTCGCAGGCGTGGCGGTGTTCGGACGCGCTACGCCGCAAGACACCTCGCCGGCGACGCCCCCTGGCGCGACGGCGACCTATCCGACCCCCTCGAGCGTCCTCTCCGCCGTCGTTCCCGGCGCGGTCGCCCCGACGCCCCGCACCACGGCGACCGCGCCGGGCCGCCCCGCCCCGCCCCGCCCCGGAATCACCGGTCCCGCCGCAGCGACCTCGATCACGCCCGCGGCCGCCACCGCGCTCGCCGCAGCTCCCACCGCCACCGCCGACGCCCTCAGCGACGAGAGCGTCGCGTCATCGCTCGCGGGCCCCGATCCGGCCGAGGCCGCCGACCTCGCCCTCACCAGCGACACCCCCGCGACCCCCGCGCCGGACGCGACGCCGCAGGCCGCCGGCGCGCTCGTCGCTCCGCCGCCGCCGCCCATCGCCTCCGACGCCGGATCGGCCGCAGGTGCGGCGCCCACGCGAGCCACCGTCCCCACCCTGGCGACCGACATCGCCCGCGGGGCGGCGCGCAAGGGGTCGCGGTTCGAGGTGAGCCTCGATCCCGACGGACTCGGCCGCGTGGACGTGCGGCTGGACATCGCCGCCGACGGCCGTCTCTCCGCCCGACTGTCTTTCGAGCACCCTGAGACCGCGGCCGCCCTCGGCGCGCGGGCCGGCGAACTGCATCAGGCGCTGAGCCAGGCCGGCTTCGACGTCTCCCCCCAGGCGCTGACCTTCGAGACCGCGACCGGCTCGTCGGGCGCGGGCCTGGGCGCCGGCTTCGGCGGCTCGGGCGACGCGTCGGGCGGCGGCTCCGACGGCGCACGCAACGGCGCGCGGGCCTTCGCCTCCGCCCAGGTCGACGAACTGGACGGCGTAGGCGCCGCGCCGCTCTCCCGATCCCTCCAGGCCGCCTCCGGCCTCGACATCCGCATCTGAAGGAGCCGCCATGACCGACGTCTCGGCCGCCGCCTCGGCCTCCACCACGCAGCTCACCACGGCCGCCACCGCCAGCTCGGCGGCGACCAACCTGAGCTCCGGCCAGTCGAACCTGAACATCGGCTACTCGACCTTCCTGACGCTGCTGACGACGCAGCTGAAGAACCAGGACCCGACCAGCCCGATGGACACCAACCAGTTCACACAGCAGCTCGTGCAGATGACCGGGGTGCAGCAGCAGCTCCTGTCCAACGAGCTCCTGCAGACGCTGGTCAACCAGAACGGCGGCTCCGGCGGCGTCAGCCAGGCGGTCGACCTGATCGGCAAGACGGTGCACGCCACGGGCGACACCGCGGTGCTGAGCGGCGGCCAGGCGGCCTGGAGCTACGACCTGCCCTCGGACGCCGCCTCGGTCACCCTGACCGTCACCAACGCCGCAGGCCAAACCGTGTGGAGCGGCCCGGCGTCCGGCCTCGGCCAGGGCCGCAACGACTTCACGTGGAATGGCCAGACCTCCACCGGCGCGCAGCAGCCCGATGGCGGCTCGTACAAGCTGACGGTGGCGGCGACCGACGCCTCGGGCAACCCGCTCACCGCCACCACCGAGCTGCGCGGGGTGGTCGGCTCGGTCGAGGCCGTCAACGGCGCGGCCGTCCTCAACGTCGGCAAGTCGCAAGTGCCCTTCACCAGCGTCACGGAGGTGGAGAACGCGTCGTCCTGACGCGTCTCCGCCCCGATCCCCTCAAGCCAGGAGCTTTCCATGAGCATCTCCAGCGCCCTTCTCGCCGGCATCTCGGGCCTGACGTCCAATTCGTCGGCCCTCGCCTCCATCTCCAACAACATCGCCAACGCGAACACGGTCGGCTACAAGGTCGAGAGCACCGAGTTCGAGGATCTCGTCACCTCGCAGAGCGGCGAGCGCGGCGCCTATACGGCCGGCGGCGTGACCAGCACGACGCGCCAGCTGGTCAACCAGCAGGGCGAGACCGAGGCCACCAACTCGCCGACCGACCTGGCGATCTCGGGCCAGGGCTTCTTCGTCACCACCACCACCCCGACCGACAACTCGGTCACCAGCCAGCGCAACTTCACCCGTGCAGGCTCCTTCACGCCCGACGCGAACGGCTTTCTCGAGAACAGCGCCGGGTACTACCTGCAGGGATGGCTGGCGGACGCCAACGGCGACATCCAGACCGACCCGTCGGACATCACCAAGCTGCAGACCATCAACATCAACAGCCAGGCGGGCTCGGCGGGCGCCAGCACGGCGGTGAGCATCAACGCCAACGTCGACGCCGGCCAGGCCGTCTCGACCGCCGCCGGCGACCCCACCGCGACGCCGCCCGTTGCGGCCACCTACGACGCGACCAGCGCCGCGGGCTCGATGGCGACCTACGACCCGGCCACGGGCACGGGCACCAAGCCCGACTTCAAGATCCCGTTCACCGTGGTCGACAGCCAAGGCGGCCGCCACTCCGTCCAGATGGACCTTCTGAAGTCGTCCACACCCAACCAGTGGAACTACGAGATCGTGTCCAGCGACGGCTCGATCGCCTCGGGCTCGCCCCTGCACGACGGCCAGATCGGCACGGGCGTGCTGGCCTTCACCTCCACCGGCCAGCTCGACCCGGCCAACACCACGGGCTTCGCCAACCCCAACTCGCCGGTGCTGACCATCGGCGGCTCGGACACCACGCCCGGCGCGGGTCAGGTCTCCTGGAACAGCAAGCTCGGCATCGCGGGGCAGGCCATCTCATTGAATCTCGGCACTGCGCCGGGCGGCCTGACGCAGTTCGCCTCGGACTCGGTGGTCACCTCCACGACCGACAACGGCGTGGTGTACGGCAACCTCACCTCCGTCGACATCGACAGCTCGGGATACGTCACCGCCAAGTACGACAACGGGGTGACCCGCAAGATCGCTCAGGTGGCGATCGCCACCTTCCCGAACCCCGACGGTCTCAGCGCCGTCTCGGGCGACGCGTGGCAGGTGTCCCGGGCCAGCGGGAGCTACAACCTCAAGACGGCGGGAACGGGTGGCGCGGGCGCGATCGCGCCCTCCGAGCTGGAGAACTCCACGGTGGACCTCTCCACCGAATTCACCGGCCTGATCACGACCCAGCGCGCCTATTCCGCGTCGTCGAAGATCATCACCACCGCTGACGAGATGTTGCAGGATCTGATCGACATCAAGCGCTGATAATTGAGACGCTCTCCCAGGTGTGAAGGACCAGGGTTAACGCAATTGGAGATTGTCTCAGAATGAGACAGTCTCGGTTAGCTTCGCTTTACTGTCGCGATTAAACCGGTGTTGAGGGGCGACGACTAGAGTGATGCTCGTAGGGACGAGAGGCGTCAAAACGATGCAGCCGCAACGGGTCAACAGCCGAGGCGAACGATACGTGATCGGGCCCACGGGCGCGCCGCTCACGGTCGACGACCTCCCACCGCCGCAGACCGAGCGGTGGGTGATCCGCCGCAAGGCGGAGGTGGTGGCGGCCGTGCGCGGGGGCCTCCTCAGCCTGGACGACGCCTGCAACCGCTACCGGCTCACCAACGAGGAGTTCGGCGCCTGGCAGGCGGCGATCGACAAGCACGGCATGCAGGGCCTGCGCACCACGCGCATCCAGCAGTACCGCGAGTAGTCGCCACATCAGCCGGGTTTGAAGAGGGGCCGCTCCCGGCGACGGAGCGGCCCTTCGGCGTTTTCGCGGGCTTAAACCCTCGTTCACCACCCTCCCGGCACATTCTGCCGGGTCCGGCTCTCCCGGGCGGAGGGCGTGCGTGCAGGGTTTCCTCGCCAGTCTGAGGGCGTTCGGTCTGGGTCGCCTCGCCGCCATCGGCGGCGTGGGCGCCGGCGTGGCCGCCGTGCTGATCGGCCTCATGCTCAAGGTCGGCGGCGAGCCGCAGTCGCTGCTCTACGCCAACCTCGATCCCAAGGAGGCGTCCGCCGTCACCGCCGCGCTGGACGGCGCGGGCGTGAAGTACGAGCTCAAGGGCGACGGTACGAGCATCACCGTGCCCCGCGACAAGGTGGCCTCCTCGCGCCTGCTGGTGGCGGGCAAGGGCCTCGTGACCTCGGGCTCCGTCGGCTACGAGATATTCGACGGGGCGCCGGCGCTCGGCCAGACCGACTTCGTCCAGCAGCTCAACCGGCAGCGCGCCCTGGAGGGCGAGCTCGCCCGCACCATCGGCGCGATCCGGGGCGTCTCCTCCGCCCGCGTGCTCCTGAACATGCCCAAGAAGCAGCTGTTCGAGGAGGACGCCGACGCCCAGGCTTCGGCCTCGATCATGCTGGACTCCACGCGCCGGCTCGGGGCCGAGCAGGTGCGCGCGATCCGCAACCTCGTCTCGGGCGCGGTGCCGGACCTGAAGCCCGAGCGCATCGCCGTGGCCGACCAGTCGGGCGACCTCTTGGCCGGGGCCGGCGAGGCCGGCGTCGCCGCCCAGTCCACCGAGCGCAACGAGGTCGAGGAGAGGATCCGGAAGACGGTGCTGAACATGGTCGAAGGCGTCGTCGGCCCGGGCCGCGCCCGCGTGCAGGTGACCGCCGACCTCGACATGAACCGGGTCACCACCAGCGAGAAGAAGTTCGACCCCGACGGGCAGGTGGTGCGCTCTACTCAGACCAGCGAAGACAAGTCCAAGGAGTCCAAGGCGGCGCTGAACGGCGCGGTCTCGGCCAGCCAGAACGTGCCGGGCGCCACCGCCGCTTCCGGCAACGGCAACGACAGCTCCGACGCCGCCAAGACCGACGAGACCACCAACTACGAGATCAGCGAGACCACCCGCACCGAGGTGCAGGAGCCCGGCAAGGTGAACCGTCTGAGCGTCGCCGTGGCGGTCGACGGCGTCACCGGCGCGTCCGTGAAGGGCAAGGCCGGCTCCTACACACCGCGCTCGGCCGAGGAGATGGGCCGCATCGACCAGCTGGTGCGCTCGGCGGTGGGCTTCGACGCCAAGCGCGGCGACCAGGTCAGCGTGGTCAACGTGCGCTTCGACCAGCCCGCCGGGGACGGCGGCGTGGGCGGCGCGCCGCTCTCCTTCGACAAGAACGACATCCTGCGCGCGGCCGAGCTGGCGGTGATGCTGGGCGTGGCGGGCATGCTGGTGGTCTTCGTCCTGCGGCCGATGCTGCGGCCCGGCGTCGCGGCCATGGGCGCGGGCGTTCCCGGCCTGCCCGCGCTCGCCTCCGCGGCCGGCGGCGTCGCGGCCCTCCAACCGGCGGGCGGCGCGGGCGGCGTCCTGTCGGGCGCGCCGGGCGGCCAGGCGCTGCTGCCGGGACCGGCGGGCGAGGGCGGCGTGGACATCGCCCGCGTCGACGGCCAGGTGCGCGCCTCCTCCGTGCGCCACGCCGCCGAGTTCGTGGAGCGCCACCCCGAGGAGAGCGTCTCCATCCTCCGCGGCTGGCTGCACGAGACCGGCTGATGGCGCCCCCGCCCGCCCCGGTCCGCAAAAAGGCGGTCGACGACGCCGCGAGTCTCACGGGCGCCGAGCGCGCGGCCGTGGTGCTGCTGGCGCTCGGCGAGGACCACACGGCCCTGTGGCAGGCGCTCGACGGGGAGGAGATCCGCGAGATCTCCCTGGCGATGAGCCACCTGGGCACCGTGGCGTCGGGCGTGGTGGAGCAGCTCCTGGGCGAGTTCGTGTCCGGCGGCTCGGGCGGCGGCGCGATCCTGGGCTCCTTTGAGCAGACCCAGCGGCTGCTGGAGAGCTTCATGCCGCGCGACCGCGTGGACGCGCTCATGGAGGAGATGCGCGGACCCGCCGGCCGCACGATGTGGGACAAGCTCGGCAACGTGAGCGAGGCCGTGCTCGCGAACTACCTGAAGAACGAATACCCACAGACCGTCGCGGTGATCCTGTCGAAGATCAAGTCTGAACATGCGGCCCGTGTGCTCACAGCCCTGCCCGAAGACTTCGCGCTGGAGTGCGTGCAGCGGATGCTCTGCATGGAGCCCGTGCAGCGGGAGATCCTGGACAAGATCGAGCAGACGCTCCGCACCGAGTTCATGTCGAACCTGGCGCGCACCCCCAAGCGCGACAGCCACGAGCAGATGGCCGACATCTTCAACAACTTCGACCGCCAGACCGAGGCGCGGTTCGTCACGGCGCTGGAGGAGCGCAGCAGAGACTCGGCCGAGCGCATCCGCGCGCTGATGTTCGTGTTCGAGGACCTCGCCAAGCTCGACCCCGGCGGCGTGCAGACGCTGCTGCGCGCCATGGACAAGGACCAGATGGGCCTGGCGCTGAAGGGCGCCTCGGAGGCCCTGCGCGAGCTCTTCTTCGCCAACATGAGCGAGCGCGCCGCCAAGATCCTGCGCGAGGACATGGAGGCCATGGGCCCCGTGCGCCTGAAGGACGTGGACATCGCGCAGGTCGCCGTCGTGACCCTGGCCAAGGACCTGGCAGCCCGGGGCGAGATCCTGCTGGCCGGCGCCGGCGGCGAAGACGAGCTGGTCTACTGATGGCCGCCGCTCCGCGCCCCTTCCTGTTCGACACCGTGTTCGACGGCGGCCGCGTGATCGCGCCGGTTCCCGCCAAGACCGCCTGGACCGCCGAGGAGGTCGCCGCCGCCCGCGCCGCCGGCTACGCCGAGGGCCAGGCGAGCGCGGTCGCCCGCGCCGAGGCCGAGGCCGCCGCGGCGCTGGCCGGCGCGCGCACGCACATCGCCTCCGCCATCCAGGCGCTCAAGGCGCTGGCGCACGAGCACCGCGCCGCGTCCGCCGAACTGGCGCTCGCCTGCGGCCGGGCGGTGGCCGGCGCGGCGCTGGACCGCTTCCCCGAAGCCGCCGCCGAGGCCGCGTTCGAGGCGCTCGCCCGCGAGATCGAAGCGCAGCCGCGCCTGATGGTCCGCTGCGCGCCCGCCGCCGCCGAGCGCCTGGCCGTCGCGCTCGAGCGCACCGCGGAGGCCGTCGGCCATCCCGGCGCGGTGGTGGTCAAGGCCGAGCCCGGCCTCGCCGGCGCGGCCTTCCTGTTCGACTGGGGCGACGGGCGGGCGAGCTTCGACCCGGCCGCCGCCTCCACCCGCATCGAGGAGGCGCTCTCCGCCGCGCTGGCCGCCGAGGGCCTGCACGCCGAGCCCCCCCTGCCCCTCACCGCACTCGGGGAGACCGCCGCATGAGCGACCTGAACCTGCAGGACTTCGGGGCCGCGGCCCTGCCCGGACCCGCCGAGGGCGAGGAACGGTCGGCGGCCGAGCTCGCGCCGGTGTTCGACGTGCCCGTGAACATCTCCGCGGTGCTGGGCAAGGCGTCGCTGTCGGTGGCCCAGCTCCTCAAGCTCGGCTCCGGCTCGATCCTGGAGCTCGACCGCAAGGTGGGCGAGGCGATCGACATCTACGTGAACAACCGTCTGGTCGCCCGGGGCGAGGTCGTCGTCGTCGACGAGCGGCTGGGCGTGACCATGACCGAGATCATCAAGGACGGGGACGCCGCGGCATGAGACTCCTGGTCGTCGGACGCCTCTCGGGCCAGCTCGCCTCGGCCGTGAAGATGGCCATGAACGCGGGCGCGCGCGTCTCCCACGTGGAGGCCACGGCGCAGGCCACCCACGCCCTGCGCTCCGGCCAGGGCGCGGACCTGCTCATGGTCGACTACGAGCTCGACATCGCCGGGCTGATCGCCGCCAACGAGGCCGAGCGCATGCGCGTGCCCGTGGTGGCCTGCGGCGTGGGGGCCGATCCGCGCAAGGCGGCCGACGCCATCCGCGCAGGGGCCCGCGAGTTCATCCCGCTCCCGCCCGAGGCCGAGCTTATCGCCGCGGTGCTGGCCGCCGTCAGCGACGACGAGCGGCCGATGGTGGCGCGCGACCCGTGCATGGAGGCGGTGATCAAGCTCGCCGACCAGGTGGCGGGGTCGGAGGCCTCGATCCTGATCACCGGCGAGAGCGGCGTCGGCAAGGAGGTGATGGCCCGCTACCTGCACCGGAAGAGCCGGCGCGCGGAGCGGCCCTTCATCAGCGTCAATTGCGCCGCCATCCCCGAGAACCTGCTGGAGAGCGAGCTGTTCGGCCACGAGAAGGGCGCCTTCACCGGAGCGCTCCACCGCCGGATCGGCAAGTTCGAGGAGGCCGACGGCGGCACGCTTCTCCTGGACGAGATCAGCGAGATGGACGCGCGCCTGCAGGCCAAGCTCCTGCGCGCCATCCAGGAGCGCGAGATCGACCGCGTTGGCGGCTCCAAACCTGTAAAAGTCGACATCCGCATCCTGGCCACCTCGAACCGCGACCTCGCCGCCGCGGTGAAGGACGGGACCTTTCGCGAGGACCTGCTCTACCGCCTCAACGTCGTGAACCTGCGCCTGCCGTCCCTGCGCGAGCGGCCCATCGACGTGTTCGCCCTGGCCGACCACTTCGCCAAGAAGTACGCCGCCGCGAACGGGGTGCCCCTCAAGCCGATCTCCGCCGAGACGCGCGTGCGCCTGGCCCAGCACCGCTGGCCCGGCAACGTGCGCGAGCTGGAGAACGCCATCCACCGCGCCGTGCTTCTCTCCCCAGGCGCGGAGATCGAGCCCGACGCCGTGCGCCTGCCCGACGGCGCGCCGCTGGAGGTCGACGCCGGAGCCCAGGTCGCCGTCCGCGCCGCCCAGACCGCCAGCGCGGCGGTCGCCGCCTCCACGGCCGGCCTGGTCGGCCAGACGGTGGCGCAGGTCGAGCAGGCGCTGATCCTCGACACCCTGACCCACACCTTCGGCAACCGCACCCATGCCGCGGTGATCCTGGGCATCAGCATCCGCACCCTGCGCAACAAGCTGAACGAGTACGCGGCCGCCGGCGTCCCGGTGCCGCCGCCGACGGTGGGCGTCGCGGGCGCGGGCGCCTACGCCGCCTGAGCTTGAACGCCCATGGCTGACGCCGCCCTCCCCGCGCCCGCCCGGGTCGTCCCCGACCTGCGAACGCTGCTGCGCGCCGCCCCTCGCGGCGAGGTCGGCCTCGCGGTCGGCGTCATCGGGATCGTGCTGCTGCTCGTGCTGCCCGTCCCGGCGATCCTGATCGATCTGCTGCTGGCCATCTCGCTCACGGCGGCCGTGCTGATCCTGATGACGGCGCTGCTCATCAAGCGGCCGCTCGACTTCACCGCCTTCCCGACCGTGCTCTTGGTGGCCACGCTCTACCGGCTTGGCCTGAATATCGCGTCCACGCGCCTGATCCTATCCCACGGGCACGAGGGCGGAGACCCGGCCGGGCACGTGATCCAGGCGTTCGGAAAGCTGATGATGGGAGGCAACTTCGTCATCGGGGTGATCGTGTTCGCCATCCTCGTGGTGGTGAACTTCGTGGTCATCACCAAGGGCTCGACCCGCATCGCCGAGGTGGCTGCGCGTTTCTCGCTCGACGCCATGCCCGGCAAGCAGATGGCCATCGACGCCGAGCTCTCCTCCGGCGCCATCGACGAGAAGACCGCCCGCCTGCGCCGCAAGGAGCTGGAGCAGGAGTCCACCTTCTTCGGCGCCATGGACGGCGCCTCCAAGTTCGTGCGCGGCGACGCCATGGCGGGGCTGATCATCACCGGCATCAACCTTGTCGGCGGCATGCTGATCGGCGTGGTGCAGCACCACGTCAGCGTGGCGACGGCGGCGGGCTCCTACACCGTGCTGACCATCGGCGAGGGGCTGGTGAGCCAGGTGCCCGCGCTGATCATCTCCATCGCCGCCGGCTTCCTGGTCTCCAAGGCGGGCGTGGAGGGCTCGGCCGACAAGGCGCTGGTGACCCAGCTCGCCGGCAACCCGGTGAGCCTGGGCATGGTCTCGGCCGCCGCCGGGGTGATCGGGATCGTGCCGGGGATGCCGCTGATCCCGTTCGCCGCCATCGCCCTCGGCGCCGGAGCGCTGGCCTGGCGCGTCGCCCGGCGAGCGCCGCCGCCGACGGAAGCCGAGGTCGCCGCCGCCGAAGCCGCGAAAGCCCCGCCGGAGGAGGAGCCGATCAGCCGCACGCTCGCCATCGACGAGGTGAAAATCGAGCTCGGCTATGGCCTGCTGCCCCTGATCAACGACGTCTCAGGCCGCAAGCTCACCGACCAGATCAAGGCGCTGCGCCGGACGCTGGCGACCGAGTTCGGTTTCGTCACGCCGCAGGTGCGCATCCTGGACAACATGCGCCTGCCCAACCAGGGCTACCGCATCCTGGTCAAGGAGATGGAGGCCGGGGCGGGCGAGGTGCGCGTCGGCGCGCTCATGGCCATGAACCCCACCGGCGGCCAGGTGGAGCTGCCCGGCGAGCACGGGCGCGAGCCCGCCTTCGGCCTGCCCGCCACTTGGATCGAGGAGGCGCTCCGCGAGGAGGCCAGCTTCCGCGGCTACACCGTGGTGGACCCCGCCACCGTGCTGACCACGCATCTGACCGAGATCCTGAAGGACAGCATGGCCGACCTGCTCGGCTATGCGGAGGTGCAGAAGCTCCTGAAGGACCTCCCGGCCGAGCAGAAGAAGCTGGCCGACGACCTGATCCCGTCGGTCACCCCCGCCACCACAGTCCACCGCGTGCTGCAGGGCTTGCTGAAGGAGCGCGTCTCCATCCGCGACCTGCCGACCATCCTGGAGGGCATCGGCGAGGCGGCCCCGCACTCGGCCGGGGTCACCGCCCTGGTGGAGCACGTGCGCTCACGCCTCGGCCGCCAGCTGTGCTTCGCCAACCGGGCGGACGACGGCGCCCTGCCCATCATCACGCTCTCGGGCGACTGGGAGGGCGCGTTCTCCGAGGCGCTGATAGGTCCGGGCGACGACAAGACGCTCGCGCTGGCTCCCTCGCGCCTGCACGACTTCATCCGCGGCGTCCGCGACGCCTTCGACCGCGCGGCGGCGGTGGGCGAGGCTCCGGTGCTGCTGACCAGCCCCGCCATCCGCCCCTACGTCCGCTCGGTGATCGAGCGCTTCCGCGGCCAGACGGTGGTGATGAGCCAGAACGAGGTCCACCCCCGCGCCCGGCTCAAGACGCTGGGCGTGGTCTGAGACCCTCCGACTACAGGATCATCAGCGTCGAGGTCGCGCTGGCCACCAGCTTGCCCGCCCCGTCCGTCAGGCGCGCCTCGGCGTAGCCGGTGCGGCGGCCGAGGTGGGTGACGACGCCCTCGGCCCGGACCTCGCCCGTGTCGGCGCTCATGCCGCGGTGGTAGGCGACCTTGATCTCCAGGGTGGTGTAGCCCTGGCCGGGCTGCAGCCGGGTGTGCACGGCGCAGCCGCAGGCGGAGTCCAGCAGCGTCGCCGCGTAGCCGCCGTGCACCGCGCCGAGCGGGTTGTAGACCTCCGGCCCCGGCGTCCCAGCGAACACCACGCGGCCCTCCGCCACCTCCAGCAGCTTGAAGCCAAGGGTGTGGCCGATGCCGCGGTAGGGGATCGCGCCCGCCTGGAAGGCGCGCATCTGCTCCAGGC
>CAXTBN010000045.1:12342-23832 GCA_964242895.1 uncultured Caulobacteraceae bacterium | reverse complement strand
CCCGGCAACCTCGGCACGATCGTGCGCACCGCCGACGCGGCGGGCTGCGGCGGCGTGATCCTGGTCGGCGACACCTGCGATCCGTGGAGCGTCGAGGCCGTGCGCGCCACCATGGGCTCGATCTTCGCCGTCCCCCTGTTCCGCGCCACCGACGCCGAGTTCCTGGCGTGGCGGCGGGGCTGGCCGGGCGCGGTGGTCGGCACGCTCCTCACCGCCGAGCAGACCCACCGGAGCGCCGTCTACCGCCGCCCCACCCTGCTGCTGATGGGCAACGAGGCGCAGGGCCTCTCTCCCGAGCTGGCGGCCGCCTGCGACATGGCGGTGAAGATTCCCATGCGCGGGCGCGCCGACAGCCTGAACCTGGCCGTGGCGACGGGCATCATGATCTACGCCGCCACCGGCTGACCGGAGCTCCCGCCGTGCCTGCTGTGCCGCCCTGCCCCTACCCGACGGACACGCCGGTCGAGATCACGCGCGTGGCGTCGCTGCCGGCCGGGGTGCGGGCGCGCCTGGGCGAGATGGCCGACGTCGGCCAGCCGTTCCAGGCGACGGACTCCCTCCCGCCCGGCGGCCACCCTCCCTTCAGGCGGCTGGTGGCGGCGCAGGGGAGAGGCTGCACGCTCGCGGTGTCCTACGAGCAGGGCGGCATAGCCCACACCTGGCCGACGCTGCGGCTGGAGTTCAGCGGGGGCGCATGGAAGGCCGCCGGACGCTGAGCAGCGCCTGAACCGAGGGCCGGCGCTCACGTCATCCCCGGTTCAAGTCGAGTGCCGCACAAGCCCGGCCAGCTCCACCGGGAACCGCTCCATGTCCACGACCAGACACCTCCTCGTCCTCGCCGCCGGCGCGGCCGTCACGGCCGCGACCCTGGCCGGCCCGGCCTCCGCCCAGCCCGGCTACGACCAGCCCCGCTACGGACAGCCGCGCTACGACCAGCCGCAATACGGACAGCCCCGTTACGACGATGCGCAGAGGCCTGGCGACCGACCGTCCTACGACGACCGCGCGTCCGACCGGCCGTACGGCGATCGCGCCGGCGAGCTCGTGGGGCCGGGCGTCTCCCTGCTCCTGCCCGAACTGCGGGACACCCCGCGCGGCCGCGCCTTCGTCCTGCGGGACTTCGACTTCAACCGCGACGGCGTGGTGCAGCCGCGCGAGGCCCGCGCCGCCAACCGCGCCTTCGAGGACGGCCGCGGCTTCGGCCCCGACCGCGGCGACCGCAGGTACGACGACGCCGCTCCGCCACCCCCGCCGCCTCCCGGCCCGGCCCGCGGCGACTACGGCTACGACCGGCCGGCCATGCACGCCTACGGCTTCCGCCAGAACAGTGACGGGGCGGTGTTCACCCTGCAGGACGTGCTGTTCGAGACCGGCAGCGCCCGCCTGCGTCCGACCGCCGACGCCAAGCTGCGCCCCTTGGCCGACTACCTGCGCCAGAACCCCGCCCAGCGCGTGCGGATCGACGGCTACACGGACTCGGTCGGCACGGCGCAGGCCAACCTGATCCTCTCCCGCGACCGCGCCCGCTCGGTCGCCGACGCCCTGGCCGCCCTGGGCGTCGACGCCGGACGCTTCCAGCTCGAAGGCCACGGCGAGGACTCGCCGACCGCCAGCAACGCGAGCGCGGACGGTCGCCAGCTGAACCGCCGCGTCGAGGTCACGCTGCTGGGTCTGCAAGCCTCCAGCTTCTGAGGCGGGGGCGCCGGCGCCCTGCGGGGCGTCGGCGGCCGTCAGAACTTGCGAGGCTGGCCCGCAGTGTTCTCGCACTGGCCGCGGAAGGGCATCAGCCCGCTCAGCTCGAGGTCGCCGTTGACGCGGTCGATGCGGAAGCTCGGCTTGTTGACGAGGTTGATGCGGATGCGGCCGCTGATGACGTCGTCGCCGACCTTGAGATCGGAGACGGGCCACCAGCCGTCGGCGTCGCCGCTGTGGACGGCGGTGACCAGCCGCGGCGGCAGGTGCAGCCGTGCGGCGCCGTCCGCCATCTCGAACAGCACGCGCTCCTCGTCGCGGCGGCGGTCGTAACTCGTGGTGGTCGAGAGGCCGCCGCCCTTCAGCCCGCGGAAGCTCTCGTGAGCGACCAGCATGTCGGCGCGGCCGTCGCAGCGCAGCCGCAGCGACGCGCTCGCGTCTGTCCCCGCCGCGGTCAACGCCAACGCAAGCACCAGCCCCGCCGCCATCGCATCCCCTCCCGACCAGCCGGGTGAGAACATCGCCCAAGGCGCGATCCGCGCCAAGCGCACGCCGGCTCACCAACGCCGCACGGCGTCCGGACCGAGCGCGCTCGCCACGCCGACCCGTGGCACGGTGGCGGTCGCCGCCTCACGCCGGCTGCGCGTCAGCTCCCCCGCGGCTTGGCGCGGGTGGTCGGGGCGGCGGACGCCGGGTCCTCCGGCCAGGGGTGGCGGGGGTAGCGACCCTTCATCTCGACGCGCACCTCGCGCCAGGAGCCGGCCCAGAAGCCCGGCAGGTCGCGCGTCACCTGCACCGGCCGACGCGCCGGCGAGAGCAGGGCGAGGGTGAGTGGGACGCGGCCGCGAGCCACCGTCGGATGCTCGCGCAGGCCGAACAGCTCCTGCACGCGCACCTCCGCGCGTGGGCCGCCCTCCGCGGCGTAGTCGATGGCCGCGCTCGATCCCGCGGGGGTGTCGAGCCGCATCGGCGCCTCCGCGTCCAGCCTGCGCAGCAGCTCCCAGGGCAAGCCCGCGCGCACCGCCGTATCCAGCTCCGCAGCGTCGAGTGATTCGAGCCGCGTGCGCCCGGTGAGCAGCGGCGCAAGCCACGTCTGCGCCGTGTCGAGCAGCGCGGCGTCCGACAGGTCCGGCCAGCCGCCGTCCGGGTCAAGGCCGCGCAGGAAGGTGACGCGCGCGCGGAAGGACGCGGTCGCCTCGCCCCAGGGCAGCACGCCCAGGCTCTGCTCGCGGACGCGGTCGAGCAGGGCCCGCACCACCGCGGCCGGGTCGGGGCGGTCGAGCGCGCGCTCCTCCACGACCAGCTCGCCCAGGCGGCGCAGCCGGCGCGCGCGGATGCGTCCCTCGCCGTCGAGGTCGACACGCTCCTCCGTCGTGATCCGGTCGGCGAAGGCGGCCAGGAGCGCCGCCTCGTCCAGCCGGGCGGCGAGCCCGATGCGGTCGCGCGTCCCGCCTCCGACGAGCTCGCCCACCGCCAGCCACGCCTCGCCGGCCAGGGGCGCGGCCGGATCGAGCCAGGCGCCGCGGCCGGACGCGAGGCGGAACTCGCCGGGCGGGCCGCGCCGCCGCGCGATGCGCTCCGGGAAGGCCTCGGCCAGCAGCAGGCCGTCGTCCACGCCGGGCCCCTCGGCCCCGCCGGCCTCGCGCGCCCAGCGCGAGGCGAGCCGGCGGGCGTCGGCGCTGCGGGGGTCGCGGTCGCGCGCCAGGCGGTCCAGCCGCTCGGACGCGTCCACGCCCGAGCCGCCGAGGCCGCGCTCCGACAGGACGACGGCCAGCCGCGCCGCACGCTCGCCCGCCCCGGCGCGCGCGCCGGCGAGCACCATGTTCGCCAGGCGCGGCGGCAGGCCGAGCCTCGCAAGTGCGCGGCCGTGCGGGGTCAGGCCACCGGCCTCGTCCAGCGCCGCCAGGCGGTGCAGGAGCGCGCGCGCCTCGGCGAAGGCGACCGCGGGCGGCGGGTCGAGGAAGGGCACGCCGTCCGGCTCGCGCACGCCCCAGAGCGCGAGGTCGAGCGCCACGCCGGCCAGGTCGGCCTCCAGCATCTCCGGGCGGTCGAAGGCGGGCAGCGCGCGGGTCTCCGCCTCCTCCCACAGTCGCCAGCAGACGCCGGGCGCGGTGCGTCCGGCGCGGCCGCGGCGCTGGTCGGCGGCCGCGCGCGACACGCGTACGGTCTCGAGCCGGGTGAGCCCGCGCGCCGGATCGTAGCGCGGGACGCGCGCGAGCCCGCCGTCGACCACGATCCGCACGCCCTCCAGCGTCAGGCTGGTCTGGGCGATGGAGGTCGCCAGCACGACCTTGCGTCCGCCCGGCGAGCCCGGCGCGAGCGCCCGGTCCTGCTCGGCCGGCGAGAGGCCGCCGTGCAGGGGGACGAGCGCGACCGCCGGATCGCGCACCTCCGCCTCCAGCCGCTCGGCCGTACGGCGGATCTCCGCCTGGCCCGGCAGGAAGGCGAGCACGTCGCCGGCGTCGGCCGCCAGCGCTCGCCGCACCAGGCGCGCCACATCGTCCTCGAACCGGCGCGAGAGGTCGCGGCCCACGTGGCGCGTCTCCACGGGGAAGAGGCGGCCCTCGCTCTCCACCACAGGCGTCCCCTCGCCGAGCAGGCGCGCGACGGCTGCGCCGTCCACTGTGGCGCTCATGACCAAGAGGCGCAGGTCGGGCCGCAGCTGCGCCTGGGCGTCGAGCGCAAAGGCGAGGCCGAGGTCGCCCTCCAGGCTGCGCTCGTGGAATTCGTCGAACAGGACGGCGGCCACGCCCTCCAGCCCCGGGTCGTCCAGGATCCTGCGGGTGAACACGCCCTCGGTGACGACCTCCACGCGAGTGGCGGCCGAGACGCGCGCCTCCATCCGCACGCGGTAGCCGACGGTCAAGCCCACCTCCTCGCCCAGCGTCTGCGCCATGCGCCGCGCCGCCGCCCGCGCCGCCAGCCGCCGGGGCTCCAGCACCAGGATGCGGCCGCCGGCCGCCCACGGCTCGTCGAGCAGCGCCAGCGGCGTGCGCGTGGTCTTCCCCGCGCCGGGCGGCGCGACCAGCACCGCGTTGGGCCGCTCGCGCAGGGCGGCGCACAGGATGGGCAGGACGGCGTCGACGGGGAGCATGGGACGGGCGCGGCGCGGGCGGGACGAGCCTGCGGCGGCATAGACCTTGACCGCGCTCGGCCGCGCAAGCCACGGTGACGGCGTCGCGACCGGCCGGGGCCTGTCCGTTTCCTGACAGGAGTTCCGCCGATGTGGCGCGTGAAGCCGCTCGACCAGATCCTACGCACCGCCGAGAAGAAGTCGCTGCAGCGCTCGCTCGGTCCCGTGCAGCTGACGCTGCTGGGCATCGGCGCGGTGATCGGCACGGGCATCTTCGTGCTGACGGCGGCCGCCGCCCAAAAGGCGGGGCCGGGGATGATGGTGTCCTTCATCCTGGCCGGCGCGGTCTGCGCGGTGGCGGCGCTCTGCTACTCCGAGCTGGCGTCGATGGTGCCGGTGGCGGGCTCCGCCTACACCTATAGCTACGCCGTCATGGGCGAGATCGTCGCCTGGCTCGTCGGCTGGGCGCTGATCCTGGAGTACGCGCTCGGCGCCAGCGCCGTGGCGGTGGGCTGGTCCGGCCACATCTCCGGCTTCCTCGACGCCGTGGGATGGCATCTGCCGCACGCGCTCACGGTGGGACCGAAGATCTCGCTCGGCTTCCTTGAGGGCGGCGAGGCCGGCGGCATGGTGAACCTGCCCGCGGTGATCATCACCGCCCTGGTCACGGGGCTCCTGGTCGTGGGCACCAAGGAGAGCGCCACGGTCAACGCGGTGCTGGTGGCCATCAAGGTGACGGCGCTGACGCTGTTCGTTGTGCTGACGCTGCCGATGATCACCGGCCACATGCACAACTTCCAGCCGTTCACGCCACGCGGCTGGGGCAACCCGCTGGACTCGGCGGGCACCGGCGTGCTCGGCGCGGCGGCCTCCATCTTCTTCGCCTACGTGGGTTTCGACGCCGTCTCCACCGCCGCGGAGGAGACCAAGAACCCGCAGCGCAACGTACCCATCGGCCTCCTGGCGTCGCTCGCCATCTGCACGGTGTTCTATCTCCTGGTCGCCAGCGGCGTGATCGGCGCCATCGGCGCGCAGCCTCTGAAGGACGCCACCGGCCAGTACTTCGCCGACGGCTCGCCCGAGCTCTACGGCTCGGCCGCCTGCACCGGCCTGCACGCGCCGCTGGTCTGCTCCAAGGAGGCGCTGGCCTATGTGCTGCGCGAAGCGGGCCACCCCTTCTTCGGCAACGTCTTGGGACTGGCGGCGACGATCGCCTTGCCCTCGGTGGTGCTGCTGATGATGTACGGCCAGACGCGCGTCTTCTTCGTCATGGCGCGCGACGGCCTCCTGCCGTCGGTGTTCTCCACCGTGCACCCGCGATTCAAGACGCCCTGGATCATCACCACCGTCACCGGCGTGATCGTGGCGGTGGCCGCGGCCTTCTTCCCCGTGGGCCAACTAGTGGACTACTCCAACGGCGGCACGCTGTTCGCTTTCGCCGCAGTCTCCATCGGCGTGATGATCCTGCGCGTCACCGACAAGTCGCGGCCCCGCCCGTTCCGCACGCCGCTCCTGTGGGTCGTGGCGCCGCTGTCGGTCTTGGGATGCGTGGTGCTGTTCCTCAGCCTGCCGATGACGGCCAAGCTGGTGTTTCTGGTGTGGGCCGCGCTGGGGCTGATGCTGTACTTCAGCTACGGCTTCTGGCGCTCGAACGTGCGCCGCGGCGTCATCGACTCCGACGACGAGGACGGGGCCGACCTGACCGGCGTCGCGCCACGCTGACGCAGCGGGCGGCCGTGTTGCACGGCCGCCATACGCCGGCCCCGCCGATGTGGTGAGGGTCGCCGCCATGACCGACGTCTTCGCAGACCCCAGCGCCGGGCGGGTGGTGATCGTCGACGACGATCCCGGCATCCGCGACGTGGTGGGCGAGTTCCTCGGCCGCCACGGCTTCGACGTGGCCGAGGCCGCCGACGCCGCGGGCCTGCAGCGCGCGCTTGCCGCAGCGCCCGCCGACGTGATCGTGCTCGACGTCATGCTGCCGGGCGACGACGGCCTGACCATCTGCCGCCGCCTCGCCGGCCAGCCGGACGGCCCGGCGGTGATCATGCTCTCGGCCATGGGCGAGGAGACCGACCGGATCGTCGGCCTGGAGCTCGGGGCCGACGACTACCTCGCCAAGCCCTGCAACCCCCGCGAGCTCCTGGCCCGCGTGCGCGCCGTCATGCGCCGCCGGGCCGAGCCCCGCGCCGGCGCGGGCCTGGACGCCGCCTGCGAGTTCGACGGCTGGCGCCTCGACCTCGTGCGCCGCGAGCTGAAGAGCCCCGACGGCGCGGTGGTGAACCTCTCGGGCGGCGAGTTCTCGCTGCTCCGCGCCTTCGTCGGCAACCCGCAGAAGGTGATGACGCGCGACCAGCTGCTGGACCACGCGCGCGGCCCCGACAGCGACGCCTACGACCGCGCCATCGACGTGCAGATCAGCCGCCTGCGCAAGAAGCTCGACGACGGGCAGAGCCCCGGCTCCGGCGGCCTGATCCGCACGGTGCGCAACGAGGGCTACATGTTCATGCCCAAGGTGCTGCGGCGATGACCGGCGTGACGATCCCGCGCCATCGGCGCGGGGCCGCGCCTCTGTTCGTGCCGGTGTTCGCGCTGGTGCTGCTGACGCTGATCGGCGCGCATGCGGTGAACCTGGCCATCGTCTACTTCCTGCCGCCGCCGCCGCCGGAGTTCTTCCGAGTCAGCGAGGTCGCCGCGGCGCTGCGCAATCCGCAGCGCCCCGTCGCGGTGGAGAACGGGCTGTCGCTCAGCTCGACCTACGCCGGCGACGTGGCCACGCCCGGGAACCTGCGCCCTACGCGCGTGGGCGGGATCCTGCGTGGCGAACTGGCCGACCAGCTGGGCCGCCCCCTGGCCGACGTGCGCCTGTACTTCCTCGACTCGGGCCGCAGCCCCGGGCGGCGATCGGTGCGCAGCTACCAGCGACAGCTGTCGCCCATGCAGAGCGATCATCGCAGCGACAACTTCGTCGTCGCGCCGTTCGTGGCGGCCGTGCGCACCGCCGACGGGCGCTGGTCGGTGCTGAGGCGCGAGGCCACGGCGCCCTTCACCAGCTGGACGCAGCGGATGATCCTGTGGTTCGCCGTCTCCGCCGTGGCGCTGGCGCCGCTGGCCTGGCTGTTCTCGCGCCGCTTCGCCGCGCCGTTCGCCGAGTTCGCGGAGGCCGCCGGACGGCTCGGGCGCGATCCCGGGGCGCCACCGATCCAGCGCATCCGCGGCCCCGCCGAGGTGCAGACGGCCGCCGCCGCCTTCAACGACATGCAGAGCCGGCTGAACCGCTACGTGCACGATCGCACCGCCATGGTGGGCGCCATCGCCCACGACCTCCGCACCCCGCTCACCCGCCTGCGCTTTCGCGTGGAATCCGCGCCGCCGACGCTCGCCGCCAAGATGACGTCCGACATCGAGCAGATGGAGCAGATGATCGCCGACACCATGGCCTTCGTCCGCGACGCCACCCACCAGGGCGAGCGGTGCAAGCTCGAACTGTGCTCGCTGGTGCAGACCGTGGCCGACGAGATGACCGACACGGGGCTGGACGTCTGCTCCGACGGGCGCGCGCCCGTGGTGGTCTACGGCGACGCCCTGGCGTTGCGGCGGCTCGTCTCCAACCTCCTCGACAACGCGGTGAAGTTCGGCGCCCGCGCCCGCGCCCGTGTCTATGCCGAGGACGGTGCGGCGGTGGTGGAGGTCGACGACGACGGCCCGGGCGTGCCGGAGCGCGAGCGCGAGCGGGTGTTCGAGCCCTTCCACCGCGGCGAGCCCAGCCGCAGCCGCGCCACGGGCGGCGCCGGCCTCGGCCTCGCGGTGGTGCGCACCATCGCCCGCGCGCACGGCGGCGAGGCGGAGCTGGAGAACCGGCCGGAGGGCGGCCTGCGCGCCCGCGCCCGCCTGCCGCTGCACCTGCAGCCCGCGTGAGACGTCGCGCGGCCGCGGCGCTGGCGCTCGCCGCAGCGCTCGCCGGCGCGTCGATCGCCCGCGCCGCCCAGGTGGAGCCGCCCGACCCAGCGGCCGAAGACGCTCCGCACAAGCCGCCGCCCCGCCGGGAGCCGCCGAACGTCTTCGTCAGCCCCTTCGGCGAGCCCTTCCACGGAACGCCGGACGGCCCCTACGCCGCCGCCGACTGGTTCCGGCGCGCGGACGCCGACGGCGACGGACGCGTCACCCGCGCCGAGTTCCTCGCCGACGCCGACCACTTCTTCCGCGGCCTGGACACCGACGGCGACGGCGTGATCGACGGCTTCGAGATCCGCGCCTACGAGGACCAAGTCGCACCTGAGATCCTGCCGCGCATAGGCTCGCTCCGGGCGGGAGAGGGCCAGGACCGCGCCCTGTTCCATGACCGCAACGGGGGAGTCGACATCGGCGACCGGCGCGGCGGCCAGGCCGGACGCGACGTCCTCGACACCGACCGGCGCGGCCGCATCACCGCCGCGGACACCACCTTCTCAGGCGCGGGCGTATACGGCGTGCTGAACGAGCCCGAGCCGGTGCAGGCGTGCGACACCGACCTCGACGGCCGCGTCTCGGCGGCGGAGTGGCGCGCCAAGGCGGAACGGCGCTTCATCCTGCTCGACCCCAAGGGGCTGGGCTATCTCACGCTCGACACGCTGCCCAAGACCTACGTGCAGGTCGAGCGGGAGAAGGCGGCGGCGCGGCGCGCCAAGGCGGCGGCCGCGCGCTGAGCCGCTCAACGGCGCGCGAGCAGCACGCCCAGGATCAGGCCCGCGGCGAAGGCGGAGGCCGCCGATACGCCCACGGCGATGAACGGCTTGGTCTGCACCGTGTCGCGCAGCACGTCGGCCTGGTCGGCGGCCCACTCGCGCGCGGCGGCGGACTGCTCGCCGGCCTGCCGGCGGAGCTGCTCGGCGGTGGCCTGCGCGCGCTCGCCCACGGACGAGGCGATGCGCTTGGCGTCGTCCTTGAGGTTGGCGGCCGCCTTGGGCGCACCGCCCTCTTCGGTCTTGTCGGCGGTGACGTCGGTCATGGGGAAACTCCGGCGGCTGGACGGATAGCCCCCGCCCAACGGGCCGGCTCCGGCCAAGGTTCCTGCCGGCGGACGTCCGTCAGGCGGCGGAGCGGGCCTGCGCCGGTGAGTGGAAGAACAGCGCCTGGCCGATCAGCGCCTTCACCGCATCCTCGCGGAACGGCTTGGTGATCAGGAAGGCGGGCTCCGGCCGCTCGCCGGTCAGCAGGTGCTCGGGGAAGGCGGTGATGAAGATCACCGGGATGTTGAAGCTCTTCAGGATCTCCGACGCGGCCTCCATGCCGCTGGAGCCGTCGGCGAGGCGGATGTCCGCCAGCACCAGCCCCGGCTTCACCTCACGCGCGGCGGCGACCGCCTCGGCGTGCGTGGCCGCGGTGGCGGCGACGCGGTGGCCCAGCTCGCGTACGAGGCGGGTCAGGTCGAGGGCGATGATCGGCTCATCCTCGATGATCAGCACGTCGGTGGCGAGCTGACGCTCCAGCTCCGCCTGCGCCTCGGCCAGCTTGGCGTCGAGCGCCGACGGCGAGACCTCCATCACCTGCGAGGCCTCGTAGGGCGTGAAACCCTCCATGGAGACCAGCAGCAGCGCCGCCCGGTGCTCGGGCGAGAGCGTCTGCAGGCGCTGGTCGGCCGCCAGCCCGGACGCGGCCACCGCCTCCGGCGACCGCCGCCAGTTGGCGTACAGCGCGCGGAACAGGGCGGGGCGAAGGGGCGTGTCGCCGTCGAGTTTGACCTCGCCGGAGAGCAGAGCCTCCAGCGTCGACTGCACGAGGTCGTCGCCCTGAGCCTGCGACCCGGTCAAGGCGCGCGCGTAGCGGCGCAGGTAGGGCGCCTGGCGCACGATCTGCTTGGGCACGCGGTCGCTCTCCCCCCGCTCCGGCGGCATGCGCACGATGGCGGGCGCGGGAGCGCTCCGGATCGCGGCGACGGGAAAACGGCCGAGCTTCATCGAAGTTCCTGGCGAGGAAGACGCCTGAACTCCACCGTGTCACGCCGCCCCTCGTCGCGCGCGGCGACGAATCAGCGCGCGCCTCAGCCAAGCAGGTTGCCGACGATCCCCACCCCGAGGGCGAGCACCAGGGTGTTGAAGGCGAACGCCACAAGCGCGTGGACGGTGATGACGTTGCGGAAGCGGGTGCTGGTGATCGAGAAGTCGCTCACCTGGAAGGTCGCGCCCATGCACACCGCCATGTACCAAAACTCGCGGTAACTCTTCGGCTGGTCGCCCTCGAACTTCACGCCCTTGTCGGCGTGGTCGTCGTCGTCGAGGTCGCCGAAGTACAGATGGGCGTAGTGGATGCAGAACAGCATCTGCACGACGAGCCAGCTCTCCACCAGGGTGACGAGCGCCAGCACCACCAGCAGGGGCGAGGCCTCGTGGCCCGGCGCCTTGCCCTGCTTCAGCGCGAAGATCAGTGCGGACAGGCTCGCGGCCATGGCCGCGATCACCAGCGTCATGATCACGGCCACGTTGGCGTCGTCGTAGGCGGCGCGCCGGCGCACGTCGGCTTCGTCGTCGTTGAAGATGACCGCGCCGATGGTGACCAGGAACACCGCCGCGCCCGCGTCGGCCCCCAGCACCGTGGAGAGGGCCAGCTTCTGCCGCAGCAGCAGCGCCGCCGCCACGACCGGAACGCCGACGGCGAAGGCCAGGGCCGCCCGCCAGTGCCGCCTCATGTTCCGCTCCCCTACTCGCCGGCCGAGACCCGCCGGCCCCGACTCGCCGGCCCCGACTCGC